>JAJZSG010000086.1 GCA_021849905.1 Pseudomonadota bacterium
TCTCTGGCGCGCATTGCATCTTTAAGGTTGTTTAAAATATTTTCTTTTAGGCTCATTTTTTATTTGCGACGATGAGTTGCTGGTCGACCGGTAGACGTGTCACGAGACAATTTTTTTAAATGACGTTTAACCGCGGCAGCTTGTTTACGTTTGCGTTCAGCAGTAGGTTTTTCATAAAATTCACGACGACGTAATTCGGTTAGCAAGCCTGCTTTTTCACAGGACCGTTTAAAACGACGCAGTGCGTACTCGGGGTTTTCGCCTTCTTTCACGCGAACGGTGGGCATTCAGTATTCCTCAGTTAGTTTTCTTAAAATTAATCAAATCATTTATTATTATAGAGCACATTTGAAGTATTTATAACAATAGGCTGGCAATTCTAGTGTTACAACTCTCGTTCGTCAAGGTTTATTGTTTGAAAATCACGGTAAATGCATCGCGCGTCTCTTAGCGCATAATGCATTTATTGTGCAATGCAGCATGGTTTCATTCTGGTATCAGTAAGTTTCTCTGTTGGTGGCCCTGCTGATTTGTATATTTTTCATCATGTAAGTTAGAATGCTTTTTTAAAAAAGACAATAAAACTAATGTTATTGAGGTTATGCATACCATGATTAATATGGGTGATGTTGTCATCTGTGTGTATCTGATTAGGTATACTGATGTGAGCGGAATTAAACCACCCGAGATGCTAGCTGCAATTGAATAGATAATAGATAGTGCTGTGCATCGCAAGCGAATAGGGAAGAGTTCCGTTAAAAATACGGGAACTGTCGCGTAATAAGTTGCTGCTGGAATAGCGATGATTGACTGAATGATTAGCAGTTCTTGATATGTGCCTGAGCCTAAAACAGAAAAGAAAGGGTATAAACCAATAACAATTGCAACAGCAGAGCAACCAATCAAGCGAGTACGATTTAGCTGGTCTGATAGCTTACCCATGATAGGAAAAACAAATAGCATAACCACTAGTGATACAATATTCGATGTGAGCATTTGTATGATAGTAAATCGGTTATAAATGTGTACCTGCATTGATGGGCAAATATAGACTAAAAATGTTGTTGCAACACCGAGACTTCCTAAAAAAAACACGCAGGCTGTTTTTGTTTTATATGATTTCATATAACGAGATGATTCTTTCAATAACTTAATAAAATTTGGTTTTTCATAAGGTGTGTATTGAAGAATGTATTCTTTGCTTTCAGGTATATATAATCGAACGTAAAGACCAATGAGTGAACCTAAAAATGCAAAAATAAAGGGAATTCGCCAAATAATGGGTTCTAGAGTATTGTTCCCATCAACTGTTTTAATAATAAAAAAAAGTAAAATCGAGGCAAATAAAACGCCTCCCATTGACCCAAATGATGCCCAGCTTCCCGAGAATCCTTTGTATCCGCTTTCTGTTGACTCAATCAAAAACGATGATGAGTTAAGAAACTCAGCACCACAGGCAAAGCTTTGAATGATCCTTAAGCTTAATAAGCATACAACAGCCCATATGCCGATTACATCAAATGAGGGTATTAAACCTATCATGGATGTTGATACTCCCATGACTAAAATGGATACAGCTAAGGTTCTTTTCCTTCCATACAAATCGGAATAAAGCCCTAATATCAATGCGCCAATAGGCCTGGCTAAAAAACCTAAAAAGAACGTTGCAAGAATAATGAGTAAACTATCATGAGTATCAACGGTCAGATATTTAGCAAAAAAAACAGAAAGTAGGCCACAAGTGGACATATCAAATGCTTCGATTAAATTGCCTAGCATTCCTGCAACAATAATTTTATTTTTATGTTTCAGCTTCATGATATCTCCATTCTTTCTGAACTAACGTGTAATGAGGTTCGGTTGTTAACAACCAATTTAAGATAACGATTTGAAGACACCACGGACGCTCTTTTTTGATCAAAGTCATTTGGTAAAAAAATCGTTGCTAACTTATGAAAGCAGTAATGCCCAATTTTAACCAACTCATCTTGTTTATCACAAAAAAATGATTTGGAATGCGCGTCTTTTGATTTTGTTGCAAATGAATAAATTAGATGGCAGTTATCTTGCTTGATGGGTATAGAAAAACCCGATGAAAATTGATGTGTTGTTTGCTTTATATTGGTTAGTTCAGCAAGTTTCGTGTGATGATACAGTTGATCCCAGTATTGATTGTTGTTGTTTTTATAAAAATCAAAATGATAGGCCATATCATAAACCCAAAGACCTGACGTAATTAAGTTGTATTCAATTGATGGTGTGTGAGATATGAAGATCACCTCGTCATTCATGTTTATGCAAGCAATGGATATGTGATCGATTTCGTTAATTCCAATAACATCTCTGAATACACCTAATGCAACTCGTTTATGTTTGAATAATAAGGTTTCTGCGTTTAAATGAGGGGTGCAGTGATACTTGTTGATAACATCCATGGTATTTTTCCATTAAATTTGGGCCGCTTTTTTTTTGCTTTTTCTTTCTTCAAAAGATGAAATGGATCCAACCGCAAGATCGATAATTTTTTTTAGTGTTTCGGTGTCCGTATTGATCGTGTATATATCATTGACTAACGCTAAAACAAAATCAGGGTAGTCATCAGCATTGTCAGGATCTAATATGTAAAGAGCATGGCTTTTTTCCAGGATATACCGAAGTAAGCTAGTATCAATCTGTAACATATTCTTTTTAGTGGTAAAGGTATCATTTTCTTCACCGAAAAGTAACCAGCCTGGTGAAACATGAAGTAAATGCGCCAATTTTAGTACTTTATCGTAATCTGGGCGTGCATCTCCACGTAAATAGCGGCGACAAATTTGCTCAGACACATCCATTGATTCAGCTAGTGTTTTGACAGAAAACTTAACTGATACGCTGTTGCTATCCTGCTCTCGGCGTTTTATTGCTGTAATTAAGCGTTCGGCGAAATCCGTATAATTATTTTTATTCAAAATATACCCGTATAAATTTTTAATTAATACAAAATATCATTCTAGTTTTTTTTCGTCAATCCATTATTTTTTTTAACAAAAAATTAATAATTTGTTTTTTGTTTAACAAATGTTAATATAAGTTTCGTTTGTGTGTTTAATAAATAATAAAATAACAAAATGGAGCATATTGATGAAATGTTTAATTCCAACCGAATCAAATGATAACCACTCAATTATGGTCAAACGAGCATTAGAAAAAATGGGGCATAAAGCCACAATTTTTTTTCCCTATAGCCATCATGATAAATATGATCTGTTATTAGAAGATGATTACGATGTCGTTTGGTGGCGCCGGAATGCCTTTATTGCTAATCAGGATGATTATTCATCCGCTATTAAAGAGAATGCTTTTTTCTATGATATTGTATCGCAGCACATCAAACCCAATGCATGGTGGATTAATCCTAAAGATGCAGCAAACCGCGCTAATTTTAAACTACTACAACTTAAAATTGCGAGTGATTCGGGCCTAACCATTCCAACAACCTTATGTTCCGATGATCCTCATGAAATACAATCCTTTTTCTTTGAATATGGACATTTAGAGATAATCAGAAAACCTTTGTATCAGAATCAGCAACGAGAATTGGTTTATCCGTCAAGAACAACTTATCTAGATTGTTCAATCAGTCAATCAATTAATCAAAAGCCTAGTATTTTTCAAACAAAAGTAATAAAAAAATATAATCTTCGTTTGATATGCTTCGGTGATTATATCGTTGCAATTAAGCTAAGTCCGCGCGCCTTAAACGTTGTTGCTCCATTTGGTGTGCCTCTTGATCTTGCTGTTAAAGTTCGCGCAATGATGTCTGAATTAGGTATTGTATTTGGAACCTTTGATTTTATTGTGACTCCTGAGAATGAGTTCATTTTTCTTGATTTAAATGAACAAGGGTCTTTTTTATGGATAGAAAATTATAATCCAGCGTTAAAGTTATTAGATATTTTTGTTAATTTTTTGTTGAATCAGTCTACAGATTTTATGTGGAATCCGAATCGCATTCAACATAGTCTTGAAGGTTTTGGACAGAGGCAAAAACACGTTTCGAAGCATCCATCAGCACATCATTCATCTTTGGACTATACTGGTATGGAGTGCTGAAATGTATTGGAGACAATCATGGGTTTATACAGAAACGATGATAATGGACAGTCTTTCGTGGACTTTAACCATGACGATGTTGATGAGATAACAAATAAAAAACGCTTACGACAACTGCTAGAAAAAAAACTTGAGCGAAAACGCCTGAAGGAAGAGTTAGAATATTTCGATGGCGAATTAGATGGCGATTTCGATTGGGATTATCTCGATAAATGAGTGCTTGCTAACAATGTATTGTGGAGCAACATACAAATCGTCATGGGGCCTGCTCCGCCAGGAACGGGCGTTATCCAGGCAACTTTATTTTTTGCGAGATTAAAATCTACGTCACCATGTATTGTTCTATCGAGTTGACGATGAATGCCGATATCAATCAATATTTGTCTGGGCTGCAGCCATTCGATTTCAACAACATTAGGTACACCTGTTGCAACAATTAAAATATCAGCCATTCGAACATGTTCCCTAAGATTTTTTGTCTGACGATGACAAATTGTAACCGTTGCTTTGGCATGGAGTAATTCTAATGCCATTGGGCGACCGACAATGTTTGATGCGCCCACTATAACGGCATGTTGACCTGCCACAGATAATCGATAATGTTCAAATAATTTCATTATCCCAAAAGGCGTGCAAGGTCTAAGATGTGGGTTGCCTTGTGCGAGTCGTCCAAGATTATAAGGATGAAAACCATCTACATCTTTGTTTGGATTAATATGTTCAATAATTTCAAGTGTGTTGATGTGTGTTGGTAATGGCAGCTGTACCAGAATACCGTGAACATTGGGATCGTCATTAAGTGTGTTAATCAGCGATAGAAGCTCTTCTTTGCGAGTTTCTGTAGGCAAATTATAGGCATGCGTATTAAATCCTAACTCAAGGCATGTTCTACGTTTGTTGTTGACGTAAATTGTTGATGCTGGATCATTTCCAACTAGAATAACTGCTAATCCAGGTGGGGTTTTGCCACATTTAACATTGAGCAATACCTCATCTTTTATTTGACTTTTCAATTTGGCAGCTACTAACTTACCATCGATGATAGAGGCGACCATGCTTTTCCTTATCCAGTGTTTACGGATTTTTTATCGCGCTTTCCGGCTAGGTTTCCAGCCTCATATAGTTTCAATCGGGCGAGCATCGTATTTGCATTCGTTTTAAAGGCCGTGCTTTCACGTGCACTGATTGGAGCAGCACGAGGAAGTTGGATGGTTGTTGGATTTTTAGGGCGTTGATTGACATGAAATTCATAATGACAGTGAGGTCCCGTTGCTAATCCAGTTTGACCAACATACCCAATCACCTGACCGCGTTTAACATAATCACCTTTGGAAAGTCCTTTTTGAAATTTAAGCAAATGACCATAGATCGATGAATAAGTTTTATTGTGTGAAATTTTAATCATGTTGCCATAATCACTGCGTCGGCCTAAAATTTGAATTCGACCATCTCCTGTAGCATGAATGGGGGTTCCTATGGGGGCGGCTAAATCAACTCCTTTATGTGGTCTGCTATAATGCAAAATGGGGTGTTTTCTGGATAAGCTAAATGTAGAGCTAATGTGGCTAAACTTGATTGGATATCGAGAAAACGCTTTTTTTAGGCTGACTCCATTGGGTGTAAAATAATCAACATCGCCTGCTGCGTTTTCATGTCGTATGGCTTGGTGAATAATGCCTCGATTCAAGTAGCTAACTGCTAATATATCACCAATACCGACGCATTTATCATCCACATAAAAGGCATCATAAAGAATACTGAATTGATCACCGCTCCGGATATCTTTTGCAAAATCAATCTCCCAGTTGAAAATCTCAATCATTTGTTGAATGAGTTTACGCGGTAGATTCATCCGTTGAGCTGTACCGTACAAAGAACCTCGAACCGTAGCGGTTAAATATTGATGATGACTGTTTGTTTCTCGAGAATTAATTTTACTTAGATAATGTTTTTCCTTGAGATAAATCGTTAAAATTTGTGTTGAATTTAAAGGAAGAACCATTTGTTCAAGTCGTTGATCGTGAATTAGAAATTGTATTTGCTGATTGGGTTTAATTCCAGACAAATTTTTATTTTCACCCGTGTCACGGATAAGGGTTAATAGAGTCTGTTGCGATAGGCCAAGGCGTTTAAACACATTGGCTAATGAATCACCGGGGCGTGCATTGACGATAATCCAACCGTTTTTTTTAATTTTTTGATTATTGTTTGTTTGATATTGTTTAATATCGGGTAAGGATAGTTTTTTATGAGTGTAATGTATATTTTTGGTGCTAGAAAACAGGTTGAATAATAAGTAACATAAAGATATAGCGATAAAGGCACCGTGCAATACAAACGATTTAGATGTTTTTGCTGAAACGCTTAATGGTTGATGCATTTTTAACCTTTACTGCGATTGTCTTGGAAAATATTGTTACACTAGGAGATAATTTCCTGAAAGGAACAATTTATTCGGCCTAAGATACTCGTTGCAAGAAGTTAGGTCAATCATTACATAAGGGTTTTGTTTTTATGAATAAAGAAGTTAAACAATACAGCGAACTATGTCGAGGTTGTGAAGAGATTCTACCTGAGCAGGAGTTTATAAAAAAATTACAAAAAGGTAATCCGCTCAAAATTAAGGCTGGATTTGATCCTACGGCTCCTGATATTCATCTAGGGCATTCTGTTCTACTTAATAAACTTAGGCAGTTTCAGTTGCTTGGACATGAAGTTATCTTCTTAGTGGGTGATTTTACGGCCATGATCGGCGACCCAACAGGAAAAAATGTCACTAGAGCACCGTTGACTCGCGATAAAATTTTAGAAAATGCCAAGACATATCAAACTCAGGTTTTTAAGATTCTTGACCCTGAAAAAACGAAGATTATTTTCAATTCTCAATGGCTTGACGCTATGTCGACTGCAGATTTGATAAGAATAGCTTCTACGAGCACGGTGGCTCGCATGTTGGAGCGAGATGACTTTCAAAAACGATATCATGCAGGACAGCCCATTGCTATTCATGAATTTTTGTATCCACTCCTTCAGGGATTTGATTCAGTAGCACTTAAAGCTGATATTGAAATTGGAGGAACCGATCAAAAATTTAATTTGTTGATGGGTCGCGAGCTGCAAAAACATTATGATCAAGAATCACAAGTTGTTCTCATGACACCAATAATAGAAGGCTTGGATGGCGTTAAAAAAATGTCAAAATCTTTGAATAATTATATCGGTATTAACGAGGCACCTGACTTGATGTTTGGAAAGTTAATGTCTATATCAGACGAATTGATGTGGCGATACATCGATGTGTTAAGTTATAGAACAGCTCCAGATATTCTAAAAATCAAACAAGCCGTTATCGATGGCCTAAACCCCCGCGATGTGAAAGTTGATTTTGCAAAGGAAATTGTTAGTCGTTTTCACAGCCAACATTTGTCAGATGTTGCATACCAAGCTTTTACAGAACGCTTTCAGAAGAAAATGATACCCGATAATTTGGAAACACAAGTTGTAACATGCGACTCAACGACTAATATTGCACAATTGCTAAAGCAAGTAAGATTAACAAACAGCACATCAGAAGCTATTCGTATGATTAAGCATGGCGCGGTCAAGATAGCTGGTGAAAAAATCACGGATGCAGCAATATGCCTCGAAATCGGAGAAACTCATATTATCCAGGTAGGAAAACAGCGCCTAGCTAAAATTTATTTACAATCACCAGATAATTTAAAAAATAATAAAAAAAGTGTTTGACAAAGGGGTGTAGATGAGTAGAATACGCAGCACGCCTTTGGGGCTTGAGTTCATTAAGAAGAAGAGAAGACAAACTGTGTGGGCGCTCTGGATATAACTGAGT
>JAJZSG010000087.1 GCA_021849905.1 Pseudomonadota bacterium
TGATGCGGACAACCCAACTGCAGCTGTTGTATGGGCGACACAGAGTCGCCCCATGTCAAACTCGATTGATTGATTCGCTCACGAAAATAGCTCACCAATAGCGTTAATTTTTCACGACGTAAGTCAGCACCCCGAATAATGTCGAGTGTTTGCATTAATCCATACGCATAAGCCGGACTCATTGCAGTTGAATAAATAGCTGGGCGCGCTGCTTGCAATAAGGCATCTATCCACACCCCCTGACCCGCAACAATAGCGCCGAAAGCACCATAGGCTTTGCCAAAAGGAACCATCCGTAAAGGAACATCGGCTTGTGTTAGTCCTTCATGAATAACAGCCCCTAATCCTTCACGTCCGACAATACCAAAAGCATGCGCTTCATCAACGAGCAATTCATAACCATAGGGATTAGCTATTTGGGCAATTTTAGCAAGTGAGGACCTTTGTCCGCTCATGCTGAATATACTTTCCGTGATAAGCACCGTGCGAGCTGGCATGGTTTGTACTTTCAAAGCCAAATCATCCAGATTGTTATGCAGATACCTAGAAAATGGTGCTTCTGATAATTTTAATCCGTCATAAATCGATGCATGAGCGGCTTTATCAAGCAATACGTGCGCCTGCATAGTCCCTAGTAGATTCATGACACTTAAATTTGCAGCGTAACCTGATGAAAACAAAATACAGGCATCAACGTTTAATGCCTTTGCAAACGCGCATTCCAGCGCTTGATGCACTGGGTGATACCCGGACACCAGCATTGAGCCACCACTTCCGGCAGAAAAACGCTCAATGCCGATTTTATAGCCATTTTGAACAGCAGCATGACCCGATAAAGACAAATAGTCATTGCTACTAAAATTTAAAAGATGACCATCCGCAACCTGACGCTTGCGGTACAAGCCTCGTTGTTTGCGATGTTCTAAATCCTGTTTCAACTTATTAGTTAACATGGGGCAACGCTCACATAGACTAGTATCCTTGTTGGGCCAAGGCCCAACCTACCTTCTTTTTGTAGGCTGGGCCTTGGCCCAGCATGATAATCAAAACCAGGACAATTCCGTTAGAGACATTTCATTTACTTATAGGAGATTTAAACCTGTTAACATCATGCTAAACGCTAAGCCGATACAGACGCACTTAATCCCAGTTTATTAAACAAACGATTATCGTTATCGCGTTGTGGATTTGCCTCAGTTAATAATTTATCACCGATAAACACAGAATTTGCACCGGCAAAAAAACATAAGGCTTGTAATTCATCACTCATCTCCGTGCGCCCCGCCGTTAATCGCACCACACTTTGAGGCATTAAAATTCTCGCAGTCGCCACCGTTCGAACCAACTCAATCCCTTCAACGGGTTCCGCATTAGCCAAGGGCGTGCCTTCAACAGGAATTAATCGATTAATCGGCACACTTTCAGGAGGCGTTTCAAGATTAGCCAATGTCATTAGAAACTCAATACGATCTTCTCGCGTTTCACCCAAACCCACAATGCCACCACAACACACATTAATTCCCGCATTGCGCACATTATCTAAAGTATCTAAACGGTCACTAAATTTGCGCGTTGTCACAACCTTTTCATAATAAGCCGGTGAGGTATCAATATTGTGATTGTAATAATCAAGGCCTGCGGTTTTTAATGTCACAGCCTGATCAGGTGACAACATCCCAAGCGTCATACACGTTTCCATGCCTAAGGCTTTAACCCCTTCAATCATAGCGGTTAATTCCGGCATCACTTTTGCCGGTGGACAGCGCCAAGCCGCCCCCATGCAAAAACGAGTAGCACCCCCATCACGCGCTTCACGCGCGCGAAGTAGCACATCATCAACGTTCATCAACTTTTCTTTTTCAAGCGCTGTATTATGATGCCCGCTCTGGGAGCAATACCCGCAGTCCTCAGGGCAAGCGCCGGTTTTAATACTCAGTAAAGTCGCCATTTGCAGCGTGTTAGGTTCATGATGTTGTCTATGAATCGTGTGCGCTTCGAATAACAAATCATGGAATGGTTTTTTATAAATTTCTGCAACGTCGTTCAAAGTCCAGCGTTTGGGCTGTTGTGTCATGTTATAACCTTGTTTTTAATTTAAGTCCAACATGATAAAGTGGCCACATTTATTGTCAACCCAAAATTAAATAATGGTTAACCACAACACCCTAATCGAGCGCGACCTTCAACACATCTGGCATCCCTGCTCTCACATGAAAGATTTTGAAATAAACCCACCTATAGTCATTAACCGCGCTGAAGGCAGCTATTTATACACCGATAACGGGCCGGTCATCGATGCCATATCAAGCTGGTGGTGCAAATCATTAGGTCATGGACATCCAGCCGTAATAAATGCCATCAAAGCACAACTGGATCGTTTTGAACATGTAATCAGCGCAAACACCACGCATCCTAAAATTGTCGAATTAGGAGAAGAACTTTATCGTTTAAGTGGAAAGCAACATGTTTTTTTCGCAAGTGATGGGTCTAGTGCGGTTGAAATTGCGATGAAACTGGCACTTCACGCCACTCAGTTAAAAGGCCAACCCGAACGCAATCAATTTATTGCCTTAAAACAAGGCTATCATGGTGAAACGTTAGCAACACTAAGCGTCAGTGATTTAGGCCGTTTTAAACAACCCTTTGAGTCCTTTGGTGTCGATTGTCATTTTTTACAAAACATTCCCTACGTTGATACAAAAGATAACTCACTTTGGGACAATTGTGATGAATCATGGCCCTTAACGCTGAAGGAGCTTGAAGCGGTTAAATCTCGTGTTTGTGCCATAGTGTTAGAACCCATTGTCCAAGGTGCTGGCGGCATGCGTTGTTATAGTGCCGATTTTTTACAAAAACTCGCATCATGGGCAAAAATAAACGATATATATTTCATTGCCGATGAAATCATGACGGGATTGGGACGAACCGGCAAATGGTTGGCTTGTGAGCATGCAGGCGTTGAAGCCGATATGATTTGCTTATCAAAAGGCCTGACCTCTGGCACCCTACCGCTTAGCTGTGTTTTAATCGATCACTCGATTTATGACCTGTTTTATCATGATTACGACAAAGGGAAATCCTTTCTTCATTCGCATACCTACAGTGGAAATGCGTTGGCGGTAAGTGCTGCAGTAGCAACCATCAAAACCATGCAATCGGAAAGCATTATTCAACAAGCAGAAGCCTTAGGCACCTGCATGCGAGATCATTTCTCGGCAATCGCGACACAAACAGGTAAATTAACCCATCAACGCTCCATCGGTGCATGGGTTGCTGCGGACTTAGTTGAGCACGAAAATCCGCGAATTGGTTATCGAGTGGCTCGAGAAGCCTTGAAACACGGCGCATTACTTCGACCTATAGGCAATAGCTTATATTGGCTGCCACCACTCAATACACATCACAATACCATTCGAAAACTAACAAACATCACAATTAAAGCGATAAACGCTGTCTATTAATTATTAACCAGTCTACACTAAATTGACGATATTAAACTTGAATTGTAACGTCCCACGTTGTTGTTAAGCATGCGGGGGATTTTGTGGCTCCAGGGCAGATTAAGTATATCGTTCTGCTATGCCGTACAGCCATAGAAAGAAAACCCCTTTTTGACGTTTAGGATGACGTGAGGTGTTACTTTAGACTGCTGAGGACTTATTAATGAAAGCACTATTATGCTGTTTTCTTTTTGTAGCCTTTAATGCATTTGCACAAAATCATGAAATTGCAATCACCATTGACGACTTACCACTCGTCGCCTCTAAAATGAAAACAGTGGGGGATCAACAACGCTCAACCGAGCGCTTTATGCGAATCATTGCGGTACTTACTGAAAATAAAGTACCCGCCACAGGGTTTGTCATTGCAGGAGCAATTGAAAAAGGTCAATGGACGTTTCTAGAACAGTTTCGCGAAGCAGGCCTTAGCATTGGCAATCATACCTACTCTCACTATAATCTAAATCGTATGAATGCGGATAAGTATATCGCCGATATTGATAAAGCCGATACTATTCTGACGCCACTCTTAACCGAACCAAAATATTTTCGTTACCCCTATCTTGCGGAAGGCAGTCAACTAACCAAGCCCAAAGTACTGGATTACTTAAACGAACATCACTATATCGTAGCCCCCGTAACCATTGACAGCAAAGACTTTGAATTCAATGAGCGACTTTATAAAGTACCCTATCGAGCCAGGGAAGCCTATGTCAATAAGATAAAAGCCCCATATCTTGCATACATTTGGAAACAAACACTAAAAGCTGAAAAACGAAATGGCAGTGAATCAGCAAAACAAATCTTACTGATTCATGCCAATTTACTAAACAGCTATTTACTGGGCGATATTATTCAGATGTATAAAAACAACGGTTATACATTTATTACCTTAACTGATGCCTTAAAAAATCCAGCACCAGCGCTCCAGCTCACCTCACCATCCACTACATTTCCTGAATTGCAGCAAGAAAAACCGGCGAAAAAGCCCTTGCTGGATATGTCTCGTGCAAGTATTAAGAAGAATTTTATTAATCCATTATTATCCGCTTTCGAGGATTTATGATGAATGTATATAACACCTTACTTCGATTTATAGTGTTAAATATCTCAATAACCAAGATCATTCCCTATAAACATCATTCCATTGGGGCAGGTTTTATCCGATCAAGCCTGTTAAAAAAAAATCAGTGGAATCTCGCCATTGAAAGCTCATCTACTGATGACTTTGCACCCATTGATCGCATTGTTTTTAACGGCGGTGGAGCAAAAGGCACAGGCAATCCGGGTATATGCCAAGCATTACACGACTGTGGAATTTTCCCAGGCATTAAATCGATTTCGGGTGCGTCGGTTGGCTCATTAACAGCCGCCATTATGGCTGTTGGGATGAAGCCCGATGATTTTCGAGAAGCCATGTTACACATGGACATGGTGTCCATGCTAAATCATCGCGTGTTTACAGGCCCCAACATTGTTCCCGGCATTACCTCAAGTCTTGATAAAATAGAGCGGTTTGTTAACAACAATTTAATCCATACTACGCAAGACTTTCTTAAATCTCAATTGAATTTATCCACCGAGATTCAGTTAATCTATGACGCTATATCTGAAGATGACCATCAACTTTCATTTGGCGAACTCTATTTACTGCATAAAGCCTATCCCAAACAATTTAAAACGTTATCAATTCCGGCTGTGGCTCTCGGCAGTTCAAATCTCACGATATTCGACCATCATAAAACAAAAAATGTGTCTATCGCGAAAGCCTGTATTGCCTCATCAGCGCTACCCATTTTATTTGCTCCAGTCAAAATCAATAATGTTTATTATTACGATGCCGTTTTAGTAAATCCCCTACCCAGTGAGTATTTTATAAACGACAACCCTGATGAAGACTGGATTCAAACAAAAGATAATGAAAAAATCATTTTGTTTTTATTCCATCACGATGCCTATCAGGAGGCGCTACTTAATAAAACCACTATTCATTGGTCAGCTGAAAAACGAGTGCTATTTGCTATTGATAATATCATTGGACCCGTCGTCAATACGCTATATTTTGCCAACAACATGGCACTTTTTTTAGCTAAATGCCTCGTATATTCAACCATGCTTCCCTTTATTTATTTAACTAAAGGTGCGAATCGCGTTAATACCCATTTAGAGGAACTTGCGGATATTCATAAGCTGCTAACAACACAACCCATTGTACTGAATGTATATAATGTATCAACCAAACTGTACACCAAAATACGCGATCAATATTCTGAAAAAACCGTTTTGTTACATACAGGCGACATTTGGGGAAACAGTTTTTCAAAAGCAACAAAAGTCGCTGACGTCATGCACGCTTTATTTTATCTGGATACCATAACATATCTGATGAGGCATAATTTACACGACGGACGCTTTTTTAAAAACGAAAGCGAATTTGATGACCAACTGTGGTTGGAGTTATCAAACGTGAAACCGAATATCACGCAAATTATTACGTCAAACGATACCTACTCACGCTATAACGAAATAAAAAAATTAGCCAATGACGATCATGAGTCTGACATTGCCATCGCCTTAAAAACGGCAACCCGCAGTCTAATTGAAAAAAACAATCTTAAACAAACACCGGCTAGACATATCGCTTCATTTTTTCATCACAGACACAATGCAACGTTAACTAAAGGCCAGAGGGTTGATATAACTATGAAATAAGTCTCAGGCTTTAACGAGCCACCAATTTTTCAATCAATATATCAGCCCCTATTAGGGGAAGTATTCTAAATAAAACATCGTCCATAACATGAGGTTCAGCTTCAGTTAAAAAACTTATTTTTCGCTCTTTCCACGATAACGTTTGTATTAAACTTGCAGCAACAACTGACGGTTTTTCTAGATTATGAATAAAAACCTCTGTTATGGCGCCCCTGATGCTCGTGCTGATAGGACAACAAATAACTAGGCCTGTATTTTTATTATACTCTTTTGATGATAAAATCAGAGTAGGTCGATATTTGCCAATTTCTTTCCCTTTTGTCGGTTCAAAATCCATGAACACAATATGATTGCGCTCTGGAGTATAATGCTTAATCATGTTGTTCTATCTCATTTGCTAATGGTGTTGCTAACAAATCCGCATGAGCCAACTGGTTAGTCAATCCAGCTATCAATGTTGATTCACTAAATGGGAAAAGTTTTTTATTTGGCATGGATTTTTTCACAAAAAATCCTTCCTCGGTAATGTCAACATCGACTTCTGTGCCCAGTTGAAAATGAGGAATATCACGCATCGCACCAGCGACACGAAGTGCTAACCCATTACCCCATTTTTGAATTCGCGCATGTACTCTCATTATATTTCTCCAGCGTATCTACGATGTTGATACTTGAAGTATACACATTGTATCAACAGAATCAAGGTTTTTTAACGGCGCGATATTTTCTTTCTATTTTACGGCTTAATGATCTCTTAATAAGCAATAGGTACAATTTATCGCGAACAAGACAAAAACTTAACTATCAACTAGGAGCTATCATGGAATACTTAACCAACTTGTTTAATAATGCTAAAAACGCAGTTATTTCCACAGCCAATAGTTTTATCAATAAAGCAAAAGCAAGTCTTGCACAAACAGTGGTCGACCAATTTGGAGACGAAATTATTGATGCTGGAAAAGTGTTCGTCACAAATAAACTTAACGATGCATTTGATGACACCGTTAAAGAATTAAACTTTTCTACCATATCGCAAAGATTAGCCGAGGAAAGCGTAAAGGGCATGAAAGTGCTTGAAGAACAATTCCATGGATTATTAGATACAGCCGAAACCGGGCTTAATGATGTAGAGCGTGATGATAATAATCCATTGATGAATGGTGCTGTGCGTCTTGCCAGCAGCTTATTGTCTAAAGGGAAAACGTTTAGTAAAGAACTCTCTAAACTCACAGAAGATCATATTCTTGAGTTTCGTAGAGATATTCAGCGCGCAATACCTGACTTGGAAAGAAATTTATCCGACTCATTTGTTAACCTGTTTATCAGACCGATTCTCAACTTTTTAGGGGACTTGTTAAGATCGTTGTTTAAGCCTCAACAGCAACAGATGATCAATACGTCAGTACCGAACACAAATGCTACGGGTATTGCTAGTCAGGGCTTAGCACCTGCGCTGGACGCCAATAATGATGATTTTGAAGAAGAAGATGATGAAGATTATCAAAGCGCATTTAGAATATCTTAATGCTTAATCAATACTGACTATCGAGTAGGAGGGGCCTTACGGTCCCCGTCCTCTCACACCACCGTACATGCGATGTCGCATACGGCGGTTTCAACTAAGCTTTTAACGCCTTAGCCT
>JAJZSG010000002.1 GCA_021849905.1 Pseudomonadota bacterium
GGGGATGATGGTGGGGGGCGATTAGCCGATGCATTAACTATTCCATTAGTTGCGACTAACGATGTGCGTTTTATTCACGCAGATGATTATGAGGCGCATGAAGCACGTGTTTGCATCCATGATGGGTATTCTTTGTCTGATCCAAGACGGAATAATAGCTATAGTGCGGAGCAATATCTGCGTTCTGCTCAGGAAATGACTGCGTTATTCAGTGATTTACCTCAAGCGTTAGCCAATACGGTTGAAATTTCAAAACGCTGCACATTAAAGCTTGATTTGGGCAACAATTATTTACCAAACTTTCCCGTGCCTTCTGATTCTTCGATAGAAGCCTATTTGTCTGAGTTGTCGAAAACGGGTTTGGAATTTAGACTAAAGCAGCTTGCTCGTTTAAAGCCAGTGGACAGAGTCACTTACGAACAACGATTAGCCATTGAATTGGATGTTATTAATTCGATGGGGTTTGCGGGTTACTTTTTAATCGTTGCGGATTTTATTCAATGGGCTAAGTCTAATGGGGTTCCTGTGGGGCCTGGGCGAGGTTCAGGTGCGGGCTCCTTGGTTGCTTATGCTTTGTTGATTACGGATCTTGACCCGCTGGAATATGATCTGCTTTTTGAGCGATTTTTGAATCCCGAGCGCGTTTCCATGCCGGATTTTGATATTGATTTTTGTATGGAAGGTCGTGACCGGGTTATTGATTATGTGGCTGAAAAATACGGCCGTCAAAGTGTGTCGCAGATCATTACCTTTGGCACCATGGCTGCAAAAGCGGTGGTTCGAGATGTCGGGCGAGTTTTAGGTCACCCCTATGGTTTTGTGGATAAATTAGCCAAGCTAATCCCTTTTGAATTGGGTATTACGTTAACGTCTGCATTAAAGCAAGAAGATGAGCTACGACGGCGCTATGAGGATGAAGAAGAGGTCAAAGAATTATTTGATCTAGCGCTAAAACTCGAAGGCATAACGCGAAACGCAGGAAAACATGCGGGAGGGGTTGTGATTGCGCCATCTCAACTCACCGATTTTACAGCAATTTATTGTGAAGAAGGGTCTAATCAAATCGTTAGTCAGTTTGATAAAGATGATGTGGAAGCGGCAGGACTTGTTAAATTTGACTTTTTAGGTTTAAGAACGCTCACTATTATCAACTGGGCGCTAATCACCATTAATCGACAACGTGAGTTGCAGGGATTAGAGTCTATTGATATCAATGAGATTCCTCTGAATGACCATGCCTCTTTTAATTTGTTAAAAGCATGCAAAACAACGGCTGTGTTTCAGTTAGAGTCACGTGGCATGAAAGAACTCATTCATCGATTGCAACCGGATTCATTTGAGGAAATTATTGCTTTAGTCGCATTATTTCGCCCAGGCCCACTTCAGTCCGGCATGGTAGATGATTTTATTGATAGAAAACATGGCCGTTCGAAAGTGGACTATCCACATCCTGATCTAGAGCCTATTTTAAAGCCGACTTATGGTGTAATTTTATATCAGGAACAGGTGATGCAAATTGCGCAGGTTCTTGCGAGTTATACGCTAGGAGGAGCTGATCTGTTGCGTCGCGCGATGGGTAAGAAAAAAGCAGAAGAAATGGCTGAACAACGTGCTATTTTTACCGATGGTGCTGCTGCTCGCGGTGTTGATAAGCAAACAGCAACGGCTATCTTTGACTTGATGGAAAAATTTGCAGGTTATGGGTTCAATAAATCACATTCGGCGGCGTATGCGCTCATCGCTTATCAAACAGCTTGGTTGAAAACACATTATCCGGCTGCTTTTATGGCCGCGGTGATGTCGTCTGACATGGATAACACAGATAAAGTTGTGACCTTTATTCATGAGTGTGAACAGATGGGCTTGGTGTTGCGACCGCCATCTGTAAATCATTCTCAATACGCGTTTACTGTTTTTGATGAAAAAACGGTTATTTACGGACTCGGTGCAATCAAAGGCGTGGGTGAATCAGCGATTGCTTGTCTTGTGGATGAACGGACAGCACGGGGTGAATACTCAAGTTTGTTTGATTTGTGTCAACGAGTGGACATGCGAAAAGTTAATCGTCGTGTTCTAGAGGCGTTAATTATCAGTGGCAGTATGGATGGATGGGGTATTGAGCGCGCCATATTGTTTGCCTCTTTGGAAAAGGCAATTCAAGTGGGCTTACGTTTTCATCAAACTCAAAGCAGTGGGCAAAGCAACCTTTTTGATTTACTCGATGACGAGGCACACGTTGAAGATTATGTATTATGTAAAGCCTGGGATACTAAAAAAAGGCTTGATGGCGAGAAAAAAACCTTAGGTTTATACCTGACGGGTCATCCTGCGGATTCGTATTGTCAAGAATTGGTGTCTTTTATTAAACCCATTGAAAGTCTTAACCCATCCACCAGCAAAAAAGCAACGATTTGTGGTTTAGTGACGGGCATTCGTCGAATTGTGACGAAGCGTGGTAAAAAACTCGCCATTATTACCCTTGAAAATTCAAAAGCCAGTATTGATCTGGTGACGTTTTCTGAAGTGTTTGATCCAAAGCAAGCCGTTGTTGAAGTTGGGGTGATGCTAATTGTAGACGGTGAACTCGGTCAAGATGATTATACGGGTGGTGTCAAAATGACAGCGAATACACTCTATACGCTAGAAGAGGCGCGTACCCGATTTGCAAAACATTTAACGTTGGTGTTAACGATGCATGATGAAGCGATTTTACCTGCCTTGAAAACGCTTTTATTGTCTCACAAAGGGCATTGTGTTGTGCAAATACAATATTCTAACGAGCTTTCTCAAGCCGCAATCAATTTAGGCGCAAATTGGTGCGTTTCACCCAGTGATACGTTGTTAGCTGAATTGATTGATTTATTAGACAGGGAGCGTGTTCGTCTGAGTTATTAAGTTCAATGGTTTGTTCAGTGTTTATTTTTTTTGATATTTTATGTTAAAATAAAATTCATTTTAGCTTAGTTGTAGTCATTTAAGGGTTAAGCCATGAAGTTTATTCTCACTAACACAGATGAAGGATTTACGCCGCACCATTATAAAGATATTTGTGTAGGAAAGCCGGATTTTAAATTGATATTGCCTGATTTAAATGGTGGATTACGTCGAATAATCGATATTGCAATTGATGATTATCCCTCGCTCAATAAATTTTCAATCAAAGGTGATACGCTTTATTGGGGCTTGCAGTGGATTGGGACACTATCAAATCAACAAGCAACGATGCCTAATCTTTATTTTAATCATAAAGCACATGATTGTTTAGTAGAGTATGTATTGTTATCTCGTATGACGGAAGCTGTGCCTAAAACATCAAATAGTCCTGTCATGCTCCCTTTTAAATTAGACGTTAAGCCCGTTTTTTCTCTAGGTTTTACCGATAAATCAAGAACGAAAGAATACAATGTTTCTAAACGAGAATCTGCCTTTAAAATTAAAAATAAGACGCGTAAATTTAATCGCTTGTTTTCTTGTGCAACGCGTTCTCAAAATGCCTTGGTCAATGACGATACGCAATTGCAAAGTGTTGACGGCTGTTCTGCCATGTCAATGGACTGTTTTAAACCGGGCTCAAGTCCTCATCGATGACGACGAAATCATAGTGATTTCAGACTCCATTCTGACGTGTTAATATGAATAAAAACTTGCACAGGAATGGATGATGAGGATTTTATTGAGACAGATACTTTTTGTAGTATATTTGCTTTTGTTTGGATTTAATCCTCTTTGCGTTGCAAAATCAGAACAAAATTATTATCGTAGTTTTTGGAGTCCTACTTATTTCGGTCAGCGCTTAAATTATTGTATGTCTGATAAACAGGTCTGTGGATTAGTCGTTGCAAATCAATATTGTCGTGTTATGGGTTATGAGCATGCTGTTCAAGAAATTATTGACTATAACGTGGGTTTTACAAAAACGATTTCAAATGCCAAGTCTTGTAAAGGAATCGATTGCAACGGTTTTACTCTCGTTAAATGTGTTGCCAAATTTTCGCATAACCCACCGAATGGGTATTATTACCGTCTAAAGGAATTTATTTCCCCCTGTTATAATCACAGTCTTGTTGATTGGTGTTATGAGAAGGCATCTGGTTGTGGGACGCGAGCTGCAAATTCATTTTGTAGACGTATGGGCTATATACGGGCACAACAATTTACAATTGACAAAAACTTGTCAAGTACACGTTCTCTTGGTGATCATAAACTTTGTTTTGGCGATCATTGCCATGCGTTTAAACGAATTGTTTGCTATCGATGAACAGCATATTTTTAAAAACGTAGGGATGTGAACCTCGTTATAACCATTTCGATTTTACAACGAGGTTTTGATTCTTTTATTCCTTTTCGGCATCTTTTTTAGGGGCTGCCTTGGTTTTAACTACAGTCTCTTCAACAGGCTTTGGTGCTTCGGGTGTTTGTGGGTGCTTTTGTTTATAATCACCAATAATTTCAACGACACTTTTTTTAATGTCATTAAAAAGCTTTCCTGCCATTGAGCCTATTTCATTTAAATCAGGTAGTTTTGATTTTAAATCACTCATGTTTTGCTCCGTATTTAGCTAAATGGTGTGCCTTATAAATCTTTTTCTAACATTATCTAAGCATGTAGTTTATACGAAGTCAACTGCATTAACATGACGAACAGGGTGAAAGCATATTATTTATCCAATTGTATATGTATCAACTCAGTACACGACAAAAAATAAAATGCCCAAAATTTGTCTTCCTCGCGAAGGCGGGGATCCATGCTTTTAGAGGCATCATGTCAACCAACAGGCAAATACAAGTCACAACGTCAGATGACTTGAGTGTTGGCGAGGAAGCAAAATTAAGACTTTAAACCGGATGCATGCAACATCATCAGATTATAGCCTCCTTGACCGTTGAAAGTTAATCAAGCCCAGGGATGCAATAATTTCATCGCTGGTTTAATCAGTTTTGATATGAACGTCTCTTTCGCGTGAATCTTAACTTTAAACGCATTAAACGTATCCATTTTTTGAGTAATATAATCATCACTCGTTTGTAATGAATCCACCAGTTTCAGGTCTAGCGCGTCACGTGCAAGCCAGTGTTCACCTGTTGATACTTTGTCTATGTCTAATTGTTTTCGATTAGTCAGCACATAGTCTTTAAAATTAATATGTATTTGCTCTAAATCGGCTTGAAATTTTTGACGGCCTTTTGTCGTGTTTTCTGCAAAAAGCGTTAATGTGCGTTTGTACTCACCGGCTGTTAATAATTCCACGTCAATATCATGCTTTTTGAGCAAGCGATGAAAATTCGGTATCTGAGCCACAACACCGATGGAGCCGATAATTGCAAAAGGTGCGGCAACAATGTGGTTGGCAAGGCAGGCCATTAAATACCCACCACTAGCGGCTATTTTGTCTATGCAAACCGTTAATTTAATTTTTTTATCTCGAATTCGCTGTAGTTGCGATGCGGCAAGTCCGTAACCGTTAACGGCACCACCAGGGCTTTCAAGACGCACCACAATTTCATCATCGGGTTTTGCAATAAGAAGTATTGCTGAGATTTCATCACGTAACTGTTCAACTTGAGAGGCTTTGATGTCGCCTACAAAATCAAGCACGAAGAGAGTGGGGGGCGTGTCTTTGGTTTTTTTCTTTTTTTTAAGATTATGCCCTAGTACTTGTTTGTGCATCAGTCGTTTGATGTCATTCATTTCTTTGTTGAGCGGTGTAAGTGTTAAACGGGGCTTATCTTTTTTGCCCGTAGCTAAAATGCCTGCTATCAGTATTAATAGGGCGATAACAATAGTAAGTGCTTTGAGAGCAAACAACCCATATTGTGCAAGAAATTCCATGTTAGACTCGGTTCATTTTAAAAAGATTTTGATTATCGCTTTGACCGCATCAGTCTGCAAGTGATCTTTTGCATTCTAGTCTATAATGTAATAAGATTGTACAGGAGATTTTTGAATGAAATTAATGCGCTATGGGGAGCTGGGTCAAGAAAAACCAGGAATTATTGATGACAAGGGGAATATTCGTGATATTTCATCTTATATCAAAGACTTGGACTCAGTCAATTTAGGCGATGAAACCCTTGTTAATTATTTAAAACAGTTGGATATTAGTCAATTAACATTGGTTGAAAACAAGGTGCGTATTGGTGCTTGTGTTGCGCAGCCGGGCAAAATTATATGCATTGGT
Source organism: Pseudomonadota bacterium (assembly GCA_021849905.1). GTDB lineage: Bacteria > Pseudomonadota > Gammaproteobacteria > Legionellales > Legionellaceae > DDPF01. The sequence goes on from JAJZSG010000002.1 coordinate 6,180, forward strand.
TTAAATTCAACATTACATGCGAAAGAGGTTGGTTTAGCACCGTTGACCAGTTCCGATATGGTCGTGTTTCTTAAACCTATTTGTGCTGTTTGTGGTCCCACAGATCCAATATTGTATACACGGCATATGAAGAAGCTGGATTGGGAAGCTGAGCTAGGTGTGGTGATTGGTAAAAAAGGTAAGTATATTACCAAAGAGTTTGCCAATGATCATATACTCGGTTACACCTGTATAAATGATTTATCAGAACGTCATTTACAGTTAGAAACGCAAGACAAACAATATACGAAGGGTAAAGGTTTTGATAACGCTGCACCTATTGGACCTTATCTGGTGACAAAAGATGAGGTGGCTAATGCGAGTGATTTGCAAATTAAATTATGGGTTAATAACGAGTTAAGACAAAACTTTAATACTTCTGACTATATACACAGCCCACAAGAGGTGGTGAGTTACCTGAGTCAATATTTTACACTTTATCCCGGCGATGTGATTTCAATGGGATCAGCTCCGGGAAGTGCTCAATCGTGGGGGGATCACGCTTACCTTAAGCCTAATGATAAAGTGACTTTGAATATTAGTGGCTTAGGCCAGCAAGAACAGTTGGTTATTGTCGAATAATCCTAACTGTTCACACGACATCCTGAGCGTAGCGAAGGATCTCCAGAGGTTTGGCACACTGCCCTGTTTCGGAGCTGCCTCACTTAGCTCGGGATGACGTGATAGGGTAGCAGTAACGCGCAGTTCAATGAAAAAGGATGGTTTAGTTAAGGAGATTATCATGTACAAGCACGTTTTGTTTGCAACAGATTTTGATGAGGTAGGTATTCAGGCAGCGCATAAAGCGAAAAAAATTGCGGATGAAAACGGTGCTGACTTACTTCTAGTTCATGTTGTAGAACCCATTCCAGCTTATGCCTATCCGGGATTTGCGGGATTTGCTGAGGTTGAGGTCTCTATTCGTGAGCAAGCTGAGAAAGAGCTTAATACGTTGTCGGATCAGCTAGGTGTTGATGGCAAGCATCGCTTTCTTGAGTTCGGTTCAACGAAAACTGAGGTTCTTAGAGTAGCAGAAGAGCATAAAGTAGATTTAATCGTTGCTGGAAGTCACGGTAAGCACGGTTTAGCTTTATTGTTGGGTTCGACAGCTCATGCGATCCTTCATGGTGCGCATTGCGATATGTTGATTGTTAGAACGAAATAAAACAATTAGAATTTATAAAACCAGAGTTGCTTATTTACCCTTATGAAATTTTTACGTACATTCCGGCAACTCCAAGCGCATCTTGATGGCTGTGTTGCGACCATTGGTAACTTTGATGGTGTTCACCGCGGTCATCAGGCACTATTAGCGTTGTTAAAATCTAAGTCTTATGATTTGCAATTGCCGTCATTGGTTATGCTGTTTGAGCCTCAACCTGCTGAGTATTTTTCGCGAAGTGATGCGCCTGTCCGGTTATGCCGTTTAAGAGAAAAATTACAGGCTTTGAGTCAGTATGAAATTGATTACGTGTTTTGTTTGACCTTTGACAATTCACTTGCCAATATGTTTCCTGAGGAATTTGCAGAAAATATTATTTTCTCACAACTGAATGCGAAACATTTGTTGTTGGGCCAAGATTTTCGCTTTGGTCGAGCACGTCTTGGCGATTTAACGTTGTTAAAACAGATTGCCTCAAAGCACGGATGCATCGTTGAAGCATACCCGGATTTTTGTGTTGGTTCTGAGCGGGTCAGTTCAACTCAGGTGAGACTTGCTTTAAGTCAAGGTGATATGTTGCGCGCTGCCGAGCTCTTAGGGCGGCCTTATAGCATGTGTGGGCGCGTAGTGTATGGTCAGGGACTTGCTCGTCAATGGGGTGTTCCTACCGCGAATTTGGTTGTTTGGCGAGAGAAACTGCCCATAAGTGGTGTGTTTTTTGTCGAGGTGAGACGTCAGGATAACTCAATATTTAACGGTGTCGCTAATATCGGTTTTCGTCCAACGGTTGATGGTCGCAAAGCAGTTTTAGAAATTCATTTGTTTGATTTTGATGAGTCACTGTATGGCGAAATGTTACATGTTTTTTTCTTACATAAATTACGAGATGAAATAAAGTTTTCATCTGTGGATGCATTGTTTAATCAAATCCACACTGATATTGATTCAGCACGCAAGCATTCTTTAACGATTTTCTAGAGTATTTCACAATGGCTAATTATAAAGATACCCTGAATTTACCCAATACGACTTTTCCGATGAAGGCAAGTCTTGCTCAACGTGAGCCGCAGATGTTGTCGGAATGGCAACAAAATAGTTTGTATCAGCAGATTCGCAAAGCAAGAGCAGGTCGTGAACGCTTTATTCTTCATGATGGTCCACCTTATGCGAATGGGCATTTGCATTGTGGACATGCGCTTAATAAAATCTTGAAAGATATTATTATCAAATCTAAAACATTAAGTGGTTATGATGCGCCTTTTGTTCCTGGATGGGATTGTCATGGATTGCCTATCGAGCTAAATGTTGAAAAAAAATCAGGTAAAGCCGGTGTTAAGATAAGTGCGACTGAATTTCGTAAAAAATGTCGAGAGTATGCAGCGACTCAAATTGATATTCAACGAGATGAGTTTCAGCGCTTAGGTGTGTTGGGTGATTGGCAAAATCCTTATGCAACGATGGATTATTCCTACGAGGCGAATATTATCAGGGCCTTGGGCCAAATCATATCTAACGGTCACTTGCATCAAGGGTTTAAACCTGTACATTGGTGTATTGATTGTTCCTCATCACTGGCTGAAGCTGAGGTTGATTACGAAGATAAAGTATCTGCATCCATCGACGTTGCATTTTACGCGCTAGATGATTCTGCTTTTATTAAGGCGTTACATGCCTCGCTCCCACAAAAATCCATTGTAGTTCCCATATGGACAACCACCCCGTGGACATTACCGGCAAATGAAGCGGTCTGTTTGCATCCTGATTTTGATTATACGTTGGTAGATGTGGGTGATCGTTATTTTCTTACCGCATCAGATCGATTGGAAGCGGTAATGGATAGATATGGCATTCACGACTTTAGCGCTGTTTGTCATGTCAAGGGTCATCAATTAGAGCATTTATTACTAAAACACCCGTTCTACGATCGTCATGTGCCAATCGTCTTAGGCGCGCATGTGACTATCGAGTCGGGAACGGGTTGTGTTCATACTGCACCCGCCCACGGCCCTGACGATTACAAAGTGGGTTTGGATTATGATCTTCCGCTCGTGAACCCTGTTTTGGCAAATGGTTGTTATGCATCAGATGTGGTTTTATTTGCAGGATTATCTGTTTTAAAGGTAAACCCTCAGGTGATAGATCTTTTAAGAGAGCGAGATGTTTTATTACATGAGGAGTCTTTAAGTCATAGTTATCCGCATTGTTGGCGTCATAAAACACCGGTTATTTTTCGTGCTACACCCCAATGGTTTATTTCCATGGATAATAATGGATTGCGTGACCAATTGCTGAAGCAAATTGATTCAGTGACTTGGGTTCCTGATTGGGGACAAGCACGAATACAAGATATGATTAAAAAAAGACCTGACTGGTGTATATCAAGACAAAGAGCATGGGGAACACCAATGCCTTTATTTATTCACAAAGAAACTCGTCAGCTTCATCCAGATACGACTCAATTAATTGAGCAGGTTGCCTTGCGTGTTGAGCAATCAGGTATCGACGCATGGTTTGATCTTGAGATAACAGATGTCTTGGGTGCGGATGCGAAATGTTATGAAAAAATAAACGATACGCTTGATGTATGGTTTGATTCAGGCGTCTCTCATTTTTGTGTTTTAAGTAAAGGTGAACAGTTGGGCTTTCCTGCGGATGTTTATTTTGAAGGCTCTGATCAGCATCGTGGCTGGTTTAATTCATCTCTCACTACGGCTGTTGCTATGAGCGGTAATCCACCCTATAAAACCGTATTAACACACGGTTACACGGTGGATGCGGAGGGGAAAAAACTATCAAAATCCAAGGGAAATTATGTTGCTTTGGATAAAATGATAGCACAGCAGGGCGCTGATATTTTACGTTTGTGGGTTGCCTCAACGGATTATCGAAATGAAGTGAGTATTTCTGACGAAATTATTAAACGAAATGGAGACGCGTACCGCCGCATTCGAAATACAGCACGATTTTTATTGGCTAATTTATTTGATTTTAATCCTGCAACCGATTGTGTGGCGACGGATTTGTTGGTTGAATTGGATCAATGGGCAATTAAGCGGTGCCAAGATTTACAAATCGAGATTTTAGCAGCTTATGAGCAGTATCATTTTCATGTTATTTATCAGAAAATTCATAATTTTTGTGCGGTTGATTTAGGCAGTTTTTATCTGGATATTATCAAAGACAGGCAATATACAACGCCTGTTAATAGTCTTGCCAGACGTTCTTGCCAAACGGCTATGTATCATATCGTCCAGGCATTAACACGTTGGTTGGCGCCGATTTTATCTTTTACTGCTGAGGAGATTTGGCGTGCTATTCCAGGGTATGATGGTAAAACAGTGTTTGTGGAAATGTGGTATCAAGCATGGCCTGTTATTGACTCCGTTGATATGCAAGCCTGGTCACAATTGCAGGCCGTTCGAATTGATGTGAATAAAGCGTTGGAGGCGACTAGGCAATCGGGTTTGATTGGTTCTGGATTGGCAGCAGACGTTGTGATTTACGCTGAAGACTCGGTGCTTTCGATTTTAAAACGGTTAGACAATGAATTGCGATTTATGTTGATCACGTCCTCAGCTGTCGTATTACCACTTGATAAACGTCCGACAGATATTCATTTAAACGACGAGTTAGGGATTGCTATTCAGGTGCAGGCTAGTTCCGCATTGAAATGCGAGCGATGTTGGCATCGGTGCGCTGATGTGGGCGAGCATCTAGAGCATCCGGCTTTATGTTTGCGCTGTGTGGATAATATAAGTAGCAATGATGAATTAAGGCGTTTTGCATGAAAAAATGGTATTGGTTTGCTTTAAGTATACTGGTTATTGTTCTTGATCAAGTCACTAAATATTCGGCTTTGTATTTTTTGATGCCTTACCAACCTGACGTGTTGTTGCCAATGCTTAATTTAACTTTGGCCTATAACACTGGAGCTGCGTTTAGTTTTTTAAGTGGAACAGGAGACTGGCATCGCTGGCTTTTTACAGGATTTAGTTCGGTAATGAGTGTTATTTTGGTTTTTTGGCTGGTGCGCACGCCATTGGTCGCTCGTTTGCAGGTCAGTGCGTTAAGTCTTATTTTAGCCGGTGCTTTGGGCAATTTAATGGATAGGCTTCGGTTAGGTTATGTCATTGATTTTATTGATGTACACTATAACCATTATCATTGGCCTGTTTTTAACGTGGCGGACAGTGCAATATGTTTGGGTGCGCTTATGTTATTTATCGATTTATGCTTGCAAGGTAGGCGAGACCTTCAAGCTAAAAAAATTTAACGGATTTGTTTGTAATTAGTAATAAATGGAACCATTCCAATGGCAAGGCCACCGATACCCACCATGTTTGTTACCCAATCAAAGGTTGATATACTGAAGAGAGCAATATAAATTAAAAATAGTGAGCTAAGAATAGGCCACAAGACGTAAATTAATCCTTCCATAATGCCATTCCATTTTAAGCGATAGTACCATGCGCAAGCAAAGCCGGTCAGACTGTAATAGAACGCGACTTGAAACCCAATGGCTTTGACGGAATCTTGAATAATAATACTAACTGTTGTAAACCAGGATGATAAAAATAAAAACACTATCCCTATGATCCAAATAAACACGATGCCGACCCAAGGTGTATTTCTGGAGTGGTGTATCGTTGCATACCGTTTGTGTAATACACCATCACGACTTTTAGCAAATAAAGTTCGTGTGAATTGTAAAATAGTTGTTTCCAGTGTTCCTACCGAACTTAAAACAACCGCCAAAACAGCGAGATAGCTCCAGGGTCTGGGAAATATTTTATCTGCGATGGTAAACAGGATGTTTGTTCCTGCCTGTTGAATTTCATGATCATTCAGTACTAATAATGCTGAGATAAAAAAGCACATCATAATCACCATGATGATGATAACGGACCATAACGCACCCCATCCCGGTGCAAATTTTGCATTTTGTGTTTCTTCGTTTAAGTTTAATGTGACATCCCATCCCCAAAAAAGAAAAACCGCAGTTAATGCACCTGTTGCAAATGAATGAGGAGTAAAATCTGTAATAGAGAACCAGTTGATTGACACCTCATGTGCCGGTAGATGTGAAAACTGAATGATGCTTCCGATAATAATAGCGATTAAGATGATCATTTCAGTACCTGTCATGAGTACTTGAAGATAACTTGCCGATTTTATTCCTTTGAATAAAATGGCTGAAATGACAGTTAACCACAATGCCGCAACAAAAGTAACCCAACCCGGCATATTAGCAAGCTTAGGTTCGATGAGCAGTAAGGTTGCTGTTGCAGCAGGGATTGATCCAGAAACCATAAAAACCGCAGAGCAAACTAAAAGCGCCCAACCCGCAAAAAATCCGAGTGTAGGATTAAAAATTACGCTGATCCACGCATATGATGCACCTGCATTTGTATTTATTTTGTTTAAATTTAAAAAGGCTAATGTAATACCAAATAATAATATACCGCAATAAAGCACACTGGCTGGTGCCAGGGTATGAACGGAGGCGACTAAGGTGCTGGTTACAGCAGATACACTAAATGCTGGGGCGGCACCCGCAACACCCATAATAATCGACTCATTAATTCCAAGCGAATTTCCAGCAAGACTACTTTTGTTCATGATTTTTCCGATTCTACGAAACAATATGACCTTGAGTCATTGTCCTTAATGCTACGTCCCCAGATTTCTTCGCGAAAGCCAGTACTAGCGGTCAAGACCAAAAACGATTAGTTCAACGTGGATAATGCGTCACTTAACGATTGTAAATGCTGAATGTCGGGATTATTAATACTAACGGCTCTAACGGATGGCAGGTTTAAAAATAATTCGGCATCTTCCCATTCTATTTCACCAGGATATAAGCTTAACAAAGGGATGGATTTATTTAAGAGCGTACAAAAAGCCAGATTAGCAGGAAAAGGTCTGACCTGTTGGCATCCCATCTCCATGGCACCCATCGCTTCAGATAGTGTTGCAACACCGGGTATGTAATTTATATCGTATACTGCTGCTGTTTGAGCAATTGACGGTAAAAAACCGGGGCTAGTGATAAAGTGTACGCCTGCCTGATAGCAGGCTTCAAGTTGCGGTATGTTAATGATATTACTGGCTCCTATTTGTAACATAGGGAAATCATTTAACACGTCGGATAAAATTTTCTTCTCAACACAGTTAATTTCAACAACAGAAAAACCAATATCGGCAATGTATTTGAGCTTTTTAAGAAGAAGGGTATCAACATCAAGTGTAATAATAATCGATTGAGATCCTATCAGCTTATCCATCAACATTGTAATTTCCCGCAAACAGCTACAAAGCACTCATCTTAAAATGATTGTATTGACTAAGCAATAGGGTTTTAAATAAATTAATTTGCCAAGATGAATAATAATAGTGCATAATATCCATTCTTTAGAATGTAATAAGGTAATGTCTTTTTGGCTACAGGGTTGATTCCTTAGGGTATCTTGAGTGAAAAATGATTTATTACCAAACAAAAAGGACGCCTATTATTTATGAAAAATAATTCCTCTATTTTTTTTATGTTTTTGTCGATTTTTTTCTATCTTGCACCTGCACATGCTGTAAAATTACACGAGATGTTGCCTGACGAACGAAACACGGTTGAGACTTTTCAAAAAGCGTCACCAAAAGTAGTTTATGTTCATCGTCTAACGGCGGTTTTATCGCATGCTCACAAGCCGCCGCAGGTTGTGCCTAGTGGCGCAGGGTCAGGCATTATTTGGGATAATAAGGGACATATTGTTACTAATTTTCACGTTATTCAAGGCGCTGATTTATTTACGGTCAGTATCGGTAAAATGACTGTTCCTGCAAAGGTGGTTGGTTTTGAACCCAGAAAAGACATTGCCGTATTACAATTAAAATCGACTAAAGCCATTTCGGCCTTAAAATCCTTTAAGCCTTTTGAAGTGGGTCATACACGTGATCTGATGGTGGGGCAAAAAGCTATCGCAATTGGAAATCCGTTCGGGTTTGATCACAGCTTGACTGTTGGTGTGGTTTCAGCATTGGGACGGCAAGTTCCCGGTGTTGGAGGTGTTTCTATCCATGACATGATCCAGACTGATGCATCAGTCAACCCAGGTAATTCAGGTGGTCCTTTACTAGACAGTGCAGGGCGTTTGATTGGCATGAATACGGTTATTTATTCTCAGTCAGGAAACTCTGCCGGTGTAGGTTTTGCAGTACCTGCTGATGAAATTGAGCATGTCGTTAATCAAATTATCAAGCAAGGGCGTGTTTCACTTGCAGGTATTGGGATCGCACCCACTGATCCTCTGCGAGCCGCACGTTTGGGTGTGAAACAAGGAATTTTAATTGAAGATATTCTCCCCAAAACGCCTGCGGTAACGGCAGGACTTCGTAAAACACACCGAAGTCATTTTGGACAAATTGTTTTAGGCGATGTAATTATAGCTTTAAACGGCCATGGTGTTACAGATTATGATTCGTTTTATAACTTATTGACTAATGTAAAAGTTGGTGATGATGTCACGCTTACCGTGTTGAGAGATGGGCAGCGTATCTATCATCGGATCAAAACCATTGATATCGCTGCGTTATAGGATTCAATGGGTTAATTATTTACACGTCACCCCGACGCATCACTTGGGGTGAGGGGTTATCAAACTTGGAGCAAACAATGCAACGAAACAGTAATTCATATGACTATGAGCGAGTGCCGGGCGCATTTGAATCAAGTGCTTTACGTTATTCCCGCAATTATGCGCGTAAAAAAAACTCAAATCAGTCTAATTTTACCAGGGAGTCTGACGTTAACTCATCACAGAGCTTAGCCAGTTGGATTGCCTCTTGGTGGGGTGGCAGTGAGGTATCCACATCTCAAACACAACCGGTATTGGAGTCAACGGTACAGGCTGCGGTTATTGATGTACAGGCTGATATTGACAGGTTAACTGCACGCGAGCAATTTGATATTATTTTAAATGCCTTTAGCGGAACACCTGAAATAAATACTTCTGATGAAATAAGTTTGAATGGTCTTGTTGCGCAGTTGCAGCATCATTCGAACACGATAGAGATATTCCAAGACACGACACTGGTTCATTTGATTAACGAGTTTGCTTTGGATATTAATCGCATTGAATCAGGTGAATTGACGCAATTGTCTATTGCCTATGAAGATAGTGAAGGGTTAACACAAATTTTGCATACGGATCTGAATCATTTACTTTCAGATAACGCGGTAGAGATGTTAATGCAATTACTGTTACAACGTTTTCATCTTGGACAGGGTATTTTGTTTTTCAAGGCAACATCACCAATGCAAGCAGCAGCCTTAGATTTGTTTGTGTCATCTGGGCAACTGCTTGGCGCACCACTAGACTGGCAAAGAGTTACTAATAGCCTAACGTTTTTAGCTAACCATAATGAAATAACACATGCTCAGATGAGTGTAATGCCTTATTCAAGCGAATTGATTATTCCTAATCTGGATATGTTACATGATTTATCAAGACAATACGCGCCTTCGCCGGAAAGTCAACAATTAACCAACATTCCTAACCGTATGTTACGTTTTATAGGAACTTATATTCTTGCCAGTCGTACATTGGCTTCTCCTGCTTTATTAAGGGGACTTCTGCGTAATCACCCTGACATTCTTCAGCAACGTTTGTTGATTCAAAATAGTCAACAGGTAGTGCCAGGCATATTGTTAGGTAATCTTGATGTGTTTACTCAAAGATTGACTATGTATCATGTGCCTAGTCATGAGGCTCGGGTCGCTGATTTAGATGATTACATACAGGAATTTCGAGTGCTTGTGACTCAAATCAGCGCTTTGGTTAATACGCCCAATTGTCGAATTCAAAATCAAGATGCTACCAATCAGTTGGTTGAAACACTAAATAACAAGATGAATGCGTTTGAATTGAATCCATGTCATTATGAACTGATTAAAATGAAATCAGACATTCAAGCGGCCTTTTCTCAAGCAGAAGCCATTTTTGAAAATGAACCGGGTATTTGGCGAGAGTATGTGATGCCAGTGATAAATAGCGTGATTTCTCTGTTGAACCAGTGCTTGGAGTTGATTCGTGTTCCAACGCGTTATCATTGTGAATTGTTCAAGCCTGAGCCCACCTTGATGCAACGTGCATTGGTCGCGTCTAACATTAAACCGAATCTGTTAGACGATGAAAATGGGTTGATTTCAAAAATGGATGCGTTGCTGATTTAAAATTATTTTTTAACAGATTAAACGTCATCCCTCGCCATGTTGGGGATGACGTACCTCACCAAATTACACATCGGTTTTTATTAACCATAGGACTATTTTCAGGTATATTAAATACGCGTTTAAAAGACGGCATGTTCGCTAACGTTCCATTGACTCGATACCGAGCTGGAGGGTGAGGATCTACCGTAATTAAAAGACGTGCTTGTTCCGGTCGAGTACTGTTTGCCCACACATGAGCCATGCCTAAGAAAAATTGTTGATCGGGTGTAAATCCATGGATTGTTTTTGCATTTTTGTAAGCACCGGATTCACGAAAAGCACGATAGGCCAAAGTCATTCCCCCTAAATCAGCTGTCGCTTCCCCTGCAACCAGCTCACCTTTAACGGGTAAATCATCGTCTATTTTATAGGATGAAAATTGTTTGATAATACAGGCCGTGGCTTCTTTGAATTTTTTAAGGTCTTCGGGTGCCCACCAATTATTTAAATTGCCTTGAGCGTCAAATTGAGCACCTTGATCGTCAAAGCCATGCGTGATTTCATGGCCGATTATTGCGCCAATGGAGCCATAATTAACAGCCAGCGGTGCATTGGGATCAAAAAAGGGCGGTTGTAATATGCCCATGGGGAAATTAATGCTGTTCATCGATGGATTGTAATAGGCATTAATGGTTTGGGGTGACATTTCCCATTCAGTTTTGTCGACTGGTTTTCCAATTTTATTAAGATCTCGCTTCACCAAAAACTCATTTGCGCGCATAACGTTTAATACATAGGGGCCTCTATCGATGACTAAACTGGAATAATCTCGCCATGTGTCTGGATAGCCTACTCGTTCTTCCATGACGGCTAATTTAACAAGGGCTGCTTTTCGGGTTGCAGGCGTCATCCAGGGGAGTGTTTTTAAATCTTCTTCTAATGCATGACGTATGGTCTTCATAATCTCTAAAACTTGTTTTTTTGCGGCTGCTGAAAAATAGGTCTGGACATATAATTGACCTATAGCAAATCCTAAAGCGGACTCTTCTTCGTTAACAACACGCTTCCAACGTGGTTGTATTTTTTTTGCGCCAGTTAACGCCTGAACCAAGTCAAAATTTTCCTTAACAAAGGGGGTTGATAAATAGGGTGCAAGGGTATGCAGTAGCTGTGCGCGCAAATAGAGCTTCCATTCGTTGTTTGAATGGGTTTTTAATGATTTATTCATGGCTTTGATGAAATCAGGCATGGCCACATTGAGTTGTTTTATTTCCGGGTGTCCCACAGCTGTAAAATAAGTAGACCATGAAAAATTCGGTGATAGTGTTTCTAGTTGCGTTACGCTCATCATGTGATAAATGGCTTTTGGATCACGAAGGGCTGCTTGTGATAAAGATGCTTTTGCAAGTGTTGTTTCAATTTCAACAACAGAGTCCGCTTCGTCATCGGCTTGCTCTGCATTTTCTCCTAATAAAATAAAGAAATCAGAGATATGAACACCGTAATCTTCGCGGATTTTTTGGAAATTGGGGTCGTCTTTGATGTAATAATCTCTGTCCGGGAGTCCCAGTCCGCCTTGTTCAATAGCTGCAATCACCTGGTTACTGTCTTGAAAATCCTGCATGCTCCCAAATTTAAACAAGACATTTACCCCTAAAAGATGCAAGTGGGCTATTTCATTAATCAAATCATCTTGACTTCGAATGTTTTCAATTCGGGCAAGCTCTTCTTTTAAGGGATTGATTCCAAGTTTATTGATATTGGCTTCATCCATACCACTGTAATAAAAGTCGCCAACTTTTTGTTCAATACTTCCGGGTTTGGCTTGCGGGTTTGCTGATGCTGATAACAGTATTTTTTTAATATTCTGTTGTGTTTTTTCCTGCAAAACATGAAATGCGCTCCAACTGGCATATTCAGGCGGTATGGGATTTTGTTCTTGCCATGTTCCATTAGCATAGCCATAAAAATTTTGTTCAATCGAAATATTTTTGTCCAGCCAATCCAGATTTAACGGATCAACGATGGAACTTGCAAAGAGTGTGCAGCAGGTGAGGCTTGTAAAAAACAACGGTATTAATCGCATCCGTATTGCTCCTGATAAAGTTGCAGTCGCTTGAGCTGTTGGTGTTCACCAAGCCGATGCAGGTACTCCATTAAATCAAACAAGGTAATAATTGAAAAAACTTGAATGCCTTGTTTTTGTATGTCTTGAAGGGTTGATTGGCCTGCTTCGCCGCGCTCACATCTATCTAATGCTATAACGACAGCGACCAGATTGCCACCATTTGTCTGGATGAGCTGTTGTGCTTCACGAAAAGCAGTCCCTGCTGTAATCACGTCGTCAATAATCACGGTGTTGCCCGTTAGTGGCGAGCCAATCAATTGCCCGCCCTCGCCATGTGATTTAATTTCTTTGCGATTAAAGGTAACCGTTGTTTCTATACCTGATTCGGCTAAAGCGACTGACGTTGCTGTCGCAAGAGGCAATCCTTTGTATGCAGGCCCAAACAAATGTTGAAAATCAAGGTGATTATTTATCAAAACATCCGCATAAAACCGGCCTAATTTTCGAAGCGCATGCCCATGGTAGAATAATCCAGCATTAAAAAAATAAGGGCTAATGCGTCCTGATTTGAGTGTAAACTCTCCAAATTTAAGCACATTGCACTTAAATGCTAGACGTATAAAGTCATCTTTCATTATATTTTCCTGAAGTTTTTTAAAAATATTAACATTTTATAAAAAAATGCTATGCTAAAGTCTTGGTATGGTTTACTGTAATAATTGATGTTTTCATCCTATTACGAACAGATGGATAAATAAAGCGAGGATATGGACATGTCTGATAGAAAAGTTGGCCACGTTAAATGGTTCAATGAAAAAAAGGGATTTGGGTTTATCATTAACGAACACGGTGATGATATTTTTGTTCACTACAAAGATATAGAAGGTGTTGGTTTTAAAACACTTCACGAAAATGATGCCGTTAGCTATCTTGCTGATAAAGGACCTAAAGGTTTTAAAGCACTTGAGGTCGTTGTGATTGCTGAACAGGCTCAGTGAGTTCGGTTTAAGTACACGAACGAAAATAAAGTTCTTCCATAATGTTTGTGGTATGTTTGATTGTTGGGCCAAGGCCCAACCTACGAAGTGTATGTAGGCTGGGTCTTGACTCAGTATTGATTATTGCAGATACTAGGTGTCATTATACCCAATTCCTTATCGGTAAAAAATCACGAAATAATTGGGCTTCTTTGCTATTTTCTTCTATTTGACGGTTATATTGCCAATTCACCTCAGGTGGAAGTGACATCAGTATCGATTCTGTCCGGCCTCCAGATTGTAATCCAAATAGCGTTCCCCGGTCATAAACTAAATTGAACTCCACATAACGGCCGCGTCTGTATAATTGAAACGATTTTTCTTTTAATCCAAAGGGATGTTTTTTTCGCATAGTTACGATAGGTGTGTAGGCTTTCATAAAGTGATTACCAACGCTTTGCATTAGTCCAAAGCTATGCTTAAATCCTTGTCTGTTGTAATCGTCAAAAAATAAACCGCCAACACCGCGAGCTTCCTGACGATGTTTGATATAAAAATATCGGTCGCACCATGCTTTAAACTCTGAATACAGTGTTTCACCAAAAGGCTGGCAGGCTGCGCGTGCCGTTTGATGCCAATGTTTACAATCCTCTTCGAATCCGTAATAGGGTGTTAAATCAAATCCACCGCCAAACCACCATACAGGGGACGCATCTTTTTTCTCGGCCACAAAAAATCGTACATTGGCATGGGCTGTTGGAACATAAGGGTTATCTGGATGCGTGACAACCGATACACCCAGTGCTGAAAATCGACAACCCATTAATTCAGGGCGATTGATACTTGCAGAGGGAGGTAGCGTTTCACCAGAAACATGAGAAAAATTCACCCCCGCTTTTTCAAATACAGCACCATTTGTCATGATTCGCGTGAGTCCTCCTCCGCCTTCTTGACGTGTCCATGCATCCTCAATAAAGTGATTTTGCTCATCCAGCTGTTCTATTTCCTGGCATATTTGATTTTGTAATGAGAGTAAATAGCATTTAACCCGGCTAATGGCTTCGGGAGGTAAAATAAGAGCGTTTGTTGTCATCGACACACACATCAAAAAGCTTATATTTCGAACAATATCATAAAACAGAGTATAATGCTTATTTTGATTATATTTTTAACGAGTGAGACTGTGTTGTTACCTCATTTGATTTCGCCACTTTCAGTGGCACCTATGATTGATTGGACCTATACGCATTTTCGTGTGTTCATGCGAATGTTAGCGCCTAATGCGTTGTTGTATACTGAAATGCAAACGGTTGGGGCGATTATAAACAATCCCGAGCGAGCTTTGCATTTTCGTGACGTGGAACGTCCCTTGGCCTTGCAAATAGGAGGCAATTGTCTCGATGGATTAGTCGAGTGCGCTATGCGTGCAGAGGGTGCTGGCTATTCTGAAGTCAATTTGAATTTAGGTTGTCCCAGTGACAGGGTTCAAGCGGGTCGTTTTGGTGCGTGTTTAATGGCAGAGCCTGATCATGTGGCTGATTGTATTCGTACACTAAAGCGTGCAGTTCGAATTCCCGTTACGGCAAAAACACGAATAGGAATAGACGCTCATGATAGTTACGAATTTTTTTCTGACTTTGCTCATCGACTCATCGATGCCGGTTGCGACAAATTAATTGTTCATGCTCGAAAAGCCTGGTTGAGCGGTCTTAATCCTAAGCAAAACAGGACTATTCCACCACTGCACTATGATTATGTTTATAGAATAAAGCAAGCGTTCGCATCGATACCAGTGGTCATAAATGGCAATATTAATACGATTGATGAGATTCATATTCATTTGTCGCGTGTGGATGGCGTGATGTTAGGGCGGCTTGTTTGTCAAAATCCTTATGCGCTAGCGTTGATTCATCATGCGCTTTATCCGGATACCCCATTGGCGTCTCGTCAAGTGATCTTGAAGCATTATGCGCAGTACGTTGAATCCATGCGGCTTCAGAAAATTCCCATGAGTCTATTGTTAAAACCCATTTTCAACATGGCGCATGGTATAGCCGGTGCTAAGCTCTGGAAAGAAAAATTAATGCATATTCAGCGCTCAGGCGATAGTGGGCAACTGATCGATGCAATTGACAGCTTATGCGTTGTGGACTAGCATCCTGAGCGAAATATAGGGCTTAAATAGTGTGTAAATTAAAAATGATAAAATTACCTGTAATCGTTGGAATCGGCGGCATCAATTCGGCAGGCCGCACCTCGGGCTTTCATAGTTATAAGCGGATGGTGCATGATGTTTTATCTGATGACCTGCTTTCCAATACATGGTCTGATTTGGCTCATCGAATGGGATTAGACGAGCCGTCTAATCTATCTGAAGATACGATTGATGCCATTAAACATGGTACACTCGTTCGCAGAATAGAAAATTTTGATCCGGATAACGTTCGTTGCCACCATAAAGCACGCTTAGATTCATCTGTGAAGCCTGCATCGTTGATTATTAAACAATCGAAATTGCCTAAGCATTTGCAAGCAACGGCATCGATCAGTGCATTAGACGGTAAAGAGTTGTGTGTTGAGCTTAATGGTCAGTTGGATATACTCGTGCCTGACACAATGCGCATTCCAGTGACCAGTGCTGGTGGACTACCGTCAGGATTTGAACCGGGTACGTTATATCATTCTCCCCACCATCCGCGAGGCTTAACACTGGCGGTTTATGGTGCTTCTGATGCGCTAAATTCTATCGGCATTGAGTGGGATGAGATACTCGCGTATATCAAACCGGATGAAGTGGCTGTTTATGGCGGGAGCGCGTTGTCACAAATTGATGAGCATTCGTTGGCAGGAATTGTGGGTCAACCGTTGATGGGTAATCGAGTTAATTCAAAAATGATGGCATTGTCTTTGTCTGAAATGCCTGCGGATTTTGTGAATAGTTATATCATCAACAGCGTGGGGACGACAGGTAATAATGTCGGTGCTTGTGCAAGTTTTTTGTATAACTTGAGACAAGGGCTTATCGATATTCAGCTTGGAAAAGCAAAAGTTGTTATTGTGGGCAATGCGGAAGCCCCCATTACGCCTGAAGTGATTGAGGGCTTTCGGGTTATGGGTGCGCTGGCTACAGATGATGATTTGCGCGCACTGGATAACAGCGATTTGGTTGATAATCGTCGAGCCTGTCGGCCATTTTCATCCAATGCTGGTTTTACTTTAGCAGAAGCTGCGCAGTTTGTGGTTCTGATGGAGGATGAGCTGGCATTAAAACTAGGCGCTACAATTTACGGTGCGGTAGCCGATGTCTTTGTGAATGCCGATGCAAATAAAAAATCTATAGCAGGGCCTGGTGTGGGTAATTACATTACCGTTGCTAAAGCCACGGCATTGGCTAAAGCAATATTAGGTGAGGCGGGCTTACAGAACACCTATGTTCATGCGCACGGGACAGGTACGCCTCAAAACCGCACAACAGAAAGTCATATTTTAAATGAAGTGGCTAAGACGTTTTCTATTAAACAATGGCCCGTGTCTGCAATTAAATCGTATGTTGGGCATTCGGTGAGTGCAGCGGGTGGTGATCAGCTCATGGCCGCTTTGGGTGTTTGGCAGTATGGTTGGATACCGGGTATTAAGACAATCGATCACATTGCAAACGATGTGTATCAATCGAATTTAAATATTTTGACGAATCATTATTTTGCCGGTGAAAAGGGTCAGATGATGCAAGCGGTAATTCTAAATTCGAAGGGTTTTGGCGGGAATAATGCGTCGGCATTAATCTTATCGCCTGATAAAACCATTGAGATGCTTGAAAATCGATATGGTCAAGATGCGGTTAATCAATACAAAGAAAAAAATAAACAGGTTGCGGCTCGAGCAAAGGCTACCGATTTGAAAACTTGTGAGGGTGATGAGCGTGTGATTTATAAGTTTGGTGAGTCTGTTATGGATCAACATTCGGTTTCTATGACTCAACATAACATGACATTATCTGAATTTGCATGTGCTATTGATTTGCCAACAGCTAATCCGTATGAAGCCTATTTTGATGCTTGAAGTTGATATTGTCATGGTATTTATAAATAAACTCTAGTAAATTATAGTATTTTGGTTTAAATCATGGTGTTGCCATCGATAAATCGCGATTTTGAACCCCGTTCGCATAAGTGATTCATCGACGGCAACACCATGACTTAAGCCCTATTTTGCAAATTAAATCAGGATTATCAGAGCTATGCTGAGTACGTTAATGAAGAGGATGTTTGGTAGTCGTAATGATCGTACTTTACGGCGTATGGAAAAAACGGTTTTGGCTATCAATGCATTTGAACCTCAAATGCAATCATTGACGGATCTGCAGTTAGGTACCAAAACAGCTGAATTTAAAGCTCGTCTTGCTGCGGGAGAAGGGCTTGATGCGTTGTTGCCTGAAGCCTTTGCAGTTGTTCGTGAGGTGTCCGTTCGCACTTTAGGGTTGCGTCATTTTGATACACAGCTCATTGGCGGGATGGTATTACACGAAGGCAATATTGCCGAAATGCGCACCGGTGAAGGTAAAACGTTGGTTCCCACCTTAGCCGCATACCTGAATGCCATTTCAGGCAAAGGGGTGCATGTGGTAACGGTTAACGATTATCTAGCGCGTCGTGATAGCGAATGGATGCGTCCTGTGTTTAATTTTTTGGGTCTTGAAGTCGGTGTGATTTATCCCGACATGCCTCATGCCCTAAAGCAAACAGCTTATCAGGCTGATGTGCTTTATGGCACAAACAATGAGTTTGGTTTTGATTATTTGCGCGATAACATGGCTTTTAGTCTTCAAGACAAAGTGCAGCGAGAGTTAAATTTTGCAATTGTTGATGAAGTGGATTCTATCTTGATTGACGAGGCGCGAACGCCGTTGATTATTTCAGGTGCTGCCGAAGATAGCTCCGAGCTTTATATCAAAATTAATCAGCTTATTCCCTTTCTAAAAATACAACAAGAAGAGGGTGATGGGGGTGATTACACGATTGATGAAAAGCAAAAGCAGGCGCATTTAACCGAAGAAGGACATCAGCATATTGAATCGTTGCTGATGAAAGAGGGACTCCTTAAGCCAGGTGAAAGCCTTTATCATGCAAGCAACATCATGTTGATGCATCATGTTAATGCTGCGTTAAAAGCCAATACCATGTTTAATCGGGATGTGGATTATATTGTACAAAATAATCAAGTGGTGATTGTTGATGAACACACCGGACGCACGATGCCGGGTCGACGTTGGTCAGACGGCTTGCATCAGGCTGTTGAAGCGAAAGAGCAAGTTGCTATTCAAAATGAAAACCAAACCTTGGCATCCATTACATTTCAAAACTTCTTTCGCTTATACCATAAGCTCTCTGGGATGACAGGAACGGCTGATACGGAAGCTTACGAATTTCAAGAAATTTATAATTTGGAAGTAGTCGTTATTCCAACGAATAAGCCAATGAGACGGGTTGATGAGCCTGATTTAATTTACTTAACTCAGCCCGATAAATATCAAGCCATTATTGATGATGTTCGGGATTGTGTTGCGCGTAAGCAACCGGTATTAGTGGGTACGGCTTCTATTGAAGCATCTGAATTATTAAGCAATTTACTGACGAAAGCGTCTGTTAAACATCAAGTGTTAAATGCAAAATTTCATGAGAAAGAAGCACAAATTATTGCTGAAGCGGGTCGTCCAGCAGCGGTGACAATTGCGACGAACATGGCAGGACGAGGAACGGATATTGTATTGGGGGGTAGTTTAGCCGCAAATCTCGCTGATTTGCCTGATGATGCCACTGATGCTCAAAAGCAAATGGTTAAAGATGAATGGCAGCGCCGGCATGATGAGGTTCTTGCGGCCGGTGGGTTGCGTATTATTGGCTCCGAACGTCATGAATCGCGTCGTATTGATAATCAGCTTCGCGGTCGTGCGGGTCGACAGGGGGATGCGGGTAGCAGTCGGTTTTATTTATCGCTTGATGATAATTTAATGCGGATTTTTGCATCAGAGCGGGTTGTCTCTATGATGCGACGCCTGGGCATGAAGCCAGGTGAGCCTATTGAGCATAATCTAGTTACAAAAGCGATTGAAAATGCACAACGAAAATTGGAAGGCCATCATTTTGATGTGCGTAAACAGTTACTGACGTATGACAATGTCGCTAATGAACAGCGTAAAGTGATTTATTCGCAACGTGCAGCCATTATGGCCATGTCTGATCCAGTTGAGCCGCTTGACGCGATGCGTCGGGAGGTTTTAGACGATCTTGTTGATAGTTATATTCCACCACAGAGCCTGGAGGATCAATGGGATGTGGCTAAATTAACCCAACTGTTAATGGATGAATTTAAGTTAAATACGCCTGTTTCAGAATGGATAGAGCAAGATCACACGATTCAGCCTGAGCAGATAAAAGAAAAAATACGTGCTTTGTGTCTTGAACAATATCATGCTAAATCACAACATCTTAATAGAGAGATTGTCGCGTCTTTTGAAAAGTCAGTGATTTTGCAAACCATGGATAACCATTGGCGGGAACATTTAGCCGCTATGGATCACTTACGTCAAGGGATTCATTTGCGAGGGTATGCGCAAAAAGATCCGAAACAAGAGTTTAAACGAGAAGCATTTACGTTATTTTCTGAGATGTTGGATAGTTTAAAATATGAGATCATCCGATTACTTTCAAGCGTTGAAATTGCTTCGGAAGAGGACGTGAATGCTGTTGAGGATCAACGTCGAGCCGATCAAGCTTTTAATATGCAATTTATTCATGACGATGACGACTCAAATCAAGATTATGACGATAATATGAATACAACGTTCAAACGTGATGAAAAAAAAGTAGGGCGTAACGATCCATGTTGGTGTGGTGCGGATAAAAAATATAAAAATTGTCATGGGCGTCTTGCATGAAGGTAGCCGTTGCAATTATTTTTGATAAAAAAGGACGTGTTTTAATTACCCAACGAGCCCCTCATGTATCGCATGGGGGCTTTTGGGAATTTCCTGGTGGTAAATTAGAACAGGATGAAACACCACTTGATGCGTTAAGCCGAGAAATAGAAGAAGAAGTCGGTTTGGTTATTAATGATGCTTTTTTTTTAGATGAAATAACCTATACCTATCCTCATCGTCAAGTCACATTATCAGTATTTTGTGTGCGCAACTATTCTGGTGAAGCTGTTGCGCGTGAACAGCAAATGGATTTATGTTGGGTTGACCCTTTATCGTTGCATCAATTTGAGTTTCCTGAAGCCAATCAATTTCTTATTGATAAGATTTTAACGGCGGTCTGCATGCCAGTCTAAATGCCGCTTATAATTGACAAATCGCTAATTCAATATTTATTTTGGTTGACTGAATTTCTTTCATCGAGTCGGCCTCACAAAGTCTTAGACTCAATCCATGATGGCCTATCTGCATTTTAGGAACCAACCCGCAATCGGTATTCATTCTTAACAAAATGAGCTGGCAGGATAACTGAGAGGGGAGGGATCGTTGATAAAAGCCGTTAAGTAATTCAAATTTTTCAAATTCAGCTGTTTTTCGTAGCAAAGATAAATACACTTTTACAGTATCGTTTAATATTCGCAAATGGCTTAACCAATCGTTTAAATTACGTTGTCGGTGTGACGGATGATGTTCTAACCAGAGTAATAATTGAGGTGAGTCTAATTCACAATCATGCCCAAGAGCCGAAGGATTAAGTCTGATCGCTTGCAAAAATAAATTTTGATGGATATTTTCACCAAAACGTCCTGAAATATGACTTAACACCTGAACTTGCACGAATAGGCTTGCGTAAACCGAGTTAGAAATTTCTGTCTGGGATTTATTCAATGCATGCTCTACACGCATGAGTTCTTTTATAAATCGACTTTTAAGCTCAGGTTTTTCAATGAGCTTCATAATTTCGATTATGTTCTTTAGTGCATAGTGATGAATAATAGGGTGAGTTTCTTCACAGGCCTGCTCTATAGTTGAAAAAAGACGTTCAAGACGCAAGGCTATTTTAGGAAGATAATGTGTGGCTAATTGAAAGGTGATGGTATCATGTTGCATAAAATTAACTGCTGTCCTTTGCCGTGATGACATTATCATAACACGGGAATATAATAAACCAGCAACTTACGCAAAAAACGAGTTGCTGTTTGTTGAATTGAATGTGAACGCTATTTTTTATTATTCTGCCGATACGTATCGGGTCGGATCAACCTGATTAGCATCGTTAAATCCTTTTTTTCGGAGATAGCAGCTGTCACAGGTCCCGCAGGCCAAACCCTCTTCTGTTGCTTTGTAACAAGATATTGTTTCTGAATAATCAACGCCTAATGATAGACCTAGTTGAGTGGTTTCGGCTTTACTTAAGTTGATTAACGGTGTTTGAATGTCAATCCCTTTGCCTTCTACACCTTCTTTTGTTGCTAAATGGGCCATATTGATAAATGCCTTAATGTATTCAGGACGACAGTCAGGATAATGGGAGTAGTCTATGGCGCTAACACCGATGAAAATGGTATCGGCTCTAACGATTTCTGCCCAGCCTAATGCAATGGATAACATAATCGTGTTTCGTGCTGGAACATATGTGATTGGGATGATTGTCGAGTCGGTATGTTCTGGAACATTTAGTGCCTCATCCGTTAGTGCTGATCCACCAAGGCGACCAACCGATGACAAGTCAATTATTTCGTGCTTAATCACGTTGAATTTTTTAGCAATATGAATGGCCGCAATTAATTCAGCCTTGTGTTTTTGTCCATAGTCAAAACTTAAAGCATAGCAGGCGTAACCTTTTGATGATGCTAGTGCCAGACAGGTTGTTGAATCGAGTCCGCCTGATAGTAAGATAACCGCTTTTTTCATGTGGATTCCCCCAAAAAGAAGAATCTTACACTATTTTTGCTTTGTTTGTGTTATTTAAATTCTTTTTCAATGCAGGTTACTTTTTATCTTCTGACGACTATAATACTGACCTAGTTCTTTCCTTTCGCAGGCATTATGGTCGAGTTAAAAACGCCTAAACAATCATCCGATCCCTTAAAGCGTCCCCCACATTCCGCTGAAGCGGAGCAATCAATTATTGGTGGCTTACTGCTGGACAATCAGGTCTGGGATAAAATTAGCACGAAATTGTGTGAAGCTGATTTTTATCGGACTGAACATCGAATTTTATTTAGAGCAGTTTACAATCTAGCCAGTAAATGCCAGCCCTTTGATGTTGTGACGTTATTAGATACGCTGAAATCCAATAATCAACTTGATGACGCAGGTGGTGAAGCGTATTTGTTTGAGTTGGCCAATAATACGCCAAGTGTTGCTAACGTGTCTGCTTATGCGGATATTGTTCGTGAAAAATCAGTTCAGCGACAATTGATTTCGGTTGCCAGCTCCATTGCGGATTCAGCCTATAATCCAGGTAGCCGGGATGTGCCTGAGCTGCTTGATTTTGCTGAGCAAAAAGTGTTTGCAATTGCTGAACAAACAGCTGGTGATGGCGGACCGGAGGTTATTAAATCTATTTTAGTTCGTGCAGTTGAAAAAATTGATGCGCTATATCACAGTGGTGAATCGATAACTGGGTTAGCCACCGGATTAGCTGATCTGGATGAATTAACATCAGGCTTGCAACAGTCGGATTTAATTATCGTTGCGGGTCGTCCTTCCATGGGTAAAACAACCTTGGTGATGAATATTGCAGAGCATGTGGCTATTAAGGCAACCAAGCCTGTTTTAGTTTTTTCCATGGAGATGCCTGCGGATTCCCTTGCGATGCGGATGATGTCTTCATTAGGGCGCATTGATCAGCATCGTATTCGTACTGGTAAATTAGAAGACGATGATTGGCCACGTGTAACCTCTGCGGTCCATATGTTGTCCGAGGCGCCTTTGTTTATTGATGATTCACCTGCGTTAAGTCCAGCTGAGATGCGAGCTCGTGCCAGGCGCTTGAGTAAAGAGCATGGACAACTGGGTTTAATCGTTGTGGATTATTTGCAGTTGATGAAAATAGCAGGTTTTAAGGCAGAAAATCGTACAGCCGAGATTTCAGAAATTTCGCGTAGTTTAAAGTCATTAGCCAAGGAATTGAGTGTGCCTGTGATTGCGTTATCACAGCTTAATCGAAGTTTGGAACAAAGACAGGATAAGCGTCCCGTGATGTCTGACTTACGTGAATCGGGTGCGATTGAGCAGGATGCGGATTTAATCTGTTTTATTTACCGTGACGAAGTTTACAATGAAGACAGTCCAGACAAGGGCTGTGCGGAGATTATTGTTGCCAAGCAACGTAATGGCCCTATTGGTCGAGTTCGAGTTGCATTTTTGGGTAAATACACCCGATTTGAAGACTTGGCTTTTAACGGTTATCAAGGGAGCGATTGATTTGGCAAGACCGACCCGTGTTGATGTTGATACCACGGCTTTATTACATAATGTTCAGCGGGTAAAGCAGTGTGCGCCTAATAAAAAAATAATTGCTATGGTTAAGGCCAATGCCTATGGATGTGGTGTAAACCACGTCATGCCGGTGCTTCGTAGACATGTGGATGCTCTAGGTGTCGCTTGTTTGGAGGAAGCACAAACCTTAAACGCGTTGGGTTACACTGGCGAATGTGTTTTATTCCAAGGTGTATTCAGTTCAGATGAACTACCGTTGGTTTCAAGCCTTAAATTGCAGTGCGTTATTCATCAACACCATCAGTTAGCGTGGATTCTGGAAACCCCACTTTTGAATAAAATCAAAGTTTGGGTGAAAGTTGATACCGGGATGCATCGGTTAGGTTTTCAGCCATCTGATGTGGTGTCTGTTATGAATGCGCTCCTGGATTGCCCCTGGGTTGATCATGATATCGGGTTGATGACGCATTTGGCTTGTGCCGATGATCCTCATAACGCACGTAATCACCAGCAATTGCAACAATTTTATGATTTATCTCTTACGGGCTTAAACCCAATACGAAGTATTGCCAATTCAGCAGCCATTATGGCATTGCCCAAAACGCATGCGGATGTGGTTCGTCCTGGGATTATGCTATACGGTGTTTCTCCATTTCCTAATAAAACAGGGAACGAGTTGGGACTCATCCCCGTCATGCGCTTTGTTTCTGCAGTAACCGCCATACAGCATTATCCGCCGAACTCCCCAATTGGCTATGGTGGTTGTTGGTTTAGTGACAAGCCTTCAGTGATTGGTGTGGTTGCTGCCGGATATGGTGATGGGTACCCGAGACACATTAAAGCAGGAACCTGTGTTTGGATTAAAGGGCACTTTGTTCCTATCGTCGGTCGAGTATCTATGGATATGTTAACTGTTGATTTAACGGATTGTCCAGGCATTGTTGTCGGTGATGGTGTAGAATTATGGGGACAGCATGTTTTTGTGGAGCATGTTGCACAGTCATCGGGAACTATAGCTTATGAATTGGTTTGCCAGGTATCGCCAAGAGCTCGGTCTTAAGTCTCAACGCGATAATTTACATTTAAACAACAATAGAGGACTTGAACATGAAAAAAATAATAGTTGCGTCATTGTGTTTTTCTGTTTTTCTGGGTGGTTGTGCGGAGGTGAATAATGAGGGTGTTGGCACATTAACTGGCGGTGTTGTCGGTGGTTTGTTAGGAAGTCAGTTCGGTGGTGGAGCAGGCAAGGTTGCGGCTGCTGCGGGTGGTGCATTGATCGGTGCTTATCTGGGTGGAAAAGTGGGTAAGTATATGGATAGACAAGATCAAATGGAAATGCAACGTGCACTTGAAACGGCACCTGTTGGCCACGAGGTGAATTGGAAAAATCCAGATAATGGTAATCTATACAGTGTAAAACCCATCCGTACTTATTATATTCAAGAACAACCTTGTCGCGAATATGTCACTCATGCAACAATTGGTGGTAAGCGCGAACAGATCTATGGTAAAGCCTGTCGACAACACGATGGTTCATGGCGCGTTGTGAATTAATCTCATGAATCCGAGCTGAGCGCGTAAGCAAGTGGATATCCATTTGCTTACGCGCTCAGCTCGGAAATCGTTTTTTAACAGGAGAGCCAATGAAAGTCCTAGTGGCAGTGAAGCGGGTTATTGATCCTTACGTTAAAATTCGAGTTAAATCTGATTCAAGTGGCGTTGAAACACAAAATGTGAAGATGTCAATGAATCCGTTTGACGAAATTGCAGTTGAGGAAGCATTACGTATTCGTGAGCAACAGCAGGCAACAGAGGTCGTTTTAGTGACCATAGGCACGGATGCCAGTCAAGAAACCCTACGCCATGGTTTGGCTCTAGGAGCCGATCGCGCAATCCTTATTCGAACCGAAAAATCCTTATGTAGTTTGAATATTGCAAAAATTTTGCATCATATTGCGCAAACTGAGATGCCCAATTTAATTTTGATGGGAAAGCAATCAATTGATGGTGATAATAATCAAACGCCTCAAATGTTAGCTGGCTTACTAAACTGGCCACAGGCGATGTTTGCATCAAAATTACAGATTCATGATTCGCATGTGCAGGTTACTCGTGAAATTGACGGCGGCGCTGAAACACTGGCTTTGCAAATGCCTGCTGTTGTCAGTACAGATTTGCGATTGAACGAGCCACGTTATGCGAGTTTACCTAATATTATGAAAGCAAAGCATAAGCCGATAATGAGCCTGGATTTAGCATCCTTAAATCTTCTTTTGAATGATCATATTGAAATTCTAAAAACAGCAGCACCCACTACCCGAGCTGCCGGGGTTAAGCTTGATTCAGTCGGCGAGTTAGTCAACAAACTTAAACAAGGTGGTTTGTGGCCTTGAGAGCAGTTCCGACCAGCCTACGTTCCGCGGCTTGTTCGCGGAGTTTAGCGTCTATTACAGAACTGGATCCCGCGAACAAGTCGCTGGACGTAGGAATTGGAGCGTAGCTCGAGGCTTGGTTTGGTATGATTCTAAGGAAAATAATGAGCACACTCATTCTTGTTGAACATGATAATCATTCTTTACAGTCTTCAGTTCATCATGTATTAACCGCCGCCAAGGCCTTTAATACAAAGCCCACATTACTCGTGGTTGGACATGATTGTCAGACTGTTGCCCAAGAGGCATCGACTTTGGCTGGTGTTGAGCGGGTTTTGATTGCCGATAACCCCTCTTATGCTCATCAATTGCCAGAAAATGTTAGTCAATTGGTTGCTGCCTTGGCATCGTCTTTTGATGTGATAATAGCCGCGTCTACAACCTACGGAAAAAATATATTGCCTCGTATTGCTGCCTTACTTGATGTCGCGCAGGTTTCAGATGTGACTCGCATTATTGACTCCAATACGTTTGAGCATCCTATTTATGCGGGTAATGCGGTTGAAACGGTGCGGGTGTTTGATGATAAAAAGGTATTGAGTATTCGCTCAACCGCTTTTGATGCTGAAATAATGCGTCAGCCGTCTTGTTTGATTGAGCGCTGCGATTTGGTTTTTCCGGTTTTAGGTACAGCGTTTGTATCGCATGAATTAAGTGTTTCCACACGTCCTGATCTAACGAATGCCTCCATTATTGTTTCGGGTGGTCGAGGTTTACAAAGCGCTGAAAAATTTAAATTAATCGAAGACTTGGCTGATGCATTAGGGGCTGCGGTTGGTGCGTCTCGTGCGGCTGTGGACGCGGGTTTTGTGTCAAATGATCATCAAGTCGGGCAAACCGGTAAAATTGTAGCGCCTAAACTTTATATTGCCATTGGTATTTCAGGTGCGGTACAGCACTTGGCCGGAATGAAAGATTCGAAGGTGATTGTGGCTATCAACAAAGACGCAGATGCGCCTATTTTTCAAATTGCGAATTTCGGTTTAGTGGGTGATTTGTTTGATCTGGTTCCTGAACTCATTAAGCAATTAAAGGAGTGAAGGATATGATCGTTGGCGTTCCAAGAGAAATTAAACTACAAGAAAATAGAGTGGGTTTGGTGCCTGCTAGTGTTAGCGAAGTAATACGAGCGGGCGGTACGGTTTTAGTTGAAAAAAATGCAGGTATTGGTATTGGCATTTCTGATGTTGATTATCAGCGAGCAGGTGCTGAAATAGTCGAGGCGGCTGATGATATTTTTAAACGTGCCAATTTAATCATCAAAGTTAAAGAGCCGCAACCCATTGAATGTAAAAAATTGCGCGAAGGTCAAACGTTATTTACCTATTTGCATCTGGCACCTGATCCTGAACAGGCGCGTTTATTAAAAGAATCAGGAGTGACCGCAATCGCTTATGAAACGGTTACACAGGCTGACGGCAGTTTACCCTTATTAATGCCCATGTCTCAAGTAGCCGGTCGCATGTCTATTCAAGCCGGAGCGCATAGTTTGGAAATGGCTCAAGGCGGCAGTGGTATACTGTTGGGTGGTGTTCCCGGTGTATCTCCAGGGCATGTGGTGATTATTGGGGCTGGTGTTGTGGGGACAAATGCCGCGTGTATTGCAATGGGAATGCAAGCGAAGGTGATGGTATTAGATAGTTCTTTGGCGCGTTTACGAGAGCTTAATTTTCGATATGGGTCTTTATTAAATACGATTTATGCAACTAGCGAATCAATAGAACGGTATGTGATTGATGCGGATGTGGTGATCGGCGCGGTGTTAGTCCCTGGGGCTGCGGCTCCGAAGCTTGTGACTCGTTCCATGTTAAAAGCTATGCGCGCGGGTTCCGTTATTGTTGATGTCGCCATTGATCAAGGCGGATGTTTTGAAACCAGCAAACCCACGACTCATAGTCAACCCACTTATACAGAAGAATGCATTGTGCATTATTGTGTTGCAAATATGCCGGGTGCAGTTCCTAAAACATCGACTTTTGCATTGAATAATGCCACATTACCGTTTGTTCTTGATTTAGTGAAGCACGGTGTAAAAGAGGCTCTACTAAGTAATGGGCATTTATTAAGTGGACTGAATGTCCATCAAGGAAAAATCACTCATGAAGCAGTGGCTGATGCGCTTGGTTATGATTATGTATCTGCTGTTGATGCGTTGAGTTAAAAAATGGGTCAGAAGACCCATTTTATTTAATTTTTACCAACTTTATACGCTTCAATTGCAAGGGCTTTAAAATAGTCATACGACATATAAAACGTACCCCAGTCAGCAACGTTCGAACCCCAAGAGTTTCTTAAAGTAAATAGGCCGTGATGTCTATGTCCATAATAATCCATGGCAACCGCGTTATCGTCATAACCGGTGATAACCATTTCATGACCTGCAAAATTATTTGAACCACCTAATTCTTGAGCAATATCATAAGACAATACCCAGGTATCTTCTAAATAATGGTGCCAGCCTACGGCGCCGACTGTTCCTAAATCCGTT
Organism: Pseudomonadota bacterium; assembly: GCA_021849905.1. GTDB lineage: Bacteria > Pseudomonadota > Gammaproteobacteria > Legionellales > Legionellaceae > DDPF01. The sequence goes on from JAJZSG010000002.1 coordinate 34,974, forward strand.
CGGGGAAGCAGTACGCCAAACGAGACACGAAAGCCCGCATTTAAAGCGTCTTTAACTTGCTTAACAGTATCGACCGTATCTTTAGGACTGTTTGCAAAGACATCCGAATAATCAAATAACGTTTCCCAAATGATAGGATTGTCTTTAACCAGTTCAGCATGTTCACCATAAACTTCTGGAGTCATTGGCGTACTTGAGGAATAGTAATAAGGATATTCACTATACCCACCACAACTGTATTTCTTTTGGTTAATTTTGCTATAAACACCAAATGTTTCTATGCGAGACAATACAATTTTACCATAAGAGCCATTCCATCCACTGTAGCCCTTGCCTTGTTGTTCAAGGTAATTACCCAGTTGTAATAAGCATAACTGACTTATGTAATCGCCTTTGTCTAATGCGGCATCAATTGCTGCAGTAGCGGCAAAGGTAACGCAAGTTCCATTATAACCTTGGTCTAGTACCGGAACGTTGTTCATGCCTAATTCTACTTTTTTTGACGAAGAACGAGGGGGCTCGGCGTCGTTTTTCTTTTCATTTTCTGTTAACGCCTGTTGAACATCTTGATATATTTTATTCTTTGCTTTATCAGATAATTGAAATTCTAGTAATTTAATGGTTTTTGTGTCAGATACGGTTGTGGCTGAATTTGAATGAAGTGATTTGATAGTATTCGAACGACTTAGCTTAAGCGATTGATCGACACTACCGACTATGGTTATTTCATCGGCAAACACTTGATAATTGAATGTTAAAAAAAGAATTATTATTCGAGCTAGTTTTGAATACATAGACTTCATCCGTCTTATGAAAAAGAAACATATGTTAACATAAAGTAAAAATTATTTTCAATAAGATTTTTTTATTACGCCGATTAAATTCGGTAACTCCATCTAACCACCCAGCCTACGCCCCTCGACTTGTTCGAGGGGTCCGGGAGTTGAGGCACTGAGCAAGCCAAGAATTTACTTCCATAAAGCACTTGAAATATCATATTAAACACAGTTAAGGATTGGTAGGTTAGGAAGAGAATAGGTATTTAAAATGTATTTTTTGTTTGCTTAAAGGTAACATAATCGATAATATGTTTACATTTAAATTCAAATGAATTAGATCAGCTTGCGCAAGCCGTCGATTCAGGTATTGCTTATCGCCTTAAAAAATATAATGAATTGGTATCGCATCACAGCCTGCTGCTCATGAGACTACTCCGAACGAAATTAGCTTGCAATCTTACTTGAGATAAGTTGACCCATTATCAGTGTCCGCAAAGTATACAAAATGATTTTATTTGTGTATATTGATCATAATGTAAATCATCAGAAGAGGTTTTTATGCCCAATTTTTATGACAATCTTCAACACTTAGAGACTTTATTGCAAGCAGGTTTTGATGTTGTAGACATAGGTGAAGGATATATCACCGTCAACGATGTATTGATCGATACCAATACACAATTAGAAATGCTAACGCCTGCTTTTTTTTCTACATCAAGAAAGGATAATGGAGTTATTGATCGTTTTATGACGCTTTTTCAGAACGTTGGTATTTTACCTCCCGATATCGATTCGACGACTATTCCTATTATCCGAGATATTCCTCTACGTAGTCGAACAGTGGCACCAAATAGTGAAGAGCAACAACGTGCATTTGCTGCATTTCTAGAGCAGGAAATTATCGATAATCAATGGACTCATTTATTTCCAGTAGATTTTGAATTATTCAAAAAAGCCCTTTTTGGGTTTTATTGGTCACCCGAGATGGATGAGTCTGAAAAAGTGAAAATAACTCATGATGAAGCAGGAATTCCCGCTTAAGTTGTATGCCAGCATAAAAAACACAGGTATGCTTTAAATTTAATCAAACAAGATTTTTACATCATCTAAATCTCTCTTTCAAGCCAACGTACATCGAACTC
>JAJZSG010000088.1 GCA_021849905.1 Pseudomonadota bacterium
GATTACCCTTTCCTTCAAATGACCCGTAATAATGCGACTTCGACGTGTTATATGAAAAACAATCGAGTCAAAGTGGTTGATATGGGCCATAGTTATGCGGGCTCAACATCGTCCATGCACTTTAAATGTGACGAGCCGTCTACCAATGATTCAACTGTATTTTGGACAGGCTATCATGCAAATGGTTATGATGAGCATAATGGTGCCTATTCCCCAACCAACGACGCCTTGTATATTGGAACGGTTATTAATGACATGTATCGTTCCTGGTATGGAGTTGATGTTTTAATGCGTGATGATAAACCGATGCAGCTCGTGATGAGAGTGCATTATGGTCAATCATTTGAAAATGCGTTTTGGGATGGTGAAGAGATGACTTTTGGAGATGGAGATACATTCTTATATCCACTGGTTTCTATGGGAGTTGGTGCACATGAAGTGAGCCATGGGTTTACCGAACAACATTCGAATCTAATCTATTACGGGCAGTCTGGTGGGATGAATGAATCCTTTTCTGATATGGCTGCACAAGCGGCTGAATTTTATTCCAGTGGTAAAACGAGTTGGACCATTGGTCATGAAATTATGAAAGAAGGGACCGGAATGGAGGTCTTGCGTTATATGGATATACCGAGTCGTGATGGGCACTCTATTGATAGGGCAAACCAGTTTCAAAATGGCATGGAAGTGCATTACTCCAGTGGTGTTTATAATCGTTTGTTTTATACCTTATCAAATCAGCCAGGGTGGACTGTTCGCCAAGCTTTCCATGTCATGTTAAAAGCCAATATGGATTATTGGATTCCTTTTTCTACCTTTAGTGAAGGGGCTTGCGGTGTCATTCGTGCAACAAACGATCTCGGATTTTCTGATGATGCGGTTAAACGATCATTGGATGAGGTGGCAATTAATTATGATGGGTGTACTGGATAATCTTGATATGTTTCCGCCTTTGCGGAAACATAATAATAAAATTTACTATAGTTCGTCTGTATACTCACCAAAACAAGCTAAGCTGTTTAATCGCGCACGGTTTAATAGCGCAGCTTGTGCGGCTTCGATATTTGCGTCTTTTCCGCCCCATGCTTTTATACAATCTTCTTGCAACGCGCGTCCATAAGAAAAGCTTAAGGTCCAGGGTTGATAACCTGTGCTATTGATGGCATTTAAATTGGCTGTGGCTTGTGAAGGTGTTTGGCCACCGGATAAAAAGTTAATGGAGGGAACGGCGGCAGGCACGGTATTTCGGAACACGCTGATGGTATAATCAGCGATATCTTCAGGCGTACTGAAGGGCTTAACGTTGCTGCCACAAGTTACCATGCTGGGTTTTAGAATAATATGCTCGAGCTCAACCTGATGAATAAATAAGGCCTTAAATAACTCGTGCAATACCATTTCGCTGGCCTCTGCACAGTGCTCTATTGAATGTTCGCCATCCATTAACATTTCAGGCTCAACGATCGGCACAATACCCACGGCTTGACAGCAGGCTGCATAACGAGCCAAGTTCTCAGCGCCTGTTTTCATGGCAGATAGACTGGGAGTGAATTCGGAAATGGAGTAAACATTACGCCATTTTGCAAATTTAGCACCTTGTGCTTTAAACGAAATTAAGCGTTCAGTTAATCCATCTAGTCCTTGCGTTACTTTCTCGCCTTCTGTATTGGCTAAATCAACCAAGCCCATATCCACTTTAATTCCAGGTAAAATACCTTGTTCGGTGAACAGCTCGACGACTGATTTTCCATCTTTATCTTTGTTTTGAAATGTTTCTTCAAACAGAATCACGCCATTAATGTATTGGTTTAATTCAGGGGTGGTCGCTAGAAGCAATCGATAATTTTTGCGATTTTCTTCGGTATTGTCTAAGCCTATGGATGCAAATCGTTTGCCAATGGTGCCATTGCTTTCATCTGCAGCGAGTATCCCTTTGCCGTCTTGTAGTAAATGATCCATTGTGTTTGATAATTCATCGTAATACATGATTTTATTGTCTCCCTTGATTAATTATGAAATGTATTTTTCACGGATAACCTGTTGTGTGGTAAAGCCACGGTCTTTTAAAATGTTGAATGCGTCATCAATCATGCCAGGATTGCCACATAAATAAATATGGTCGTTTTCAGGATTGAGATTTAACTTTGGAAATGCATATTGTACATAACCGGTGTATTCGTAGTAATGCAGGTTTTGTTCGGATTCTCGACTTAAGTGTGCACGAAAAGTGACGCGAGGGTATGTATCTGCCAGGGCTAAGAACTCATCTAGGTATAATATATCTTCGCGTTTTTGCACACCGAGTAAAATAACGACTGATAGCTGAGGATTGGCTTCTAGACGACGTTTAAGTTCGGAAATCATTGCGCGAAACGGGGTAACTCCTGTGCTAGTTGCCACCAGTATGTAACGTTTTGGACTTTCCTCTTTGAGAATCAAACGCCCAAAAGGGCCATTGATGTTAATACTATCGCCCTGTTTCAAATTAAATAAAAACTCTGTTCCAGGCCCGTTTTCAACATAACCGGCTGCAAATTCAATACGATTGTTATGTAAGGGCATATTAGCGATACTATAACTTCGTCGCAGTGTTTTTCCATCGCGCTCAAAGTGGATGGTAATGAATTGTCCGGGGATGTAATCAAAGGCAGGCTCGAGTGAACTGCGGAAAATAAAATGCTTCACATTGGGTGAAAGCATGATGGTGTCTTCTAATATCACAGGAAATGTTTTAACTGACATGTAGAATCTTTATATATGTTGTAAATTGCCTAATAGTAGGGGAAAAATGACACATTGCAAGCATTTTTCGGATAAGTGCATCATTTAGTAGTATTGTTTCGTATACGAATCGTAGTTGGCAATACATTAAGTGAAGACAGGTTCAACTGACATGAGTATGCGATCATTATATGAGCAGTGTTAATTTAATCGAAATTTTAGGGAATTTATCTCAATCTCTTATTCCAGTAGAATCGTTGATTACTGGATTTGGATATGTTTTAGGGATAGTCTTGGTTGTATCGGGACTCGTTGAGCTTTCCAAAATGAGTACGCACTCTCATCGCAGAGCTTCAGTCCCCCTTGCCGCGATTGCAGGGGGAGTTGTACTGATTTATCTACCGTCCTCTTTGAATGTGTTGACCACCACCATTTTTGGTACTTCAAGTGTTATTCAATATACGCAATACAACCCTTATGATATCTACAGTAGTATGAAAGTATTGTTGCAAGCCGCAGGTCTTTTATGGTTTGTTCGAGGCACAGTATTGATGGTTCATGCTGCAGAGCCAGGAGAGCAGCATGGTCTGAAAGGATTTTTATTTGTGATTGCAGGTGTGATCTCGGTCAATATTGAAATTACCATTTATACGTTAAATGCTATTTTTCAATATTTGATAAGCTTCACTCTTTAGGGCGGTCAGGTTCATTTTCATTACAAATTTTCAGATGATTGGCTTTAGCAAAATTTAAAATCGCTTCATATACTTGGGGGCTGGACTCTTTGAGCTTAGGATCGAGCAATACGCATTTATAGCCTTCGTGATTAACACTTGGCTGTAGAAGAGGGGAGTAATGGATGCGGCTATTTTTAAAGCTGGCCATCGAACCACTCATCCGTTCTGCCCAATCACTGGGTCTAAATGTTTTTCCTTGTGTGGTTACGCCTTCTATTACAATTTTTTTGTCTTCTGACTCAGTCATTTTATCTACACAATGAAATCATGATGCAAAGTATAGCATTATTAACATGATATCGGAAAATGAAGTATACTAAGTGGACACAAAAAATGATGGCAATTGTTTATTCAACTTTATAGAGGACTATGTGGTGCGTCAAAAAGAGGGTCGTTCGGGAATTTATTTATTACCTAATCTGCTGACTACGGCGAGTTTATTTGCTGCATTCTATTCTATTGTGGCCTCGTTAAAAGCCCAGTATGACTTGGCGGTAATTGCTATTTTTATCGGTATGGTTGCTGATGGTCTGGATGGGCGGATTGCGAGAATGACCAACACGGAAAGTGCATTTGGTGCAGAATATGATAGCTTGTCGGATATGGTTACCTTTGGTGTTGCTCCTGCATTATTGTTGTATAGTTGGACTTTGAATCAATTTGGAAAATTAGGATGGTTAGTTTCCTTTGTTTATACAGCATCTGTTGCGTTGAGATTAGCTCGGTTTAATACGCAAGTTGAAACAGCGGACAAACGATTTTTTCAAGGGCTTAACTGTACCTTTGCTGCGGCTTTTGTTGCTTCTTTTGTTGGATTTTGTCAGCAACATGATTGGCCTCACGAATGGGATTCTGTGCTATCGGCTATTATCGCGGTTTTATCTGCGATATTAATGGTGAGTAACATTCGATATTATAGTTTTAAAGATTTAGATTTTAAAGAAAAAATCCCTTTCTTGTATGCGTTATTGATGGTCATATTTTTTGTTGCAGTGGCTGTGAATCCAACGTTGATGATTCTTATCGGTTCAACAGTGTATGCTCTATCTGGCCCATTACAAACATTGTTTGCTCTATCACGCATGAGAAAACAACGTAAAAAAATGAATATAACCAAACAGAAAAAAATTAAGAAATAGATACTCGGTTCTGTTGAGAATTAAGAACCCGACGTCATCACTGAACGCAGTGAAGGATCTTCTGAATAGGACTCAAATTTAGATATTTGGAGATCCTTGCGTTCAGAATAACGTCATGCCGATTAAAAGGTTATAGAGTATCACTCTGGCTCATCAAATCGATTATTAATTAAATTGACTAGTGCTTTTTCCATGTCGAGTTCATCGGGTCCATCAATTTGCAGTGTTAATTCGCTGCCTTTGTTAGCAGCGAGTAGCATAACACCCATAATGCTTTTGCCGTTTATGGTTTGCCCGTCTTTCATTACATCGAGTCGACTTTGAAATCTCGCAGCAGTAGAGACAAATTTTGCTGATGCCCTTGCGTGCAAACCCAGCTTATTAATGATTGTAATTTTAGTCGTCTTCATAATCCTCTTGCTCTTTCCACGTTTGTCCATTATGGTCGCGGTGATCTCGTATTTTTTGCTTATGTTTCATCAATTGTTTATCAAGTTTATCAATGAGCAAATCGATAGCAGTATACATATTTTCAGATTCTGAACTGGCGTGCAACTCGCCTTTCGATACCCAAATGGTTGCTTCGGCGATTTGTCTTAATTTTTCAACATTTAGGATAACATTAATGGCTGTAATTTTGTCGAAATGTCTTTCGAGTTTGTTGAATTTATCTTCAGTGAAGGTTCGTAAAGCAGGGGTAACGTCTACATGGTGACCTGTAAAATTTATTTGCATGTTATTCTCCCTTTTTCTATTAAACTGCCAAATAAAAATATGATCATTATGTATTAGTTTAACTGATTTACGACGATTATCTAGTATTGTGATATATTTTTTATTCTTTCTGATTTTATAATCATCAGTTTTAAGTGTATGCAGTAATTTCAAAAGGTAGGATAAGGCCTCTTTAAAGAATGAGGCCTATAAGCATGTTATTTTACTTTCTTTTCGTTAAATTCAACGTGTTTACGAATAACTGGATCATAACGTCTAAATTTTAATTTATGCGTAGTGGTGCGAGGATTTTTAGTGGTTGTTATAAAATAACCGGTTCCTGCACTGGATTCCATTTTTATCTTTATACGAATGGCTGCCATGATGTTTCTCCTTCAATTAAATTTTTTCGCCTTTAGCTCGTAATTTATCGAGAACGACTTTAATACCTAATTTATCGATAGTACGCATACCTCGGGGTGTTAATTTAAGGAATACAAACCGATTTTCTTCTTCAACCCAGAAACGGTGGTGTTGAATATTCGGTAAAAAACGTCGTCGTGTTTTATTGTTGGCATGCGACACGTTATTTCCGCTAATGGGTCGCTTACCAGTGACCTGGCATACTCTTGACATGATTTAACTCCAACTTATCTGAACATAAATAGAACAGAATTAATATACTTTAGTTCAGATGCCACTAGGGAAGCATAGATGAACTGGCTAAAATAAATTACAGATTGGCTTTTATAACAAAAAATAGTTCTCTATGCAATATTCCGTAAGTAAATGCTCAAAAAAAACGGCATTATTGGACATCTACCGTACTGACCGTGCATAATACTTTCTTTTTTGAAACTGAGGTTTAAATTGCAGCGACGACCAATTAAAAGTTATGTATTACGTGGTGGGCGTGTGAGTCCTCGTCAGCAGCAGGCGCTAGAGTACTGGTTGAGTGATTATACGATGCCTGAGCCATCGATTCCATGGTGTTTGTCAACTGCTTTTGGTCGTGAGTCTCCAACTGTGCTTGAAATTGGATTTGGTATGGGCGCGTCGTTATTGATGATGGCTAAAAAAAGTCCAGATGTTAATTTTTTGGGTATTGAAGTTCATCGTGCAGGAATAGGCAGTCTTACTGCTGATTTACATGATGGTGGTTTAACAAATGTACGAATTGGTCCGTATGATGCTGTTGAGGTGTTTAAAACTGGATTAGTCGATAATGCTTTGGCTGGCGTGCAGATTTTTTTTCCCGATCCATGGCCCAAGTTGAGACATCACAAGCGTCGTTTGATACAAACTGAATTTGTTGATCTGCTACTTAAAAAAATTAAACCGGGTGGTTTTATTCATTGCGCAACGGATTGGGAAGACTATGCGTATCATATGCAGACGGTGTTGTCGCAACACTCAGGGGTGTATAATCAAAATAGTGAAGGAGGATTCTCACCGCGTCCAGATACTAGACCAATTACAAAGTTTGAACAACGAGGCACCCGTTTGGGGCACGGTGTATGGGATTTGATTTATCTGAGACGATGATGATCTGCGTCGCGTAGCATAATGACTTGCCTAAACCAGTTATACCCCCTAGAATTCTATTTTTAATACGCCCAGCGCGGAGTGCAATGAATGGGATGGAACGAGCCAGAAAAAGACAAAAATCCATGGGGTAATAAAAATCAGCCACCGGATTTAGACGAGGCCTTAAAACGTTTGCAGCGTAAGCTCAAAAAAATGTTTTCGAAACTAGGTGGTAAACCATTTGACGTTAAACCCACTATGCCTGACATCGTTTCGAGTTCAGGCCCTGGCTGGTTAGCTGGAATGATGTTTCTTGCGGCGTTCATTCTATGGGTGTTGTCGGGCATCTTTATCGTTGATCCAGCTGAGCAGGCTGCTATTTTGCGTTTTGGGCGCTATATCGAGACGGTGGGACCTGGCCCACACTGGATCCCCCGATTTATTTCATCCAAGATTGTTTTGAATGTTGATAGAGTTTCTGACTATTCATACTCAGCACAAATGCTAACTAAAGACCAAAATCTAGTTTCTGTGGCATTGGCTGTTCAATACCGTATTGGCGATTTGCAAGATTATTTATTCAATGTCACAGATCCTGAAGAAAGTTTGCAGCAAGCTACGTCCAGTGCTTTGCGACAGGTTGTTGGTACAACAACCCTTGACCAAATTATCACTGAGGGTCGTGATGCGTGGGGCATTAGTGTACAAGATGTTCTGGTTAAAACCTTGGCTCGTTATAAAACGGGTATAGTCATCGTTAACGTCTCGCCTCAACCGGCTCGCGCACCAGAAAATGTTCAAGACGCCTTTGATGATGCCATTAAAGCGCAAGAAGATGAGAAGCGATTCAAGGAACAAGCACGTGCTTATGCTGCCCGTGTAGTCCCGATTGCGGAAGGCAATGCAAAGCGAATTTTCGAAGAAACAAAAGCCTTTGCCGAGCAAGTGGTGTTGCGTGCCAAAGGTGAAACAG
>JAJZSG010000089.1 GCA_021849905.1 Pseudomonadota bacterium
AACAGATAAGATCGGCTCTGCAAAAACCTGTAATGCAACCAGGCCATCAAAGGCCGATGGGGTGATGAGGAGGCAGAGCGCAAATTTCATCAGGGCACGAGTCAACTACACATTTGATTCATTAAGATGCCGGATATATGAACGCAATCTTTATCTTAAGTTGTTAAACAAAAGAAAACCCTTCACAAATAGGATGAGTCCATATAAGTTACGTTTTTTCTTAAATGGTTTTACTTTAGATGTACCCGTTGAAAAAACAATATTATGTAAGGGCGAAGATTCAGACGCCTCTTTTTGGTGGCTTAACTCTTGAGAATTGAAATAATTTTTTTGAAAAAGTCTCATAATAAATACTCCTTCTGTAAACGCTTGGTTTTGGTCATTCGTGTACCAAAGCAGGTTCTATCTCTGTTTAGGCCAATATAAAATTAGATCTACCGGAATTGCTGTGGTTTTATAATCATCGCTTTGTCAAGACCCAGCCTACATCAACCTGGTAGGTTGGGCCTTGGCCCAACAATTAGACATACCATGTCAATTTCGGCAGAGCCATAAAACCTAGATGTATCAGATAATTAGGCGTAGAAACGCCACCAAGAAGAAAAACAGAAAGGGGCAGATAGCAAATGATAATGTTGTATCTTGTTAGAATCGCGGGCTAAACCCAAGTTCACGACGTTATTTTTCATTTTTAAATAACCTCAGATAATTGTCCAAAAATTGTGAAAGGTCATCATTAATAATTTTTAACGCATTAGAGCCACGAGTAATTTGAGAAATACTAACCCGCATTTTTTCAGATATCTCTCGCTGTGATAATTTTTCATCCAAAAGAGCCCTGATAATCTGCATACGAGAAGCCAAATGTTCTTTCTCTTCTATCGTTAAAAACAAATTCAATAATTCATGCAAGCGCTTGGTATTCTTCGTCTTTAAACATAAATCTAAAAACATCAACCAATCTTCTTCATTTCGCATTACAATTCTTATACTATTATCGCCAAAATTTTGTAATGTTACACCGTTACATAATGCTGTGTCAAGTTATTTTAATCGCACCCTAGCTCAATGCAAGAATTGCCCCTTTACTTAACATATGATAAGTTAATGATTTATTTTTTAGTTAAAACCCAGGCGTACGAAAAAAGATGACTCAACCAAACGAAACCATCAAAAAAAATAAACTTCAGACAATAGAGTGGTTATCAGACCATTTCCCCGGGGCATTTTTTAAACAATCAAAACAGATAAAACCACTTAAACTCGGTATATTCGACGATATTGTCGATTTTTATGAACGACTGGACACGCCTCCTTTTAGCAAAAAATCACTTCGTGAAGCGCTGAATTATTACAGTGCTTCACCTGCTTATCTTAATTGCCAAAAAGAAGGTGTAGGCCGCGTTGATTTATACGGTAATGAAGTTGATATTGTGACAGGCGAACAAGCCAAATATGCTTGGCAACGATATCAACAACGGTATACAAAAATTAAGACCTCTGATAAGCCACAAGATAATTAACAGATTAGGTCTTGAATATTGATTGTGTTATTAATCTTTTACTTTCAAATATGCCTATACTGAATAATAATCATTATAAGGTCTATAAATGATGAATATTCAATTTTTCGGTACAACACAAACCGTAACTGGATCAAATTTAAGGGTTAGCGTTGAGTGATTCACATTCACAACGTACCATTTTTTTTTAAAGTAATCATCCATGACGACCAGAACACATGACTTAATAAATCAAAAAGCAACGTGCCAATATTTGCTATATTGAATTAATGAGCAATATATCGATTACGAGGACTAAACCGACTAATTCCACTTCCATACTCAAATAAAACGAGACCAACTGCATTCTCAGGAATACTTGATAAACCGTGAAGCTTATTGGTATCACTTGGGATTACAATTTCATGTTCCGCACCATCATTCAATATTGTCATCACTGACCCTCTTTCTTTTGCTGCGATTTCGATTTGTCTAACAGTTTAATCACTTCTTCATCCGTTGTTTGTGAAAAATTGTCATACCATAAACCAACAGCATAAAAATTAATGGGCTGCAGTGGACAAATGATGACATCAGCGATTCGGCTCATTTCCTCAACCGTTGAGCGTGCAGCAACTGGGACTGCAATAACAATGGCTCCTGGCTTTTGTTGTTGCAATGCAAGTAATGCCGCCCTCATTGTTGAACCGGTGGCAATTCCATCATCAACAAGAATAATCGTTTTTCCCCTCAAATCAGGAAAAATGGCCTCTCCTCGATATAATCGTTCTCGTCGAATTAACTCTTCAAGCTCTGTCTGTTTGACTAGGTCAATCGATGCTTGGTCGATATGGAGCGTTTCAACAATCTCCTCATTAAGTACGACTATCCCGCATGATGCTGTTGCCCCCATAGCAAGCTCTTCATGCTCTGGTACACCTAATTTGCGCACAATAAAAACATCGAGAGTTAGAGATAACGCCACTGCAATTTCATAAGCAACTGGAACTCCCCCACGGGGTAATGCTAAAACGATGACGTCAGATCTATGCGAGTACTCTTTGAGTAATTTAGCCAACACCATCCCTGCATGCTTTCGATCGATGTATTTCATCTAGTTAGTCTATTAAAAAAACTTATCTATTAGTCTAGACTATGAAAAACACAATACACCATCGATTTTATGTAAATTATTAATCTTTTTGTATATTTAATTTACATTTTAAAAAATGCTCTACACTTAAAATGGATGTTAAATTTTCATTAAAGGGAGCTTAATTATGAATAATTTAAAAAAACATAACAACAAATCATCACATGCATTAGCCGGTCAAATCATAAATCCGCTCTTAACCATTCAGCAAGAAGTTGATAAGGCTCTTAATGGTTTTTATGATTTATTCGAAGCAAGACCATTTAATTTGCAAGAATTTGAAAACTTAAATCTTGCTCCACCCATGGACCTTATCGAAGATGAAAATAGTTATAAACTTGAGATTGAAATGCCTGGGATGGATGAAAAAAATGTTTCTGTTTCACTCAAACATAATTTACTCACTATTCATGGTGAAAAATCAACCTCCAAAAAAAATGAGCGTAAAAACTATATCGCTCGTGAAATTAGTTACGGGCGATATGAACGTAGCATCACACTGCCTCAAACCGCTGATGGCGAGAAAGCATCCGCTTCGTTTAAAAAAGGCATGTTATGGGTCACCATTCCCAAAAAAGCAGGCAGTAAAAACAATGGACGTCAAATAAAAATTGAAAAAGCGGAATAATTTTCATCCGTTTAATTCAATAGCCTTTATTCTACAATGACTGAGTATTATCAATTATTGTAGAATAAATTTTTATTTTTTATTATTTTAAATCAATTTGAACAAAAGTAAATATTAAGGAATGACCAATATGCTGGCTATGATTATGGAGAAATCGTCACAAAAACTGGTATATACTGACGTGAGTAAACCAATTCCGAATCAAAATGAACTGCTAATCAAAATCAATAGTTGCGGAATTTGTAGAACTGACTAGCATGTTGTGGATGGTGAGTTAAAACACCCTAAGCTTTCACTTATTCCTGGGCATCAAATTGTAGGAACGATTGAACAAATAGGAGCCCATGTTTCTTTATTTAAGCGTGGTGAGCACGTCGGTGTTCGATGGTTAGGTAACAGTTGTGGAACATGTCAATTTTGTCTAACTGATCGTGAAAATCTTTGTGGCAAAGCTATTTTTACAGGCTATCAAATTGATGGCGGATTTGCAGAATATTGCGTTGCTAACCATCGGTTTTGCTTTCATATCCCAACTGGCTATTCTGATTATCAAGCTGCTCCTTTATTTTGTGCTGGATTAATTGGTTACCTTGCGCTGATAAAGCACAAGATGCACAAAATTTGGGATTATATGGTTTTGGTGCAGCCGCTCACATTTTGATTCCAGTCCAGGGGACAAAGTTGCCCAGGATTTTGCTTATCAATTGGGTGCAACATGGGCAGGCGACTCTGATAAATCAATGCCGCACCTTCTTGATGCAGCCATTATTTTTGCACCTATCGGTGCACTTGTACCGATGGCCCTTCGCAACACAATCAAAGGTGGGACCGTAGTGTGTGCAGGGATTCATATGAGCAATATTCCAAGTTTTCCCTATGATATTCTTTGGGGCGAACGAACGCTTTGTTCTATTGCCAACCTAACACGAAAAGATGGTGAAGAATTTTTATCATTAGCACCCACGATACCCATTAAAACAAACGTTCATATCAATACATTAGAACAAGTCAATCAAGCACTGGATAATCTGCGCGATGGACGTTTTACAGGAGCTGCTGTCATTAGTATTTCATGACAAGCAAACAAGCCAAATACGTTGGAGCTATCTCTACAACGATACACAAGAATTAAGACTTCTGACAAGCAACAAGATAATTAACGGATACATCTTGGTGTAAAGCGGCTTGACGAGTAAGCGGATTATACGCTAAACCAGTTAATCCAATGACATCCAAATCATTTGCGCGAAGCATCTGTGCTAATTCGCTGGGTTTAATAAATTTATCAAAATCATGTGTTTGACGAGGAATTAAACCCATAATATATTCTGCAGCAATCACGGCTGTGGCATAAGCGGTCAATGTTCGGTTAAGTGTAGATAGAAACAAGTACCCATCTGGTTTTAATAAACGTGCGCAATGTTCAATAACAAATTGTGGCTCTTGCACATGTTCAAGCATTTCCAAACAAGTGATCGCATCAAACTGTTCCGCAACAAAAGATTCTATCGGCTGACACACATAATCAATCGTCACATGATTTTGAAGTGCATGCGCTTTAGCACAGCAAATCGCTGCATCATTCACATCAAGGCCGGTCACAACAGCACCTTTAACAGCCATGGCTTCACTTAAAATCCCACCACCGCAACCCACATCTAAAATGCGAGGCTGTTTATTAAATTGGATAAATTGTTCAATATAAGTCAATCGCACTGGATTAATATCATGTAACGTCTTTAATGGTCCCTCAACAGACCACCATTCATCAGCATGTTGTGTAAATTTAGCAATTTCAACAAAATCTTGCGTGCTGTTTGTGTTCATCATGTCATCCTAAGTCTCGAGCTAATCAGTCCATTGGACGGAAAAAGCCATCGGCCTTATCATTAGTCGCAAAAATAATATTATAGGGATGCTATGCGTTAGTAACAAATACAAATTAAACTATTTCATGAATTTTTTTTGCGATTTGAAGATCTTGAACAGCCAAACCAGTTAGGTCAGCAATTGTGATTTGGGTGTCGTTCATGCGTCCCACCGTCTTATTTGAAATAACCTGGCCTAATTCAATTAGGCTGTCTTTACAGATTATTTTTTCACGGATAGCATGAGCTGTATCGCCTCTCTCAAGGCTTTGCGCCACACTATCAACGACAACCAAATCCGCCAAACCTAAAACAGATACATCAAGCTCTTGCTTATCGATTGTATCGGCTCCAATAGCAGTAATATGGGTACCTGGCCGGATATTTTTAGCAAATAAAATAGGCTTTTTAGATGGTGTTGTTGTTACAATAAAGTTACAAGTTAATGTCAGGTGATCTAAGTTTTGCGTAATCCGCACATGAAAGCCTGCTTTTTGCATATTGTCTTGAAACTGTATCAAGTTTTTGTGATTTCTTCCAAAAACCATGACATGTTTACAAGGTATAATTGATTGCAAATAGCGTAGCTGTAACCGTGCTTGAAATCCCGTACCGATAATACCGATGCAACGGACTTTTGTGGGTGCAAGGTATTTTGCCGCGATTGCACCAGCAACAGCCGTTCTCACATTAGTCAGATAGTCTTCATCAAGAAAAAAGGTTAATAGTTCACCGGTGTGTTGACTAAAAAGCATCATCACCCCATTGCTGGACGGTAAGCTTAAGACTTGATTATTATAAAATCCAGATGCAATTTTAATCACATAATAATCATCCCCTTTGATATAACCTGATTTAATATGCACTTCACCGGATGGCGTATCAAATAGCAATTCTCCAACAGGGGGGACCACACAGCACCCTTTTGAGTAAGCAACAAATCCTTCCTCAATTGCTGAAATAACATCTATCGATTCTAGACTCTTTTTTATTTGATTCAGGTCAATAATTCGCATCACATCACTCGATGATATGCTTTAACGTATCTAGACTAATATTCGAACCACTCAAAACCACCACAACATTCATACCTTGGAAGCGCTCAGCGCACTTAAACAATGACGCGAGCGCTACACCAGCAGCTCCTTCTACGAGCAGATGCTGAGTTTTCATCATCACCAACATGGCCAACTGAATGTCTCGCTCGGAAACTAAAATAAAATCATCTACATAGGTATGACAAAGATCAAACGTTATTGAATTAGGTTCGATGCCACCGGCTGTTGCGTCTGAAATTGTCGGCGATGTATTCATGGATATAACTTTGCCTGCTTTGATTGACTCAAACATAACCGGTGACGTCTCAGGCAAACAGCCGATAATTTTTGTTTTTGGGGAGATTTTTTTTATATATCCTGCAATTCCTGCAATTAATCCACCACCACCTACTGCCACAAATATGACATCAACTTGATTTAATTGACGTAAAATCTCAAGACCAACCGTGCCTTGACCCCCAATTACTTGAGGATGATTATAGGGTGATACATAAAGCATGCCGTGATGTCTTGCATAATCTAATGCGTAAAGTTCTGTATCTACACTATCGGTTCCATGAAACATCAGTGACAAGGTGTACTGACGAATATTATCAACTTTTGCAGACGATGCATTTTCAGGAACAACGATAATCCCTGGAATACTTAATTTGTTTAAATTATAAGCTACAGCCGCACCATGATTCCCAGTAGATGCGACAACAACACCTTTTTCTTGTTGTGATTTCGTTAAAGATAAAAGCGTATTGACAGCCCCTCTCATTTTAAACGATCCGGTAAACTGTAAATTTTCACATTTTAAATAAACGTTCGTATTTGTCATTTTGCTAATGGCTAAAGAATAATCAAGCGGCGTTTCACGTATAGATGAACGGATCCTCTTTTCTGCTTGAAGCACTTCGCTATGAACATCTAGCATGACATCATCCTCTAATTATGACTGCAAGCCGTCTAAATAATTATAAATTGTAGCGCGTGATACATTAAGAATTTGAGCAATATACTGCGCTGAGTTTTTCCCCGAGAAAGCACCGACCCTATACAAATGAGCAGTCAGTGCTTTTTTTTCTTTTCGATTTAACGCATCCAGTGCTAAATGATGATTATCTAAATAAAGATGCACATAGTGATTGATTCGCTCTTGCCAATCATCTTTAAACAAGGGCTCTGGTTTTGCTTCTAACTGTTCGCACTGAACAAATGATTTCATCAACTGAGTGAATTTATCGAATACGGAAATATCAAGATTGACACATAAAAGGCCTACAATATTCAGACCAGAATCACGAATTACACTACTCACTGATTTAATTTTATTACCATTCCAATTCTTTTTTTCATAGGGTCCAATACAATCGCTTAATAAATTCAGATCATCTTGAACAAGTAAAGAATCATCACCGACTCGACGTTTAGAAAATGGGTTATATATAGCAACGATTTTGTTTTGAATCACATCATGCACAATAA
>JAJZSG010000003.1 GCA_021849905.1 Pseudomonadota bacterium
TGGTGCCTGAGTTGAAGACCATCGCGCACAAGGATGTGCGCGATGATCGCAGGAGCGGGTTCGTCTGAAACCAGGTAGCATAAGAATTTTTTAATGGGACACCCCTGACGCCATATAAAATAATTGAAATTTAACGGTAACTACTCAGGTAAGCAGTTACCCAAAAACGTTAAGCTTCTTCTTGTCGACGCAAAAAAGCTGGGATATCCAAATAATCAACATCAGGAATTGAATCACTTCCCTGCTTTGACGACGCAGGAGATAAGGCCTGTTTACGAATGACCGCCGGTCTGTCGAGCTGGTTATAATCCAACGAACCATCAACACGACGCGTTTCCATTAACCGCGCTTTACCCGCAGTTTGTTGTTGAGCTTGACGTTGTCGTCCATCACCTAGTCCAGTGACAATCACCGTGACTCGCAACTCATCGGTCATCAACGGATCAATAACCGTACCCACAACAACCGTCGCATCATCTGAAATAAACTCTTTAACCACATCACCAACTTCTTCAAACTCACCGATAGACATATCAGGCCCTGCGGTAATGTTGACAAGAATACCTCGTGCACCAGAAAAATTAACATCTTCAAGCAAAGGTGATGCGATCGCGGCTTCCGCGGCTTGTCGAGCACGTTGCTCACCAGAAGCTGTTCCCGTTCCCATCATGGCCATACCCATTTCAGACATAACCGTGCGCACGTCAGCAAAATCAACGTTAATCAATCCCGGTCGTGTAATTAAGTCTGATATCCCTTTAACAGCACCTAACAAAACGTTATTGGCCGCTTTAAACGCATTCAATAAACTGATATTTTTACCCAGCACACTGAGAAGCTTATTATTTGGAATTGTAATTAGAGAATCAACATGCTCGGCTAAACGTCGAATGCCTTCATCTGCAGCCAATGCTCGCTGCTTACCTTCAAAGGAAAAGGGTTTTGTGACAACGGATACCGTCAAAATACCCAGCTCTTTAGCAATTTGAGCAAACACAGGAGCGGCTCCCGTTCCGGTTCCACCACCCATACCTGCTGTGATAAACACCATATCTGCACCTCGCAAGACATCTTTAATGTGCTCACGATCTTCTTCGGCAGCCTCTCGACCCACATTAGGATTGGCACCGGCACCTAAGCCTTTAGTCAGCTCATCACCTAATTGAATCAGTACTTTGGCATTCGAATTCTTAAGGGCTTGTGCATCAGTGTTTGCACAGATAAATTCGACACCATCAATGTTTTCAGCCAGCATGTGCTCGACCGCATTACCGCCACCACCGCCTACACCCACAACTTTGATAACCGCATTGTCTAGCTGACTTTCCACTAATTCAAACATGTCATACCTCGTGTCGTATGAGAGATCACCTGTATTAAGCGATCCCTAAAAATTTCCATTAAACCATTTTTTCATTCGCGTCCACATTCCTTGGGTATCGCTCAATACAGGACCATTATACCCACCTTCATACTGTTGTTGAAAGCCATGCAATAACAAGCCGACACCAGTAGCTAAAGAGGGATTAGCTGTGGCTTCGACCAATCCTGAAATTTTTTGAGCAGACCCATATCGAACGGGCATTTCAAAACACATCTCAGCCAACTCAATGCCCCCATTAACTTTGGATGCGCCCCCCGTTAGCACAATACCCGCTGCAATTAAATCTTCAAAACCACTCCGTCGAAGCTCATGACGAACCAATAAAAACAATTCCTCATAGCGAGCAGATACCACGTCAGACAATGCTTTAGTCGATATTTTTCGACCCTGACGCTCGTTAACCGCTAATACGTCTATCATTTGACTCGCATTTGCCAATTCAGGCATGGCACAACCATGGCTCATTTTGATCACTTCAGCCGATTTGGTTGGCGTTCGAAGTGCCATAGCTATGTCGTTGGTCACTTGATCGCCTGCAATCGGAATAACCGCCGTGTGCTGAATCGAGCCTTCAAAGAAAATGGCAATATCCGTTGTGCCCCCACCAATATCGACCAAGCAAACGCCGAGATCTTTTTCATCATCGGTAAGGACTGCATGACTTGAGGCCAGTTGCTCTAAAATAATATCACGAACCTCAAGGCCACATCGATGCACACATTTTGCAATATTTTGTGCAGCACTCACAGAACCTGTGACAATATGCACGCGCGCTTCCAATCGCACACCCGCCATGCCAACAGGCTCACGAATACTGCCTTGATTATCGATAATAAATTCCTGAGGCAAGATATGTAAAATTTTCTGATCAGCAGGAATGACCACGGCTTTTGCCGCATCAATAACCCTGTCCACATCAGCCTGAGAAACCTCCTTGTCACGAATTGCAACAATACCATGAGAATTAATGCTTCGAATGTGACTACCGGCAATACCCGTATAGACATTACGAATTTCACAGCCAGCCATTAATTCAGCGTCTTGTACTGCACGCTGAATCGAATTAACCGTCGCTTCAATATCAACAATCACTCCACGTTTCAATCCACGGGATGGATGACGGCCAATTCCAATAAGCTCAATTGTTCCATCATCACGCGCTTCACCAACCAACGCCACTACCTTGGATGTTCCAATATCCAATCCTGTGATGATATTTCTTTCTGATTTTTTAACCATTATCTTCCCGTTTGCTGTTTCCATTGCACGGCCATTCCTCGTGCATAACGTAAATCAACACTTGCTAGCTGCTCTGGCTTATCCGAAAAAACCACAGGCCAGGCCCTACAAAATCGTGTTAAACGCGTCTCTATGTCTCGCTTGCCCAATCTCAACTGTACCCCATTAGTTAACAGAAGCTCCCAAGCCTGATTATCACGCAACGCTAATGCAGCTGCATGCAAACCATATCCTGATAATAGCTTACTCAATTTTTGATAAATTTGTAAGATGTCCGTCTGTTGTTGTTTAGGACCATTTAGTCTTGGTAATGTCGTATCGATTTTTTCCTCACCAGGATTAAACAACTGCCCTTCAGCGGTCATGAGTGAATCATTCCATATAGCAACAGGAACTCTCTCTTCCAACGTAATTTTTAATGTATCCGGCCAAATTCTGTTAATCTGGACATCACTCACCCAATCCAGGGCGGTTAAGCTTAACTTTAATTTGGAAACAGGCAAAACCATAAAGCTTTCGTTGATATACGGAGACAACACCGCTTCAATCTGTTTACGTGTTATATGCTTATAACTCGCAGCAATTTTCACTGTGTTCACTGGAAATCGTTGTGAATCCGCTAAAAACAAATAAATAACACGCGCAGATAAGAGGAGCGCGCACAACACCAATACCGTTAAAAAACCTGCAAAACGAAAGCGTCCATTATCGTTCATACCCATATACCCATCAGGAGTAGTTCGTCACCATCTGTTCACGACAGCGCTGATGCATCATTGCCAAATCAATTAAACGATTTAATAAGTCGGGATAGTCAATCCCACTTGACTGCCAAAGCTTAGGATACATGCTGATTGATGTAAATCCTGGCATTGTATTGATTTCGTTGAAATAGATACGGCTATGCTCATCAACAAAAAAATCAACTCGCGCTAGGCCTTTGCACTTAAGCGATGTAAAAATATCACCGGCAGCTTGTTGCAAACGACGAATAACACCCTCTTCAAGTTTTGCTGGAATCTGCAGTGTTGTTTGAACACTCTCTAAGTATTTTGCTGTATAAGAATAAAATCCATCTGGATGATGCACTTCGATTTCGCCTGGAATACTCACGTGCGGCTTTTTGTTCGGTGAATTACTTTCAAGCACAGCAAGTTCAATTTCCCGACCCGCAACGTAGGCTTCCACTAGAATAGCCTTGTCAAAGCGACGTGCGTCGGAAATCGCGAAAACAAGCTCATCCATCGTGCTCACTTTATGAATACCAACACTAGACCCCATCGAACAGGGTTTCACAAACAATGGCCACCCCAATTCCGCAACCACAGTCTGACAAAACTGTTGCGTGTCTTCGTTGCTTGCATGCCAAGATAGCAGTCGATACGGCGTTGATTGAATATCGTCTGTGCATGCAATGCGTCGGGCCATATCCTTATCCATTGCAATAGCTGACGACAGCACATCACAACCGACATAAGCAACTCTTGCCAACTCCAATAAACCTTGAAGGCAACCATCTTCATACAATGGACCGTGCATCACAGGAAAAACAATATCCGCATCTACAGCCAATGCGCCATTAAGCAATAGACTGTCAAGCCTGCGAGATTGGGGCGTCATGACAGGTAAGACATCAGGAAAATGAATCAATTCCTTGTAATCATTCACATAAAAACAACCGTCTTTGCCAATGCCAACCGGCGTAATATTAAACCGCGCAGGGTCAAGATTTGCCAGCACTGATGCGGCTGAAATAAGCGATATGTCATGCTCACCGGATTTTCCACCGTAAAGTAGCAATAGGTTAACAAGCTTCGCCATTATTCGTCTCCGATGATGTGTACTTCACGAACTAATTCAATACCAGTTTGTTCATATACCGTTTTTTTAACATGCAAAATTAATGATTCAATATCCTCTGCACAAGCCTCGCCATCTTTGTTGATAATAAAATTAGCATGTTTTTCTGAAACAACAGCTCCACCCAAACGAAATCCTTTTAACCCACATGACTCAATTAATTGAGCTGCAAAATGATTCGGTGGATTCTTAAAGACTGAACCACAGTTATATTCGCTGGTGGGTTGGGTTGCTGCTCGATGCGCTAATAACTCTTTAATCAACTGTAAGGAGGTGTCCTTATCACCATGGGCCAGATGGTAAGTGGCGGCAACAAACCACTCCTCTTCTAATCCGTCAACATGACGATAAGACACGTTAAATTCTTCTGGCTTTCGTCGTCTAATCTCACCTGTGCGAGTCATGGTTTCCACTTCAACGATGGAGTGCCATGTTTCCCCATGAAAACAGCCAGCATTCATTCGCAAAGCACCACCCATGGTTCCTGGTATGCCTGCCCAAAACTCACCACCGGAGAGTTGGTTTCTCGCACAAAAGCGCGCCATTTTAGCACAAGATACACCTGCTTCAACCCGAACAAACGCCGTGTCTAATAAACGAATTTCATTAAGCATTCCCTGTGTTAAAATCACCGTGCCGGAAAAGCCTGTGTCTCTAATCAGAGAATTACTGCCTAGTCCTAACCAAATAAGGGGTTCGTTCTGAGGCAATTGTTTAAGAAACAGAGCTAAATCATCGATGCCTGCCGGTTTATATAAGGCTTTAGCAGGGCCGCCCACTCGCCAGGTAGTATAATCAGCTAAACGTTCGTTGAACAAAAGCGTCCCTTGATAAACCGTTTTATCACAGCGAACTTCATCAACCAGGTTCATGTGCAACCTCCTTGATTGGCTGCATTAAATTAGCTGCAATTTGACCAATATTTCCCGCACCCTGCATCAAAATCACATCACCATCAATAACACATTGATCAAGATGCTCAACCAAAACTTTCTCGGTAACCAAGGTCACCTTCGTTGAGTATTGAGCCAAAGCCTTGGCTAATGATTCGCTATTAACACCAGCAATAGCTGACTCGCCTGCCGAATAGATATCCAACAATAACAGCTCATCTGCCATTTTCAAAACGTCAACAAACTGATTAAACAAAGCCTGAGTACGAGTATAGCGATGCGGTTGAAATACATGCACCAAGCGCTTGATTGGCCAAACGGCACGAAACGCATCGAGCGTTGCTTTGATTTCCTGTGGATGGTGTCCATAATCATCAACAATCAATGCGCTACCTTTCGCAAAACGACGCTCACCCAACATTTGAAAACGTCGACCAACACCTTGAAAGTTAAGTAAAGCACGAACAATTGACGCATCATCAACGCCTAGCTCTGTCGCAATCGCAATTGATGCGAGCGCATTTAAAACATTATGACGCCCAGGCCATTTTAACTGAATATCAAGTGGCGCATGGGGCTTAGGCCTGTGCACCGTAAACTCACTGGATAATGCATTTTGCACCCAATTTTCAGCACGATAATTTGCATCTTGATGAAAACCATAGGTTACAGTCGGGCGTTGAATCTCCGGTAATATAGAACGAATTACATCATCCTCAAGACAAACTACAGCCAAGCCATAGAATGGTAAATGATGTAAAAACTCAACAAAGGTATCTCGTAATTTATCAAAATTACCACTGTAGGTTTCCATATGATCGGCATCAATATTGGTGACTACTGCCATCATGGGTTTTAAAAATAAAAATGACGCATCACTTTCATCGGCTTCCACCACAAAATAAGCTGATTTTCCAAGCTGAGCATTACTCCCACTGCTGGTTAATTTTCCACCAATCACATAACTAGGATCTAATCCACCCTCTGCTAACAAGCTACTCACAAGGCTCGTGGTTGTTGTTTTACCATGAGTTCCTGCTATAGCAATCCCATAGCGAAAACGCATGAGTTCAGCCAACATCGCAGCACGTGCAAGAACAGGAATGCGTTGCGCGCGAGCCGCAACAATTTCAGGATTGTCAGCATGAATAGCAGTTGAACTAACAACCACGTCGGCTCCTGTTATATGCTCAGCAGCGTGACCAATCATGACTTGAATACCCAATGAACGTAAACGCTCAACAACACGGCTTTCAGCTAAATCAGAGCCTGTGATACGATAGCCTTCATTGTGTAAGACTTCTGCAATGCCGCACATGCCAGCACCGCCTATACCAACAAAGTGAATTTGCTCTACACGGCCCATCCTTGGCGATAAAAAGTTTCCCATGACGTTCACTTAAGATTCCCCTTTAAGAAGCCAGCTTTCTCAATCCTAGAGATTGCCAACGATTTTCATGATCAATACGTAATAATAATGCGATCACAATACAATTCACCACAAGACTGGCACCACCGTAACTTAACAAGGGTAGCGTCAATCCCTTGGTCGGCAACAAACCCAGATTCACACCCATATTAATCGCCGCTTGCAGTCCTATCCAAAATGTTAAACCATAGGCCGTAAAGGCCGCAAACAGACGATCTTGAGAATAGGCATTAAATCCTATCATCAAGCCCCGCCAAACTAACAAACCATACAAACCAACAACAAATAAAAGACCCACCAACCCGAATTCTTCAGCTAATACTGCAAAAACAAAATCTGTATGAGCTTCAGGCAGATAAAGTAGTTTTTGTATACCTGATCCCAAACCCACACCAAACCATCCACCACGTCCAAATGCAATCAACGACTGTGTTAACTGATATCCACTGTTAAATTGGTCAGCCCAGGGGTTAAGAAAAGCCGTTAAACGTGCCATTCGATAGGGCGAAGATACGGCAAGACAAGCTAAACAAATCACAACGACTATAAGAAGACCCAGATAATAACGAATTTTAACACCCGTTAAGAATAACATCGCCATCACCGTACCCGTGATCACAACCGTGGCGCCAAAATCAGGTTCTAAAAGCAAAAAAAATGCGAAAATAGCCAAAACAATCATCGGCTTGATAAACCCTGCAATACTCTGCACAATATTTTTTTGCTGTCGAACCAGATAACCCGATACGTATAAAATAATCGTCATTTTAGCTAATTCGGACACTTGTATACTGATTATCCCGAAAGACACCCAACGTCGGCTGCCATTAACTACCCGACCAATACCCGGAATCAATACGGCAATCAATAAAAGCAGACAGATTAACAATAAAGGTATACTGCATTTTTCCAACACGCTACTATCAATGCGCATAACCACCATGGCTATTAAAAAACCGATAATAAGATAACAAATTTGACGAATCAAAAAATGAAAAGGCTGATGAAAGTATTTCGTCGAGACCATCACGGAGCTTGAAGCAACCATCATGAGCCCTATAATCACCAAACCAACAACAGCAGCAATCAACCACTTATCATATAAAGCCAATGGCTTTTGCGACCTTAATTGCCGTTGGTTCAAATTCATCACACTCACAACGCGTTAACCAGGGAAGTAAAGACCTCACCACGATGATTAAAATCACGAAACATATCAAAGCTTGCACATGAAGGCGACAACAAAACCACATCACCTTGTTCTGCTTGATGCCGTGCTACCATCACAGCCTCCTCCATAGACGAAGCTCGTAATACAGGCACAACGTGCATTAAGGCTTGCTCAATTTGATCCGCGTCTTCACCGATTAATACCACAGAACGAACATGATGACTCACAGGCACAGACAGTTCATTAAAATCAGCACCCTTACCCTGCCCTCCCGCTATCAATACTATTTTTCCTTTCGTGTGTGTTCCTATGCCGGCTATGGCAGATACTGTCGCACCAACATTGGTTCCTTTTGAATCATTAATCCAATCAACACCGTCTATAGACCGAATCAATTGACTACGATGCGGCAAGCCACCAAAACACGTTAAGACATTACGCATAGAAGTCATATCAATTCCGACGGCATTGGCTAACGCGCAAGCAACAAGGGCATTAAACCAATTATGTTGACCTTGTATTTTAAGCGCGTTTACAGGCAAAATCCGCTTATCACCAAAGGTCAAATAAGCATCAAAATCGCCTTTTATGATGCCCCAATCTGACGAAGAGCTATCTAATCCTACGCTAAATAATCGCACTTCTTGGGTAAGCATGGATGCATGAGGACGTGTAAATTCATCTTCACGATTATACACAATCGCTTTAGCACAATTATAAATACGATGTTTTGCACGAACATACGCCTCAAAATCATGATGTCTATCCAGATGATCCGGTGTTATGTTCAAAATAGTTGCGGCAGCAGGCGCTAAAGACTCGATTAAATCTAATTGAAAACTGGATAACTCTAAAACCCACAAATCGTAATGCACACCGTCATCAAGCAAATCCAATACTGGCGTTCCAATATTTCCACCCACAGCAACCGATAAACCGGCTGATTTAGCCATTTCACCGACCAATGACGTCACCGTCGACTTACCATTTGTACCCGTTATCGCGATAACCGGCACTTGCACTTCACGGGCAAAACATTCAACGTCACCCCAAACCGGAATTCCAAGAGCTTTTGCCTCTTGAATTATCGGCTCATCAAGCGATACACCTGGACTCGTTACAATGCAGGTGAACTGCTTAAGACGTTCTGAAGGCAAGGTGTTTGTGAAAACCTCAACGTCAGGAAATTCTGCATGAAAAGGTGCCAATCCTGCCGGTGTAAGACGCGTATCAAACATCACAAAGGGTAGATTTCGTCGTTGCAAATAGCGCGCAATGGAATGGCCCGTTTTACCAAGACCGACGACCAAATAAAATGATGGATGCATAATTTACTGTCCTTATCGAAGCTTTAGCGTCGCCAAACCACACAAAACAAAGATAACCGTGATTATCCAAAAACGCACAATCACTTTAGGCTCAGACCATCCTTTTAACTCAAAATGATGATGCAACGGCGCCATACGAAACAATCGTTTGCCCCCTGAATACTTAAAATAACCCACCTGTAAAATAACGGATATTGTTTCAATCACAAACAAACCGCCCATGATGAGCAACACCAATTCCTGGCGAACAACTATAGCAACCGTACCCAAAGCCGCCCCTAAAGATAGTGAGCCAACGTCACCCATGAAAATTTGCGCAGGGTAACTATTATACCAGAGAAAACCCAAGCCAGCGCCAAGAACAGACGCACAAAAAATAGTCAGCTCACCGGTGTTCGGCACAAAAGGAATAGCCAGATAATGTGCGTAAATTGCATTACTTGATACATAAGCAAACACACCTAGCGCACTCGCAACCATTACAATCGGCATAATAGCTAACCCATCCAGACCATCGGTCAGATTAACCGCATTGCTACTACCAACAATAACGAAATAACCTAAAATAAGAAAAACAGGGCCCAAAGAAATTAAATAGTTCTTAAAAAAAGGAACGGTTAACTGCGTGTTTATCGGGATACTAGCATTAAAATAAAGATAACTGACTGCAACTATCGCTATCATCGATTGCCAAAAATATTTCCATCGACCTGGCAAACCTTTACTGTTTTTTAGCACTAACTTTCGGTAATCATCTACCCAACCCACAATACCGGAAGCAATCGTCACAAATAAAACCAACCATAAACTGGCTTGATGCAAGTCACCCCACAGTAAACAACTAACCAGAATAGCCAACAGAATCAGCACGCCACCCATCGTTGGGGTTCCTGCTTTAGACAAATGACTTTTAGGACCATCATCGCGGACCATTTGACCAACTTGTAATTTTCTCAGCCATCGAATGGTCAATGGGCCACAAAAAAGACCGACCATCAGTGCCGTCAGTGCCGCCAGAATTGAGCGGAAGGTTAAATATTGAAAGACTCGGAAACCATGATATTGGTCTTGCAATAGCTGTGTTATCCAGTAAAGCATTTTATACCTACCTGGTCAGGGGATTGAAAAAAAGGGCGCAGCATATCACACACTCCGCGCAGTCACAAAGACAGCTAACAGATAGTTAAATCGCGTTTCATTTTCTCATAACAGACACGGTCATCAGATAACAATGCTGGAAGTATTATGACGCATCTGTTAGTCGGTGCACAATTCTCTCCATTGCACTAGATCGCGATCCTTTAACCAATACCGTAGTTTCGGCATCCAAATGCTTAACCAAGTCAAGAATCAACGCATCGTGTGTCGCGTAATGTTTTGCACCATAACCAAAGGCTCTGGCCGTGTTTTCGCTGTCAATGCCACAAGTCATGACTCTATCAATACCCAAATCACGGGCAGCCAATCCAACCTCTCGATGATGCTGCTCGCTCCAGTCACCCAACTCCACCATATCACCAAACACAAAAATACGTAAGCCTTGTCGTAAAGCCAACACATCAAGTGCCGTTAGCACAGAACGTAGATTGGCATTATACGTATCATCGATTACGGTGGCTTGACGCTGTCCTTCTAGAAAGGTCATGCGTCCTGAAACCCCGCCAAACTCAGACAGTCCTGAAACAATATCAGGCAGCCCAATGCCTAAAGCATAGGTGCACGAGGCGGCAGCTAAGGCATTACTCACATTATGAATTCCCGGAACCGCGAGTTGAATAATCGTATCATTATTAAAAAGCGATAACGTAAACGTGGCGCAACCCTGCTCATTAAAGGCAATATCGCGTGCACAAACCTCAGCGGGCTTCAGTCTTGAGAAACGAATGATTTTTTTATCGAGCAAAACATTATCCCAAAAATGCGCATACGCATCATCATCGTTTATTACCGCAACACCATTTGGTAAAAGACCTTGATGAATTTCACCTTTCGCTCGAGCCACGCCATCGATAGAGCCAAAACCTTCAATATGGGCGGGAGCAATATTATTAATCAGCGTAACATTTGGTTTAACCAACGCAACCGTATGTGCAATTTCACCAATGTGATTAGCTCCTAATTCAAATACCGCGTATCGATGAAACGCTTGCAACTGTAAAACACTTAAAGGCACGCCGACGTGATTATTCAGATTACCCGGCGTTGCAAAAGCAGGCTTGGGAAGAATGGACGCTATCATATCTTTAACGGTTGTTTTTCCGTTACTTCCCGTTAATGCAATGACCTGAGCATCCAATTGTTGGCGATGATGCGCTGCAATCATCGCTAACGCCTGCAAAGTATCAGGCACAATCCACTGAGGAACGGCAACATCAGGCATACGTCGATGACACACAATCGCTACAGCACCCGCTAATTCGGCAGTCTTAATAAAGTCATGGCCATCAAAGCGCTCCCCAATAAGCGCAATAAAGACATGGCCCGGCTTAACTTGTCGACTGTCTATGCTAACACCGGTTGGAATATCTCGACTCTCGCAAATTATATTAAATAATCTCGCTACGTCTGATAATGTCATTCCATTTCCTCCTGCTTAAGCCATAGCTGACTGTTCGGGAATGGGCTCAATACTCAATTGCTGATAGTATCGGCGCAAACTGGCATCAGAAAAAGGTCGCTGCTTATCGTCCAGAAAATGGGCGCCCAACCCTTCGCTGAGGTGCTTTGCGGTATCTAACATCGTCGTTAACCGTTCGGAATCAATCGTTGAGTTTCCTGATGGATGCATAAACAAGCATAATCCATTAACACTAAACGCACCCATATTTTGCAAATCAAACACGCCAGTGGGTGTAGCTGCTGCCAGACTAAATAACAAAGGCCCTTGTCCATTTTGGTGTTGATGACGGTGAAACAGCTGTCCTTCCCCAAAACGTAGTCCTTCAGCAAGCAAGGTTTGTAAAAGTTCATACCCGGCTAACTGCCTGTCTTTCTGCGCTGACAAAAACATCATCACCGGCTGACTAACCTTATTAGCAACTAACGCTGGCTTATCCTGTTGTGGCGAACTACGTAAAGCCGGCCTCACATCAACGGACTTAGACCCTGCAATTTGCGTAGGCGTATCCGTATCACCATCATCACGGTTAATTTTGCGGACTGATATGATGTCATCATGCTTAAGATCCAGGACGTCGCTAATAGGTGGCTGAGACGAAAACACCTGAGCGTTGCTTCGGTTCTCTCGCGAAGCAACAAGACTATACTGACTACGTCGCTCCTTGATCATCCGATAAATAGCAATAACAACACCAACAAGTAATATAACATTAAGTAACAAGCTCCAATTTGCATGCATGATTTTTCTCCTACTTTATAAGGAGTATGAACGCGTTTGATACGAATTGACAAGCCTTATTTGAGGCCAATAGTAATAGAATGTGTTGATCTTACAAATATCTAAGTTGTACGGTTTATTTTTGAGCTTAAATGCGTTTTAAATAAAATAACTGATTGTTCATTATTATTCCGAAAAGTTATTTTACAAGCGCAATTAAATCACATTTAAAACAACACGTTGTCACAATACAAGCAATGGAGGCAATGTGGCGTCTTCAGTCAAGAAAACATCGGAATGTGCAAATAATCCAATGTGTGGAACCAAACCAAGGGGTGGTGTTGGAGCAGCACGACTTCCCAAATTAAAATAAGATTGAATGTAAATTGGTAAATTAATAAACCCAATCGATGCAATTTTTCCCAAGAGCAAAGTCGCCTCAACCAGATAATTTTCTGCCTCAAAAAGAAACCGAGTAAACGTCAATGGCATTAAAACCAGTCCTAAAATAATCTGCTTCGCTCGCATTGTCCAGGACGCATCATCCATCCATTGTTCAGTCATGGCATTAAACGCATCCTCTATATCGTCATCAGAAAGCTCAACAATGAGGATAGTTATTGATTCAAGCATGGCTTTCATTACGGCAATTTTCGCAAGCTGACTGGCATATCGATTAGCAGTAACAAATTCTAATAAACTTATTTCTAAGGCCTTAATCACGCGATAAGGAATAGTGGTCACCGATAAATTAGCCGTGTAAAAAAATACAGCTGATAAATTCACACCTAACCCAAAAAACCAAATGATATCTTGTATCTGCTTTGAATATTGCTCATACAAATACAAATCAGGATACTCATTTTTTAATGACGACGATAAGAACGATATGAAAAAGAAACCGACCTCGTCAGCGCCAACAACATCCTGATTTACCAAGACCAGTTGGTCAACGTCTGCTGGAAATAATGTAATAAACTCAGGCGAAGGGGGAAATGGCATTGAAGTCAAGTTCGCTCGAGAGTCGAAATAGTAAACCTTATCTTCAAATAGCATATAACAATGACGATTATTTGATAAATCAGCAAGTCTCACATCAGAGAAGGTGGTCGGATCTGAAGATACTCGTGTTAGATACATAGGAGCAGAAAAGGCATTAAAAAACAACTTGCCTATTCTTGCTTTAATACTCTGCACAAAAACAAGTGGATTATATATCGTTTAATAGGGTTATAACAAAGTTAATTTGCACATTCACAAGATCTGCTTAGTCAGTAAGTAACGACTCACTACAGAATACTATATGATTAAAAAAAAATCAATAAGTCTAATGCAATCCATTTTATCACGTTAAACGTAACTTAACAGTTACGTCATCCTTCACTGTTCTAAGGATGACGTCGATTCAATTTGATTAAATAAAAATCAAACCTATCGGCGTCTTAAACCGCCGTCTTAGGCACATACCCTTTTAACTGCTGAGCGAACTGATGCAACACATCCAATCCCGACTCTTCAGCTTGTTTACACCATTGTTGCAAAGCTTCAATCAACTCTTTTTGTGAAGCGGCTGTTTTCAACCATACATTTTGCAACGATTGCCTGTATGCATAAACAAGTCTTAATTGCTCATAACGTTTTAACAAGGCTTGCAAATGAGAGGTTGATTGAGGCGATAATAAAGTCTCCTCACGCCGTAACAGAACTCCAGCAGATTGAATCAATCGTTTGTCTTCTTTATTTCTAGCATGGGTTTGCTTAACTTGGGTTAATATAGGACAAATTACCCGCTTGTAGTAATGAGACATCACCTGAAAACGATTACCAATGACAGCTTTAACCGTCTCTAAATCAACGTGGCGTTTTCCTTCCTGTCGAGCCAATTGGGGTGGCAATTTTTTAACTTTAGCAAGGCCCAAAATTGATAAACAACGAATATACATCCAGCCAATATCAAACTCCCACCATTTTACAGAAAATTTAGCGGATGATGCAAAAGTATGGTGATTATTATGTAACTCTTCTCCACCAATCCAAAAACCCCAGGGAAAAATATTCGTTGCCGCATCGTGACACTCAAAGTTGCGATACCCCCAAAAATGACCTATACCATTCACCACTCCAGCCGCCCAAACCGGGATCCACATCATCTGGATAGCCCAAATTGAGACACCGGGAATACCGAATAAAATTAAGTCGATTGCTAACATGATCAAAATGCCCTTGGACGAAAATCGTGAATAGACATTTCGCTCAATCCAGTCATCTGGTGTTCCGTGAGAATATTTCGCAACCATCTCGTCGTCTTTCGATGCCGCACGATATAATTCAGCACCCTCCCAAAATACTTTTTTAATCCCTAAAACAACCGGACTATGCGGATCACCCTCAACATCAGTTGTCGCATGGTGTTTACGATGAATGGCAACCCATTGACCAGTAACCATACCCGTTGTTATCCAAAGCCAAAAACGAAACACATGACTCACTGCAGGATGCAAGGTAAGCGCTCGATGAGTTTGATAGCGATGCAAATAAATCGTGACTGACGCAATTGTCATTTGCGTCAACACAACGGTTGCCAACACATATCCCCAAAAAGACAAGTTTAAAACACCAAAAATCATGTCAGAAATCATGAGTCACTCCACGTTTACAATCGATGAAAGATCTGTTTTGAGCTAACTATATTTAAAAATTTGTATGCAACTGCCAGGACGTCTTTACGTCTTTACGTCTTTACGTCTTTATATCCGTACATATTAACACAAATTGTGCAGTTAGTCTTGCACTAATGCTTTTTGTGATGGATAATTCGTAAACAATCAGCACGAGGCGCATCATGAATCATAATTTACAGCGTGTCTTCAGGCAACTGATTCTCAGAATAAGTCCTTTTCTTATTTTAGGCATTGCCATTGCTTTTGGTATAGGACTGCTCATTTTGTTTTATTATGTTCTGTTGTGGGGCATTGCCATTGGTTGTTTTCTGTGGTTAATCAGTCTGGTTAAACGTCGCTTTCGAAAAGACACCTTTGTCGAAACCATTCAAAAAAAACCACACACCCATAAACCTCGCGGTAGAATTATTGACCAGTAAATAGGTAAAAACCATGAAAGTAAGTAAACTTCGTACATTTCAGATTATTGTCGTATCACTTCTTTACACCGGCTACACCTGTCTTCGAGCGATATTAATGGGGCTAAGTGGACGCATCACACGCCAATGGTGTGATGCGGAACTTAAGCGTTGGTTTGTTCGGATTTTACGAGCCGTCAAAGTGACCTGTCAAGTAATCAATCCCGATAACATCGAACCGCTTGCAGGACAGCCCACTATTATCATGTGCAATCACAGCAGCCTCTATGACATCCCCTTAAGTTACACGGCCTTTCCTAATCACTCCATTCGCATGTTATCAAAAAAAGAACTCTCTAAGATTCCACTTATGGGAAGTGCGATGGTGGCATCAGAATTCCCTTTTGTAGACCGAAAAAATAGAACCCAAGCAATAAAAGATCTGGAGCAGGTCAAGACATTAATGGAAAGCGGCATAGTCATGTGGATAGCGCCAGAAGGCACGCGCTCGAAAGACGGTAAAGTTGCACCCTTTAAAAAAGGTGCTTTCATCACGGCCATTCAAACCGGTGCAACGATTATTCCGATGGGCATTCGAGGGGCATTTAATATTTTACCCGCACGAACCCATCAGTTTAACTTAAACCAGCATGCAGAAATTCATATTGGTAAACCTATCGATGCATCAAAATTCACACTGGAAACTAAAGAAGTACTGATAAAACGCGTCTTTGAAAGCATGTCTCGTTTGGTTCATCCCGATAAAATTGATTGATGACGTTGAGCTGAAAACAACGATTGATCATTTCGTTGACGAAAAACGAAATGCGTTGCTTAACAGCTCAAATGAAACATCCGATAATGATTTGTCTGCAAGCGGCTTAAGATTATTCAGATAACATGCCCAGTATATTATCTAGATAAAAAATCAATCGACTTCAATGCCTGATTGACCCCATCAGGCACAAAGTCCGACACATCTCCACCCAATCGCGCAATTTCACGAACCATAGTCGATGAAATGCACATAACATGCTCTGATGTAGTTAAAAAAAGTGTCTCTAACGTTCCAACTAATTTTTTATTCATGCCCGCTAACTGAAATTCATGGTCAAAATCAGATATACCACGTAATCCACGAATGATAATCGATGCCTCCTGTTCACGCACAAAGTTAACCAGCAGATTATCAAACCCAACTACGCTAACACCGGGTAATATACCCACGGCATCATCAACAAATGCAACGCGCTCCTTTAGAGAAAAGTAAGGCTGCTTTTTGTTACTATCGGCAACAGCGACCACAAGTTCGGGAAAAATTAAGGCGGCTCTTGAAATAATATCGATGTGACCGTTAGTAATGGGGTCAAATGTTCCGGGATAAATAGCTTTGTGTTTCATTAAAACAGGCATGTATTCGAGCCTTAAGTCTCGATTGTATATTACGAAAGTCTAGCCTATTCTTAGTTAAAAGTAACTATGGGAGTAACA
Source organism: Pseudomonadota bacterium (assembly GCA_021849905.1). Classification (GTDB taxonomy): domain Bacteria; phylum Pseudomonadota; class Gammaproteobacteria; order Legionellales; family Legionellaceae; genus DDPF01. The sequence goes on from JAJZSG010000003.1 coordinate 17,212, forward strand.
CCGTGTCACATTCTAGAATAATCCACACATTAGGGTATTTGGGTTTAGTGTCTCTTTGTCTGATCACAACCCCAACACTGGCCCATCGAATCGTGCCAAAACCAAGTGCATCGTCTCAAGCCCAATCTGCCAGCACATTATCGAACTGGGAATTAAAAGGTGCTATCGCTGCAAAACGTGGAAAAAAAGGCTGGACTGCATCGTTAAATTGGCATCAAAATGGTCCTAATTATTATCAAATTCGTCTATTTGGCCCCCTTGGCGGCGGCACGGTTATTGTTGAAAAGAAAGGCAATCAAATCACGTATCGGGACGGGCCCAAACTTCGCACATCGACAAATGCGGATGATTTATTACAACAAGAAACCGGCATTCGCCTGCCTGTAAAAAACCTGTATTACTGGATCAGAGGCTTACCCGCGCCTGGTCAAGTTCAATCCGCACAATACGATGCATCACATCACCTCCTGTCACTTAAGCAAGGTGGATATACCATTGATTATATCGGATACAAATCTGTTGGTGGATTTGGCTTACCAAACAAAGTTAGACTTCAAGGACATGGCGTCTTAATTAAGCTTGTGATTAAGCGTTGGGGTCGATGATTTTAGGTGCCCGTCCAAGGATTAAACAACTCCACCCCGGTTCCATTAAAGTCGTTGACATTTCTTGTCACTAAATTCATACCGTGCACAAGTGCAGTAGCGGCGATTAGCGCATCTCGCTCCGCTTTAGGATCCGGGATATGTAGTTTTGCACAGCGTTGAGCGACAGCAACATCGATGTAGAGAATTTTATCTGAAAAAGCAGGAAGAACATGCGAATTAAGCCATGCTCGTAAAATAGCGCCTTGAGATGGATCTTGGCGTTCTTTTTTCAAGACTCCCATTTCTATTTCTAGTATTGTAATAACAGACAAATACAGCGATGATGCCGACACAGCGCTAGCCCAGGCAATCACATTCAAATGAGCTTTTCGTCCCTTTCTTAACTCAGAAATAACGTTAGTATCTAATAAATGCATTAATCAAATTCCTCAACACGGTAAATGTCTCCTTTCAACGGCTGAATTTCAAAATCAATATCGGATGCATCAGGCATTGCTAACAAATCAACTATATTTTCATTTGTTCTAGTCAGCTCTAAATAATCATCGATGGCCAAAAGAACATGTGCGGGCTGCCCTCTATCGGTAATAAATACGGGCCCACGCGACGTTGCTTTTTTTATTTTACTAACGTCTTGATTAAACTCTCGACTGGAATAGGTTGAAATAGTCATGATAAACCGCTCTTTTTGTAGAAACTTGTCTACATTTATTATAGAGTCAATAAACTAATGAATCAAGCTCATTAATGACGCTCTATTTAAATCGAAACATGTCGCCTCAACACATTCACCTCACATCGTAAACGCTCTAATTCATCGTATAACTCAAGCGCTAATACCACTCCCGCTAAATTCACATCCAAATCCATCTGCAAACGACGCGCAGCCTCAATACGCCTAACCATTTTGGCATCGAAACAAATGTGTTGTGAGGGTTTTGTTATCTCAGGAATAAGCCCCTGCTCCAGCAATTCAATCAGCTCTGAGTTCGTGATTTGATATCGTTGACAGACTTGTGAAAAGGCAACTGGATTTGTCTCATCATCGGTTAATACACCGGTTATAACGGTATGCATATCCATGCTTTAAACTCCCATCTTATCACGTGGATTAAATGGCATATCCTGTGCCATAGTCTGGTACAACACACGCGCTTTCTCAGTGACAGGCTGTGGAATCACTATTTTTAACATAACTAATTGATCGCCACCCGCCAAACCGCGTTTTTTTAAACGAAGCGTTTGACCGCCTTGCGTACCCGGTGGAATTTTTAAATCAACCTTGCCGCCTAAAGTTGGCACCACAACCGTTGACCCTAAAGCCACTTCCCAAGGGGCTACCGGTAATGTGACATAAATGTCCTGTCCCATCACATCAAAAAAAGGATGTTTATCAATATTAATGGTTAAATATAAATCCCCCGCATCCCCACGACCCTTTTGCCCCATCCCTGCAAGGCGCAATTGCTGTCCTGTACGAGAACCTGCCGGTATTTTAACGCGTAAAGGCTGAGATACCGATTGACAGACTTTAGGCAATGTTATCTCTTTAACTACCCCTTGATAAGCTTCTTCTAAAGTGATTCGAATTTGAGCGGTCAAATCAGCGCCTTTTGATGGCGTCTGGTGAGTTGCACGCGCACCAAATAGCGACTCAAAAAAATCAGCCGTGTTTTGATACTGAGCACCATCAAAACCATCCCAAGCGTTTGAATGGGCGCCTCGTTGTGATTGTTTGTTAAACGCCATATCACGATTATATTGGTCATAAATCTTACGCTTTTCAGGATCTTTCAGAACCTCATAGGCTTCACCTAGTGCTTTGAAATTGGCTTCCGCATCCGCTTCTTTATTCAAATCAGGGTGATATTGACGGGCTAATTTACGATAAGCGGTCTTAATGTCTTTAGGCGTTGCATCCTGACTTAAGCCCATTACTTTATAGTAGTCTTTATAGTCCATTATCTAATCATCCGTTTATTTTTGAAAGACATAACGCCCAGGCGCCAAAGGCTTGGTTTCATCAACGTTGGGAGGTGATACGCGCTTCTCACTAGACCGTAATACAAGCCAATCATGCCAAGCCAACCACCAGGAGCCGTCGCGTTTTTCAGCTATATCCAACCAATCATCAGGACCTAAAAAAGCATGCCCCCGCTTGCGCTCAAAAATCCGATAAGAACGGCCCGGATGATTCGGCTCGCTTACAATGCCCGCATTATGTCCCCCACTGGCCAATACAAACATCAGATCACTATTCATCATCAGATGGGTTTTATAAACCGATTTCCAGGGCGCTACGTGATCATTTTCAGTACTCACAACAAACGTAGGCAAATGAATATTTTCAGCAACCACGTGTTCATTTTCAAGCGTAAATCGACCTGCAGCAAAATCATTATTCAAAAATAACTTCTCCAAGTATTCGCTATGCATCTTGTAAGGCATACGAGTTGCGTCGGCATTCCAGGCTAGTAGATCAATCATGCTGCGATCTTGACCGTGCAGATAATCATGAATCATTTTAGACCAAATCAAATCATACGACCGTAACATTTGAAAGGACCCGGCCATTTGTTTGGTATCTAAATATCCTTGCTCCCACATCATGTTCTCAAGAAACGACACTTCACTTTGGTTAATAAATAACATTAACTCGCCTGCATCAGTAAAATCACCTTGAGCAGCTAGAAGTGTTAAGCTTTTAAGACGCTTATCATGACAGCGTGCCATTGCAGCAGCCGTGATAAGTGCGAGTGTACCACCTAAACAATACCCCATCAGATGAATTTTAGACCTTGGGATCAAACAAAAAACCGCATCGAGGGCAGCCATTGCACCTAAGCGATAGTAATCATCCAAACCCAAATATCTATCCTCAGCGCTGGGATTTAACCAAGACACAATAAATACCGTATGGCCTTGGCTAACAAGCCAATTCACTAGCGAATTGGTTTTTGAGAGATCAAGAATATAATATTTCATGATCCATGCCGGAATCATCAAGATAGGTTCTTTGAATACCAGCTCTGTCTGAGGGTTATATTGGATTAGCTCAATGAGATGATTTTGAAACACAACGCGCCCCGGTGTGATTGCCACATCTTTGCCCGGTATAAAACGCTCAGCTCCAGCGGGTGGGTTGCCCAGCCATTTATCCAAGGTATCTTTAACAACCATGTTGGTGCCATGAACAATATTTTCACCCGCAGAACGCACCGTTTCCATGAACAAATCCGGATTGGTCAGAATAAAATTAGCAGGCGATAAAGCATCCAAACGCTGTCGGGTAGCAAACGATACCATTCGTTCCGCTCGAACAGATAAACCTGGAACGTCCTGCGTCGCATAACGCCACCAATCCTCCATAAACAAAAACCCTTCTGCAAACATGCGCCAGGGCATAAATTGCCAATTTTCACTATGAAAACGAACGTCACGACCAGATGCAGGTAAATTTTCTGACACAATCTGATTTAAACCATCACCAGCATATGAAATAGGGTAAAGTGTGAGTTTTAGCAGGCGTCCAGGTGCTTGAGCTAACTGCGCAAACCAAGAAAACCAAGCAATTTGCAACGATGCAGGACTCACACCGGATGTCACTTTTGCCAAATTGGCTTGATAAATCTTATCGATTAAATTAAAAAAATCCCCGATCGAATGAGTATCTTGCTGAACACATTCTGACACTGGTCTTTCCATAAGCCCTATCCTTGGTATTGATGTAACCGTCTTATACAGATTAGCAGACGAAGCTTGTTTTTTCGAGGCGATATAACAAAGAGCAGGGGTGTCCCATTAAAAAATTCTTATGCTACCTGGTTTCAGACGAACCCGCTCCTGCGATCATCGCGCACATCCTTGTGCGCGATGGTCTTCAACTCAGGCACCATAAGAATTTTTTAATGGGACACCCCTAGATATAACAAAGAGCTCTATTTGTTTAACATCTTTATCTATGTTATAAAATTGAAAGCCTATCTTCCAAATTGACATTAAATATGCCCGGTATATTCAAAGTCTCAAAACACGAGTTTAATTTACCGATAATGGTTATTGCTCTGGGACTTTTAATCGGGCTCTACCATTCGTTTTCATATTTAATACCCATAACGAATAATGCATTTGTCACGACGAATGTCACCCCCATTGCCGCTGATGTGTCCGGCTATATCACAAAAATATATATAAAAAACGGACAACCCGTTAAAAAAGGTCAACCGCTCATCAAAATCTATCAAAAACCTTATCAACTGGCTTATGAATTTGCAAAATCAAAGTACGAACAAGCTATTGAACGAATTGGCGTCATTCAACACCAAACACAAAAAACAAAAGCATTACTCCAATCCGCTATTTTTGATTTGGAAAAAGCCAAGCTTGAATATCAATTAAAAAATAGCCCTGGGGTTCGCCAAGCAGTATCACGCCTTGAAGTCAAGGTATTAAATTACACCTTACAATCGATTGAAAAACAAAAAGAAGCCTTACAAAAACAAATTGCCATTGAAGATCAACAAATTATCGAACAACAAAAACAAGTGAGCGCACTAAAAGCCGCCATGGATAACGCGCTGGTTAATTTGAAACTAACCATTGTCAGAGCGCCTTCTGATGGGATTGTTGATAACATGTATATTTCAACCGGCACGCCGGTTAAAATTCACAGGCCCTTGTTTTCGTTTATCGATACGTCAACCTGGTGGGTACAAGCCAATTTTAACGAAACAGATTTACGCTTTATTCGCCCAGGCGATGAAGCTTATATCATTATGCGTATGTATTATTTCAACAAACTGTTTCATGGTCGCGTTGTAAATACCATTTGGGCGGCAGATAGACAAAATACGATTCACCGCACACAGCAACAAATGGTGAAAAATGAAAACGAATGGTTATTAATTCCGCAAAGGCTCCCTTTGCAAATCAAAATTCTAGATCCTGATCCTAACTTTCCATTACAACCGGGTGCTAGCGCATATGTTTATATCAAAGCTCACTCACACCATTGAGACCTATGATCCTTACGGATTACACCGATTAAATGGGGTCAAAATGGTTTATATTTTACTTGTATTATTCGTATGTAACTCATTTACTGATATTCCCCAGGTTTATTTTAATTTTTTTTATGTGCCCATTACGGCACTGGGTGCTGAGGCCGCGGCAGAGCACATTAGAGATAAATACAAAGCCTTTATTTTAAGTATAACGGGCGCTGGGATTATGATATTTTTTTTTGGAATATTTCCGTCTTATCCCTTTTTTCTCTTGCTTTTTGTTTTCTTCACCACGTTTTGGCTTTACTCCTACGCATTACACCGATTCCAAATGATGATGCCACTGATTCCAATTATGCTGAGTCTCGCATCCTACTCTACCCTTTATGCTAACAACGATACAGGCTTGGATATTGTTTTAAATAACACGTTAACCACGTTTTTTGCGATGATAATTGTCTTGGGTTGCCTAATTTTATTCCCACTTAGTTATTATTATCGATTGTGGCTAAGAGCATTTATTTTGCTACTGCAACAAACATTGAATAATTTGCTGACGATTGTTGAGCGTCAACCGATTCAATTTTCTTTGGTACAAGGACATACCCAGCACATGGTGACCTTTGCCAATATGCTGCCACGAACACTATCCACATTTAGCATATTAAAAATGACTCTCTTAGCAAATGAACTACATTTAAACAGCTGCGTTGATAAAAATCCGTATTCAAGACTTGATGACCCGTCTTTAAATTTGGTTGTTCATGATTTACGCGATTTTATTGATGCGGTCAAAAAAGAACACCCCTATGATTTAGGCTTTAATCACGATAAAAATTTTACAAAATTGGTGAAAACCTGGAATCATTTATGTTTGAAAAAATAGATTATCGAACAACACGCGCCTTACAGATCTGCACCGTGTTTATGTTTGCACTGGCTTTTCAACGATTTTTACTCATTTCACATGCAGGATGGGTTGGTTTTGCCGTTATGATGATTTATGCAGGATTTGATTCGGGAAGAAGTTTACATCGCACGTTACATCGATTTTTAGGTTCCATGCTTGGTCTTTTACTATCTTATGCTTTATTTTGTTTTATACAAATTGATTATCGCATGATATTAGTGGTTATTCCGATCATTGTTTTCATGGCTTTTTTTTCTTTAGGTAAAAGCTATCTTTTCCCAACGATATTCACTGTCACATTAACAGGCTTAGGACTTGATTATTATGCATCAGATGACTATCAGCTTTATAACTTTCTTTTTGATTATGCAATAGCTACCTTGATTGCATTCAGTATTTGCTTGTTTTTCGAATATTTTGTCTTTAAAAAAAGTCAGTTAACGCATAAATTTTACTCTGATTTGCAATGCGCTCTTGTGCTTCACTTAAGCAGCTTACTTCATATCGTTACCACAAAACCCATTAGACGCAGCCAATTCTTAAAACATAGCGTATTATTCAATAGAAAAATCATAGAGCTCAATGAGTTTTTAGTCGGAGTCAAACATGATTATCAGCTCCACCACCATAGCCTTAAAGAATTGAATGATTTTAATACAACGGTTGAGCACGCCTATCAAACCATAAGACAATTATACGTATCCAACTCAACCCAAACAGAACATGATGTGGAAGACGTCAATCATGCGCTTCAACGATTAAAGGATCTAGGAGACTGAGTTTGAAGGAAGTAAATCCGATTCGTACCCCATGGATCATAATTTTTAGCCTGTTAATGACATCTTGCTCATTTTTCAACCGTTCAATCCATAAGGAGCCTGTAATTATTCCTGCAAAATGGGATGCCATCAACGCACAACTGACCACCTCAGAACAGAATTTATCCTGCATCGCCTGGTGGAAGCAATTTAAAGACCCCGCACTCAATGCTCTCATTGAAAAAGGCCTGAAACGCAATAATGATATTCATGTTGCAACAGCTAATATTGAAGCAGCCCTTGGCGAACTAAAACGAGTTAAACTCAATTGGATCCCAGGCGTTAATGAACTAGCGGGTTATTCATCCTTTCCTAATTTAGGATTTCCCGGCGTCGTGGTTGCGGCAATACCCACGTATACGTTAAATGTTCTCAGCCAAATCAAAGAGCAACAAAAAGCACAATTTAGTGTTAAAATAACAAAAAACACACGTGACACGGTTAAGCTCGCTGTGATTGCTCAAATTGCAGAAAGCTATTTTAATCATCTTGCAGAAATCGAACAATTAAAACTTTTACAAGCCGTTGAACGCGATGTTAAAGAAGACGTAGCCATTAATAAATCAACTTACAGCGGTGGATTGTCATCGGATATTACGTTGAGTCAAGCAGAAAGTCGGCTCAATCTTATTCAATCAGAAGAATTCGTTATTAAAAAAAATATCATCGCCAGCCAAAATATGATGCGATATCTGTTAAATGAAAATCCTGCGAAATGGTCTTTTACACAAACCTTTAGTCAAATCAATAGTCATCAGATGATTATCGGCGCACTTCCCATCAACGTGATTGAAAATCGTCCGGATCTTATGGAAGCCATGAATACTTTAAAGGTAACTCATGCGGGCGTAGGACTTGCTATCAGTAATTTTCTACCCACAATTCAATTAAGTGCTTTATTCGGTGATATAGGCACTGTACCCAATGGCACCCATCTCGGCATGCCCATTACGTTTAAACAAGGTTTACTTGAAGGACCACTGATTAATTTATCAAACTTTGGTGAATTGGATAAAGCCCGAGGGCTCAAAAAAGCAGCTTATTATCGATATTTGAATGTCTTACGGAAAATCTTACGTGATGTGAGTACGGATTTATCTGCTCAGTCATTTTATAGCCAGCGATTGCATGAAACAACACGTGCAGAAAAAAACCTGGATAATGCCTATCAATTAAATCGTGATTTATATCAAAAAGGCATTATCAGTTACGCCACCCTCTTAAAAGAGAAAACCGAACTAGACAAGATTAAAATTACCGTTAATCAACACAAACTTGAGCAACTCATCACTATCGTTAAACTCTATCAAGATTTAGCGGTTGGTTATGGTTGCTCTTAAGAATCTAAACAGTACGCCACGTGCTTCCTTCAGGGCCATCTTCTATCTCAATCCCTTGAGCCAAAAGCTCGGCTCTTATTTTATCCGCTAAAGCCCAATCACGTTCCAAACGCGCTTGAACACGCGCGGCTACTTGTTGATTAATAACATCAACATCAAGCGATTGAGAGCCAGATTGCAAAAAAGATTCTGGCACTTCGTTTAGTAGACCCAGTATTGAACCCAAATACTTAAGCGTTGCCGCCAATTCAGGTGACTTGTTTTTATTAAGCTCATGACTTAATTGAAACATAACGGACAAGGCAATAGGGGTATTAAAATCATCATTCATGGCCGCATTAAATTGAGCTAACCAATCGGCATTAATCGGATAATTTGTATTCAAATCAAACCCTTTAATCGACTGATACAGTCGGGTTAAAGCCTTTGCGGCATTTTCTAGCGTATCAACAGAATAATTTAACGGGCTTCGATAATGACTGCTTAATAAAAAGTAACGCACAATTTCAGGCTGATGTTGTTTTAATACGTCCTCAATAGTAAAAAAATTGCCGGTTGATTTGGACATTTTTTCATTATTAATTTGCAACATACCCACATGTAACCAATAATTGGCAAAGGATTTACCGGTTGCCGCCTCGCTTTGAGCAATTTCATTTTCATGATGAGGAAATTGCAAATCAAGCCCACCACCATGAATGTCAAACTGCTCGCCCAACTCATTCATGGCCATAGCAGAACACTCAATATGCCAACCAGGACGCCCCTCGCCCCAGGGCGATTGCCAACCGAGCTCACAAGGCTTCGCTATTTTCCACAACACAAAGTCTGATGGTGAGCGCTTTTCTTTCACCACCTCAATTCGCGCTCCTGCCTCTAACCCCTCAATGTCTTTATTGGATAATTTACCATAATCAGAAAAGCGCGCGACTTCAAAATACACATCACCATTGTCACCCACATACGCATAATCACGTTCGATTAAACGTTTGATCAAACGGATGATATGATCAATATGATTTGTTGCGCGTGGCTCAACATCCGGAGGTAAAACATAAAGTGCTTTTGCATCATCCTGCATGGTTTTGATGTTATGAGTTGTTAGCTCGTCAATAGAAATGCCTTGCACATGAGCACGAGCAATAATTTTATCATCCACGTCCGTAATATTACGAACATAAGTGACATCAAAACCTTGTTGTCGTAAAAACCGGACAATCACATCAAAAGACACCATGGAGCGCGCATGGCCTAAATGACAACGATCATAAACCGTCATTCCACAGGCATATAATCCAATCTTACCCGGTGTTATCGGTGTAAAAGGCTCTTTTTTTCGTGTTAAGGAATTATAAATGTTAAGCATTTAATCCACCTTTGCCCATGTATCCTTTAAATCAACCACTCGATGAAAGGCGCGAACCTTGCCATTCGTGACTTGATTCACGCAATAATATCCCAATCGCTCAAATTGAAACACCTCACCCGATGATGCGTTTGCCATTGCGGGTTCACATAAGCCCTGTTGGACCGCTAAGGAGTCTGCGTTTAAAAACTGCAAAAAATCATCTTCGCGAGCTGGATTGGCATCATGGAATAATCGGTCATATTGATAAATCGTCACAGGATGCGTATGAGCTGCCGATACCCAATGAATAACACCTTTTACTTTTCTATCTTCGGGATTTTTACCCAAGGTGTTTTCATCATAGGTGCAATGCAACTCAACCACCTCACCCTGCTCATCACGAATCACATCCGTACAGCAAATCACATAAGCATGGCGTAGTCGAACTTCCGTACCAGGGGACAATCGAAAATATTTTTTCGGTGGGTCTTGCATAAAATCGCTACGTTCAATAAACAACTCACGAGAAAATGGCAATACGCGACGGCCTGAATCCGGATCTTGTGAATTAAAAGGAACATCAAGCTCCTGAACTTGATGTTCAGGATAATTCACAATCACGATTTTTAAAGGATCTAACACGCACAAGGCGCGTTTAGCTGATGCGTTTAACACATCTCGCACGCAAGCTTCAAAAATAGACATATCAATCACTGAATCACTTCGTGAAATGCCAATGATTTCGCAGAAATTACGAATAGCTTCGGGCGGATAACCCCGTTTACGCATGCCTGAAAGCGTCGGTAATCGGGGATCATCCCAGCCGGTGACTATCTTTTTTTCAACCAATTCACGAAGTTTGCGTTTACTGGTTATGGTATGCGATAGATTTAAGCGCGCAAATTCTGTTTGCACGGGTCTTGCGGTTACCGGCACATGGTCAATCAACCAGTCGTATAAAGGACGATGATCTTGAAATTCCAAGGTACACAGTGAGTGGGTAATGTTTTCTAGCGCATCTGAAATCGGATGGGCATAATCATACATCGGATAAATACACCAATCTGTTCCGGTTCGCTGATGGGCAACATGTCGAATTCGATATAAAACCGGGTCTCGCATGTTAATATTGCCCGAGCGCATATCAATACGGGCTCGTAACACGTGCAAGCCATCAGGAAACTCCCCCGCTTTCATCCGTGCAAATAAATCCAAATTTTCATCCATGCTGCGATTGCGATAAGGACTTTCACGGCCTGGCTCTTGTAGGGTGCCTCGATATTCGCGAATCTCATCCATGGTTAAACTATCCACATACGCCAAATTTTGCTTGATCAAGTGAACAGCGAAGTCATAGAGTGCTTGATAATAATCCGATGAATGCGTGATATCACACCAGGAAAAGCCTAACCAGCGAACATCTGCTATAATGGCCTGGACATACTCATCCTCTTCTTTCGTTGGGTTGGTATCGTCAAAACGTAAATAACAGCGACCCAAAAACTCTTCCGCCAAACCAAAATTCAAACAAATCGATTTTGCATGACCAATATGCAAATAGCCATTAGGCTCCGGTGGAAAGCGCGTCACAAGGCCTTGATGTTTACCGGTATTCAAATCATCGTTAATCAATTGTCTGATAAAGTGCATCCGTTTTTCATTACTTTCTTTCATATCATTGTCCTGGAACATCTAAAAAAAATGGCAAACTTGTCATGCTATGCAACACACCAAAGTCTTCTGGATAGGTTACAGCCATTAAATACAAACCGTAAGGAGGTGCTGTTTCAGCGCCTAATCGTCGGTCTTTTGCTAACAAAACATCATGAACCCAAGCCAGTGGTTTTCGACCTGAACCAACTGCCATAAGAACACCCGCTATATTTCTAACCATGTGGTGCAAAAAGGCATTCGCGGTGATGTCGATAATAAGCATATCACCTCGACGCGTTACTTGAAGATGGTGAATGCGACGCATGGGAGTTTTAGACTGACATTCAACCGAGCGAAAAGAAGTAAAATCATGCTCACCAATCAAAAATTGACAAGCCTCTTGCATCACCCGATGGTCAAGTTGGCGGTATTGCCAGGTGACGTTACCGCGCATCAAAGCAGGTCTGACTGGCGTATTATGAATTACATATTGATATCGTCTAGACAGCGCCGAAAAACGAGCATGAAAATCGTCTGGCATTTCTCTGGCCCATTTCACACATACATCTTTTGGCAGAAAAGAATTCGCGCCATGAATCCAGGCACGACTTGCACGTTCTTTTTCAGAATCAAAGTGAATAATCTGACTGGTTGCATGCACACCCGTATCTGTTCTTCCCGCACAAACAACGCTAACCTCTTGGGACGCAACCTGACTGATTGCATACTCTAATACATTCTGAACGGTTCGCAATCCCGTTTGGGATTGCCAGCCATGAAACTGGCTGCCATCGTATTCAACCATTAAGGCAACACGCATTCGTCATTCCAAATCAAAAAGGTTCAATGTATAACACCATGCTCAATTTGTCTAGGCAATAAAAAGATACCGACAGATGAAAACCGCCGCTACAATGCCGGCTAGATCCGCCAAAAGTCCTGCCGGAATCGCATGACGAGTTCGCTTTATGTTAACTGCACCAAAGTAGACCGCAATCACATAAAACGTGGTTTCCGTACTACCCATCATCGTTGCTGCCGTTTTAGAAATAAATGAGTCACCACCGTGTTGATGAATCAACTCGGCCATCATGCCTAATGACGCATTCCCCGAAAAAGGACGAATCAAGGCTAGCGGAAGCAAATCCGGCGGCATACCGATAAAAGAGAGTAGTGGCGCCAATTCAGTATTTAATAAATCAAAAAAACCAGATGCCCGTAACATCCCAATCGCAACCATCATGGCAATGAGATAAGGGATTAAACTGATGCTCGTTTCAAATCCAAGCTTTGCACCATCGATAAACGCATCAAACACATTAATTTTTTTAACAGCACCGTACAATGGTATACCAACGATGAATAACAGGAAAAGCACGTTTGATAATTGATTTGCAAAATGACTCATAAATTGCCTGCACGCTTGATCTGATATATCGGCAATTTAGCCAAAAACGTCACGGAGATAATCGCAACAGCGGTCGACACGCTCGTTGCCACCAATGAACTGAAAATAACACTACTGGGATTCAAGCTACCATTTGCAGCCAAATAGGCAATAGCTGTTGCCGGAATCAATTGTACACTGGACGTATTAATCGCTAAAAACGTACACATTGCATTACTGGCTACATGCGCGTGCGCATTTAGGCGCTGCAATTCTTTCATGGCCTGTAATCCAAAGGGCGTTGCTGCATTGGCCAATCCCAGCATATTGGCGGAAATATTCAAGATCATCGCCCCCATGGCAGGGTCATCAACCGGCACGTCTGGAAATAAACGGTGCATGATGGGTTGCAACCATCGAGCAAGACGATTAACCAAACCCGATGTTTGAGCAATGCCCATAATGCCTAACCACAAAGACATGATGGCCGTTAAACCCAATGCCACATCAAAACCCAATTTAGCAGAATCCGTTACGGCATGAACTACCTTATCAAGACGCCCTTCAATGACACCGACGACCACCGCAAGGCACATCATGGTTAACCAGATCGCATTTAGCATAAAAAAATCCTGATTTTGAGGTGATTTGTTACACGAAAATAGCGCGCTTATTGTTCATTTTCCAAAACACACGTAAAATAAAAAAGTTCTCTAATTAGAAAAGATCATACGCATGCCACGCTTGCTTAGAAAACTCATTGTCCCTTGCACGTTGGTTATAATCTCATTCCATGCTATAGCTGACAAGTTTTCTCAAGAACAACAAGCCGATATCGCGATTAAACAACTTTATCGTACGCTCCACAGTAAACCACAATCTAATTTACCCTCACGCATTGACGCCATCAGCACCACCTTCTTGGAAAAACCCTATCTAAAAGGCGCGTTAGGCGAAGGTGCAAAAAGTGATTATGACAATTTACCGTTGTATCGTATCGATGCATTTGATTGCGAAACGTTTGTAGATACCGTTCTAGCATTAACACTGGCCGATAATCTCAAAAATTTCAAACAGTATATAAACAAAGTACGTTACAAAAAAGGGCATGTGTCTTTTATCAATCGTAATCATTTTACATGCCTGGATTGGAATCAAAATAATCAGCAACAAGGATTTATCAAAGACATCACATCAACGATAAAAGATAAAAAAGGACGCTCTGTATCGAAAACGGCAGCCACACTGATTGATAAACCATCATTTTATCGTCATTTAACACCATCAATCATCCGAGTCCAACCCTTAAATACTAAGGATAAAGATCGGCGATTAATTGCTCTCAAGCAACAAGGCAAGCATCTACCGCGTCAACTCTCTCGAATACCCTATATTCCCTTAACTGCTTTGTTTGATGAAAACGGCAAAGCGAATCGTGAGTTATTCAATCAAATTCCTGATGGCTCGATTATTGAAATTGTTCGCCCCAACTGGGATTTACACAAACAAATAGGCACTCATCTAAACGTGTCTCACTTGGGATTTGCAATACGTCATCAAGACACACTTATATTCAGAGCGGCTACCTCAACAAATAAAAAAATAGTAGATTGCCCTTTGATTGATTATTTACGTGAAACACGCAAAAGTCCAACAATCAAAGGCATTAATATCCAAATAATTTCAAAGTAATTTGTACTCTTTTTGAAGTCAATCAACCTATCCCTGGACCCTTAGTTGGTGGTGTTTCTTGTTGAGGAGGGACACTGTCCTGCCTCGCTGATTGATAAAATCCAACCCTGCTAGACGGTGATGACATACTCTTTTTGTAGACATCATAGGTTAACTGTTCAAGCGATTTGTTCGTTTTAGTCCTGATATCATCAGGATACTGTGTTACTAACGTCTTCCAACTTCGTTCTAGTCGTCTTAACGCTGAAGGGGATTGTGCTGCCAGAATGTTATTGAGCGTCCCAAAACCTTGGTTAGTGTATAGATTAACCAGCCATTCACGAAATGCTATCCGCTCTTCGTTATTTAAACGATCATATTGATTGCGTTGTGCTGCCTCAAGCCGACTTTGATCGATCAATACATCGGTAATAGTCTTAGCGACCTCGGTCGCAATCAACCCACCATCGGGCCCGTGTCCATCGTAGACACCAAACAGCCTCATATTGGCTGTTGGCTCAAGGGTGGTCAAGATAAGGGTTGTATCATCGTAAGTAGTAGGATCATTCTGTGCCGCATTCAGCAATAATTCAGCCACTTCGGTTTCTGTTTTATTTTCGAGATTAAGCGTTTTTAATAATTTTAACAATCCCTGTTCCTGTGCAATTTTTTCATCAGTGCTCGTTGCAAAATTTGAACCAAATTGATCCGTAAATCCATTCGAACAAACTAACAATTGCAGCTTAGCAGAATCACTAAATGCATTAAGATCCAATACGTCAATACTGGGTTCTGCAATCACTCCCCTATGGTTATTATCTCCAATTGCACGAGAAACTGCTAATTGTCCATTAACTCGTCCATTCATTATAAAACCATCACTGGCTTCAATTCGAGACCGCTCTTCTGACCAGGCCGGTTTATGGGTTACTTGATTAAGGCGAGTCACTGTCATCACCTCACCATCTTGATTATACGCAATCAGAAACGAGGATGCATCAGCCAGAGTGGCCGTGAATAATTGATTATTGACCAATAAATTCGTTGCGGCCGTTGTACCGCCAGAGTAGAGGATTGGATTAAATCGCAGGTCTAATTGATGATAAGTACTTGCTAAAATTTGAACATAATTGGCTTGATCAGCAAAGTGTGTGTTATTTTGACCGTAAATTTCTTCATGACCCAACTCGACCAACATGGCCGAGTCCTGATTACCCACCTCACGTCCATCCGAGTTTTGAAAATTCGCTATTGAACCGTGAGGGAATTCAATATATTGGGGTGTAATTGTCGAAAAACTTGCGTCTAATCCAGTCCAATTCTTCCAAGGACTTGATAAGGTCATGCCAAGTTGATTGGTCGGAATCTTCATCGTTAAATCAATGTTGGACTGATTTTTTACTGTATCTTCTATTTGTCCAATTAGCCCGGTCATATATGTTAACTGTTGAAAAATAGGTACAAATTTAGATCGAATTTCTGTCTTAATTCGAGGAATATAACGAGGATGGGTGATGAATATGTTTAAAACTCTTTCAGACAAAATTTTTCGTAACAGTTCAAATTGCTTTTTGTACTGAGTAAATTCATTCGAATCAAGCTGCTGTAAAAAAGCATCAAATGCATAGAGAGCTTTTGGATAATTATCCCAGTCAATTCCACAGATAAGAGCATCCGCGTCCGCTGCGTCGGTATCAGGAAATAAACGTATCAAATCCGCACAGGCATTCGCTAACCCAGGTAGCGTTGTTGGCAAATGAGTTAATATTTGCGTTAAAATTTGAGGTAAAGCATTGGACTGAGCTGCTTTAACCACTTCAGGTTGAATTTGAAGCGGTAGTTTATCGTCGTCTCTATGGCGTTGAGGATCTATTCCTAATAGGGCATTCTGACTATGCTGCGCATTCGTTTCCGCCTTTGCTGGAACGACAGAATCAGGGATCGTTTGTACAGGAGGAGACACTATAGGTTGCGGTGAATGTGTCAAACGCTGCAATGCTCGATATGAGTTGATATCATCATGACCAGGGTATCGGCTCACTATCACGTTCATGCTATTGTTCAGTCGATGTAAAGCCGCGGGGGACTGAGCTGCCAGAATTTGATTAAGTGTGGTAAAGCCTTCATTTTTATGTAGATTAACCAGCCATTCACGAAAGGCCAATCGCTCCTCGTTATTTAACTCATCATATTGATGAGATTGTGCAGCCTCAAGTCGACTTTGATTGACAAATACGTCTGCAATGGAAGTGGCAACCTCGGTCGCAATCAACCCGCCATCGTGTCCATGTCCATCATACACACCAACCAGCATCGTACTGGCTGAAGGATTAAGGGGGGTTACTACCAAGGTGGTATCATCCCCAGTTCTAGGATTATTTTGTGTGGCGTTCATCAGTAACTGAGCCACTTCAGTTTCGGTTTTATTTTCGAGGTTAAATGTCTTCAATAATTCCGACAAGCCCTGTTCTTGAGCCGCTTTTTCATCACTGCTCGTTGCAAAATTTGAACCAAATTGATCCGTAAATCCATCCGAACAAACAAGCAGTTGAAGTTTAGCAGAATCGCCAAATTCAGCCAGATCCAACACATCAATACTTGGCTCCGCAATGACGTCTCTCTGATCGTTATCCCCAATTGCACGCGAAACCGCTAATTGCCCGTTAACTCTGCCATTTCTTATAAAACCACCATTTGCCTCGATCCGATTGCGCTCTTCTGACCACGTAGGCTTATGTGTGACCTCATTCAAACGCTTAACCCTCATCACCTGACCCGCATTATCGTATGCGACAAGAAATGAGGCGGCATCGGCGAGAGTAGCCGTAAATAGTTGGTTATTGACCAGTAAATTGGTTGCGGCCGTTGTACCGCCAGAAAAAAGGTGTTGATCAAATCGCCTGTCTAACTGACGATAAGTGTTCGCTAAAATTTTCCCAAAATCGGCTCGATTAGAAAATTGTGTATTTTTTTGGCTATAGATCGCCTCATCACTGAGTGCCATTAACACAGCCGCATCTTGGTTCTCGCCTTTGCGTCCATCCCTGTTTTGAAAATTTGCTATGGTACCGTAAGAACATTCGATACATTGCAGCACTTTGATTGAAGAACTAGCATTAAATCCAGTCCAGTTATCCAAAAGGCCTGATAAACTAGTGTCGAGCTGACTGATAGGAACGTTTGTGGGTAAATCAATAGTAGATCTATTTTTTACCGCGTCTTCAATTTGTCCAATCAAACCGGTTGTGTGGGTTGCTTGTTGAAAAATAGGTGCAAATTCCGAGCGAATTTCTTTTTGAATTCGAGGAATAAAACGAGGATTGTTGATGTACAGAGGCAAAACTCCATTGTCGAAGATTTTACGTAACAGTTCGAATTGATTTTTATATTGATTAAATTCATCCGAATCAAGCTGCTGTAAAAAAGCATAAAATGCAAATAATTGTTTAGGTCTATTCTCCCAGTTTACCCCTCTGGTAAGAGCCTCGATATCTCCCTCATAAGTTTCAGGCAATAGGCGCATTAAATCCGCACAACCCTTCATCAGTTTAGCTAGGTTTACAGGTGGGTTTAAAAGATTTTCTAACAAACGATTAATTTGTATGGGAATAGCAGAAAGTTCATTTGCCTGTTTCATTTTAAAATCCAATAAATAATTCAAATTGCTTCAATTATAGACTTTAAGTGATAAAAATACCAAATAAATCTCATAAACAAAAATTTAGCATAAAATAAAATGATTTTATTTTTAATTTTATGTCTATAATTAAAGCATATGTATTATAACTTTTTATTTTAAAAGGAGCTCATTATGGAAAGATGCGTTAAATCGAGTAAATTACCATTCGTAATAGCATTATCATTATTATCTTTGACAATTATGGCCAGTAAACAAGCACATGCTTATGTTGCTGTAAGTCATCATGGTACAGCTTATCATCACGGTGGCTCGGTTTATCACAATGGAACCGTTTATCATCACGGTAGTACGTATCGTGGCGGTACAGTTTATCATCATGCTGGTGCATATCATGGTACTGCTATATATCATCAGATCGGAA
>JAJZSG010000090.1 GCA_021849905.1 Pseudomonadota bacterium
TTTTAAACCCGATCCAGAACATCCCTCAACATTAGATAGCCCTAGCAATTCATAATTCAAGAGCTATTTTTATTGGGATTACCGAATGATGTTCTCTTTTTCTAAGCGCCTAACAATGTGCTTTGGCAAAAATAACCAGTAGCGCCCTGGATTTTTCATTTTTCCAGCTATTGCCGTTGCTTTATCACCCGCACCCCAAAACACATCACCGCGTACCATTCCACGAATAGCACCGCCAGTATCTTGAGCAATCATTAAGCGTTTCAATGGTTTTTGTGTATTATTTTTATTAGAGGGTCTCGTTGTGTTTAGCCAGATAGGAATGCCTAGTGGTATCCATTGTCTGTCAACGGCTAGTGAGTATCCGGGTGTTAAGGCTGTTCCTTGTGCACCAATGGCTGCTGCTTGAGGTAACCGTTGAAAAAAAACAAAAGATTCATTTTGATTGAGAACGAGGTTTATATCTTCTGGGTGTGCTTCTAAATAGGCTCTAATACTTTGCATAGATGCATCTTTTTTATTTATGAGCCCCTTATCAATCAGATAACGACCAACCGGTGTGTAGGGTGCACCATTTTGGCCAGCATAACCGATGAAGACTTGAGAGCCGTCTTCAAGTTGTACGACTCCTGAACCTTGAATATCTAAAAACAAACGGTCTATTTGGCTATCAACCCAAAGAAGAACAAGTGCAGATTTTTTAATGGCGCCTTCGTTTATTTGTTTACGAGAATAATACGGAATCACTTTATTGCCTTGTATTCGGCCAAAGATTCGACGATTTATTTGAGTTGAATCAAATAAACTTAAATCAATGGAAATTAAATCATCAGGCGTTCCGTAAATCGGTACATTGTAGGTTTTTGTTTTTGTTAAACTACCCTTTAATAAAGCAACATAGTAGCCTGTAAATAAACCGTCTAATGGTTTGTGGTTAAAAAATTCGACCGGCACAAACCATTGTTGAAAAAATGCCTGCCTCTTTTTATTTGATTTTAAATCGGAAGACAAAGCCGCTTGACAGGCAGGATAGAAATCTTTCGCCTTTAAAGGAATATATGGACTGCCTACAAACGTATCGGGATTTTGTCTTAAAAATGTTTTGCATGAAATTTTAAACGCACGGAATGTATGCTCTGTGTCAGCAGTCTCCCAGCTTGGAAGCTGATTAAATGTCAGTTTTTTAAGATGTAACTCATCGTGATGCATATATAGGATATACCCACTTAACACGATAAGCATGCTAACCAAAATTAATAAAAGTCCTTTAATTTTCATAAAATAATCCGTTTTGTTTTCACTTGACAATCTTGCTTTGACACAAGCAAGATGATTAAACAATATTTAGTTTACGATTGTTGCCAATATCCTGCGTTTTCGACATTTTTAAAACAAGGAATAGTTTTATGAGAATACGGGAAAAAATTCACAGTGGATACAAAAAACTTAAACCAAATCATCAGATAATGGTTGTTATGTTTGCCACAGTAATCGCCTTGGTTTTGATAGCATTATTGTTCAAAGGCTGCTCGGCTATCGCATCAAGTCGAAATAAATTACCCACAAAACCAATGATTCTTCGTCAAGGTAATCAAATCAAAATACCTAAATACTCTCCTTTACGTACACAAATTATGGTTGAAACCGTTGTGGCATCAAAACTACCGCACCAGATTACAGTTCCTGGGCTATTTGAAATCAACCCAGCCAACCGGGTTAATATTTTTTCTCCATTGACTGGACGATTGGTTTCACTAAACGTTAATTTAGGCGATTTTGTTAAACCAAATCAAGTCATTGCTGAGATTCGTTCCTCTGATTTAGCACAAGCCTATGCAGATTATGAAAATGCAAAAGGGATGTTTGAGTTAACAGCGGCGTCATTAAAACGGGCAAAGGCAGTTCAAGATGCAGGGGGCATTTCAGTCAAAGGAGTTCAACAAGTTCAAAATGACTATCGTCAAGCGTTAATCGAAAAAAAACGAACCAAAACTAAACTGATAATTTTAGGAAAACGAGTAGCTGATCGACTAATCATTCGAGCACCGATTGAGGGTCGGGTGACTACATTGAACTACGGAGCAGGGTCTTATATTAACGATTTAACAACCCCTTTAATGGCAATTGATAACCTCAGTACCCTCTGGTTGACTGCTTATGTACCTGAAAATTTAGTGAGCATGGTAAGCCAAAATCAAGCCGTCCAGGTTCATCTTCCGGCTTATCCAAATCGCGTTTTGCACGGTAAGATTGATCTTGTAAATTCAATGATTGACTCGGATACGCGTCGGAATAAAACGCGAATTGTTTTTTCAAATGCGGATGGGCAGCTTCAGCCAAATATGTTCGCAAAAGTTGATATCACGATCCCTCAATCATACCAAATTTTGATTCCACTCTCTGCCGTGTTAATGAACAATGATGCGACATCTGTTTTTGTTGAAACAACTCCGTGGTGTTTTAAATCACGCAAAATTCAATTAGGAACTGAGGATGCTGGTTTAGTGCGCGTTTTATCAGGACTTCAGGCTGGAGAGCGAATTGCAGCAAGTGGTGGGATTTTAATTAATGATTAGTCGATTGATCGAAGCGTGCTTTCGACGACGCCATATCGTATGGGGTATTGCTGTTCTCTTACTGATATATGGTTATTATTCATGTACTCAGATGACAATAGAAGCCTATCCAGAGCTGAGTGATGTGATCGTTCGCGTGACCACACAAGTTCCGGGACTTGATGCCGAAGACATTGAAAAACAAATTACCATTCCTTTAGAGCGTGCTCTTGTCAATACACCGGATTTGTTTACCATACGGTCAAGTAGCACGTTTGCTTTGTCTTTGATTACGCTGGTTTTTAACGGTCAGAAAGATGATTATTTCGTTCGAGAACGCGTGCTTGAACATATAAACCAGGCGATATTACCACAAGGCATCCAACCCTCTCTTGATCCATTGACCGGTTCTGGTGGTGAAATTTATCGATATACGCTGGAATCAAATACGAAAAACTTGATGGAGTTGTCAGAAATACAACGCTGGATAGTGATACCGGCTTTGAAAGAGGTTAAAGGTATTGCAGATATTAATAATTTCGGTGGGTTTACCAAAGAATTTCAGTTGATTCTTGATCCAGACAAAATGGCGCTTTATGGCGTAGTGTTAAACGATGTGGTGAGTGCGATTAATAACAATAATGCAAATTCAGGAGGAGGGCGCATTTCTCGAGGTGAGCAAAGCTATATTGTTCGGGGCATAGGTCAAATTCATGCCCTAGATGATTTGGGCTCCGTTGTTGTCACTCAAACAAATACCATTCCTGTGCGAGTTCGAGATTTAGGGCAATTACAATTTGGTCATCAAGAGCGTGAAGGCATTTTGGGTAAAAACAACAATCCAGACACCATAGAAGGGATTGTTCAGATGCGAAAATATCAAAACCCGTCTCAAGTCTTAAAAGGTGTTCATGCAAAAATTGCTGAATTGCAACAGCAGTTAAATGCCATGGATATCAAGATTGTGCCTTATATCGATCGAGAAGATTTGGTGAAGTTAACAGTCGATAAAGTGACGCATACGGTTATTGAAGGCATTTGTCTTGTGTGTATCGTATTAATTTTATTTTTAGGGAGTCCAAGAAGTGCTATGGTTGCAGCAGTTGCGATTCCCGCAGCCCTTGTATGTGTATTTATTATGATGCACATGACAAACATGCCCGCGAATTTGTTTTCATTGGGGGCCATTGATTTTGGTGTGATTGTTGATAGAGCCATTGTGGTTATGGAAGCCATTTTACGTCGACGGGAAGAACAGCCTGATTTGCCTTTGTCTGTTGATGATACGTTAAAAACAACGGGTTATGTGGCGCGTCCTATTTTTTTTGCAACGCTCATTATTATTTCTGCATATTTACCCTTATTTGCTTTTGAGCGAGCAGAAGGCAAATTATTTACACCAATGGCTTATACCGTTTCATATGCACTACTCGGTGCATTAATTTGTTCATTGGTTTTGATTCCGGGGCTTGCGTTTACGGCCTTACGAAAACCGCGTCATATCATGCATAATCGGCCATTAACTTGGTTAACGGTTCAATATCGTCAATTATTAACGCGTTTATTAAACCGTCCGTCTATTGCTTATTTAATCGGGATTTTAGTGTTAGCGATGGTTATCGTATTAGGGATGACCGCGGGTCGTGAGTTTTTACCTGATTTGGACGAAGGAGCGTTATGGTTACAGGTTGAAATGCCATCGGGTTTATCGTTAGAAAAAGCCAATCAGATGGCGGGCGATTTGAGGCACACATTATTATCTTATCCTGAAGTATCATCCGTTGTAACTCAATTGGGTCGAAGTGATGACGGGACTGACGCTTGGACGCCTTCACACATGGAAGTACCGGTTGGTTTAAAGCCCTATAATCAATGGCCAGACCGTGAAAGCAAACGAGCATTTATTTCAAAATTAAAAGCGAAATTTTCAACAATGCCGGGATTTACGGTGAGCATTAGTCAGCCCATTATTGATAATGTGAATGATGCCATTGGTGGTGCGCATAGCCCGCTTGCTTTACGTGTTTATGGTGAGGATTTAGATGAATGTCGACGAGTTGGCGCTGATATTGTGCGTGTTTTAAAAACAATTCACGGCACCGCGTCAGCATCTATTTTCCAAGAACCACCGATTCCACAGATGGTTGTGACAATCAACAGAGATAATATTGCTCGATACGGGATAAGTATTTCAGATATATCTAGGTTGATTCAGACGGGCATTGGAGGAGCATCTGTTGCAACACTTTATGTGGATAAACGACAGTATAACGCAACTGTTTTGTTTCCTAAAAAAAGTAAACACAGCATAGATGAGTTAGGGCGCTTATTTGTTAATAGCTCAACGGGCGCTAAAATCCCGCTTTCGCAATTAGCGACTATTGAATATAAAACCGGTGAGAGCAATATTTCTCATGAAGAAAATAAGCGTCAAATTACGGTGCGTATTGATAATCAAGGACGTGATTTGGCATCTTATCTTAATGAAGCACAAACACGCATTAATCACGAGGTTAAATTTGATCATCAAAACTATCGTCTTCAATGGGCTGGGCAATTTGAAAGTCAACAACGCGCTCAAAAACGCTTGATTTATATCTTAGGTATTATGTTCGCTGTGATGGCGTTATTATTGTTTATTGAATTTCAAAAATTGCGTTTGGTTTTTTTAATATTGGGCGTTGTTCCCATGGCAACACTTGGCGGCTTGGTTACACTTCATTTGACTGGTGAAACATTTAATGTGGCCACGGCTGTTGGGTTTATTGCTCTATTCGGTGTTTCCGTTCAAAATGGAATCATTATGGTTGCGAATATTAAACGCGTTGGCAAACTTAACCCGTCGCTTTTTCAATCTGTGATTGATGGCGCTTCTGAACGATTAAGGCCAGTTTTAATGACAGCAACGGTCGCGTCATTTGGTATGCTGCCTGCAGCGCTTGCCACCGGCGTGGGAACTGATGTTCAGCGAGGGCTTGCTACGGTCGTTGTCGGGGGGTTGGTTTTATCAACGCTACTGACTTTATTTATTTTACCCACTTATTATTTCTCTATAGAGCGTTTTTTTGAAATGAAGCGCAATAAGTTGAACGGAAACACAACGGCATGATTCGAATGAGATACAAATGGTTTCTTTTGTTCTGCATATTGTCTGGGTGCGCCATGGGACCTCATTACACAAGACCCTCCATCGACACACCTAAAACCTATGGATTAAAAGAAAATAATTTAAAACACGTTCCTAACCAGCGATTTGTTGAAAATCAAACAATTCCGGCTCAATGGTGGACGTTGTTTCATTCTAAATCGTTAAACGAGCTAATCGTTGCCAGTTTTCAGCATAATCCCAGTATACATGCTGCTCAGTCGGCTTTAAAGGGGGCTCTTGAAACGGTCTATGCTCAACAAAGTGCGTTTTATCCATTTGCAGGCTTATCGTTTAATCCATCCAAACAACAAACAGCCAAATTGCTCACCAGTGTGTTAAGTGCAAATCGGTATAATTATGCATTATATACCGGTCAATTGTTTGTTTCTTATACGCCGGATGTATTTGGTGGAACGAGAAAGCAGCTAGAGTCTTTCATTGCACAAGCGCAGCTTAAACGCCTGCAACTGGAAGCAACGTATGTGACATTATCATCTAATGTTGTCAATGCCGTTATTCAAGAAGCAGCACTTCGAGAGCAAATTTCAATAACTAAACAAGTGATTGCAAGTCAAATCAAAATACTGAAAATTACCCGTCGGCAACAAAAATTGGGTGATGCGGCACGTTCTGATATCGCTTTACAAGAATCGGCACTGGCGACTTTTCAGACAGCATTATCTCCCTTAGAAAAACAATTGGCATTGCAGCGTGATTTAATCAATGCGTTAACAGGGAGACTACCTGATGACCCACGCACACCTCAATTTCGACTGCATAATTTGAAGTTGCCTAAACTCATACCCTTGTCTCTTCCGTCAACATTAATCGAGCATCGCCCTGACATTCGTGCGGCAGAAGAGCAAATGCGTGCTGCAAATGCATTGATTGGAGTGTCAGTAGCCAATCGTCTACCTAATCTCAACATTGGTTTTACTAACGCAGGAACCGCGACAACGAATCTGTCATCGCTCTTTGCACCCAATACGTTATTTTGGTCTTTAGCCGGCATTATTACGCAACCTATTTCTGATGCAGGCAATTTACTTCATAAACAGCGGTATGCCGAAGCAGCGTATGCCGAAACAGTCGCATTGTATAAATTAACCATTATCAATGCGTTTCAAAATGTTGTTGATACGTTAAAAGCAATTCAACAAGACGCTATTGCCCTGGATAGAGCTTATGAAGCTGAACGAGCCGCATTAACGAGCTTAACAATTTTACGTCGTCAATTATTATCGGGTGATGTGAGTACAATAGACTTATTAATCAGTGAGCAATTTTATAAACAGGCCAAATTAAAACAAGTTCAAGCAGAGGCCGACCGATTAACGGATACTGTTGCGTTATTTCAGGCCTTAGGTGGTGGGTGGTAACAACGGTATTGTACCAATGACACCGGGCCTCAGCCCGGTTTTTGGGCCTTGACCGCCGATCCGACCACATGGTCACTATTTAAACTAAGAGACCATGATTGTCATCGTTGTAATGATGGCATAGTATTGTTTGATTTTGTTTGGGCGAACAAACCAAAACTAGCCATCAGTGGATGATTTTAATTGATCTAATAAAAACAACAACCGGGTCAGAGAAAAAAGAACGATTAACCATGACAGAAAAGCTGGAATTTTTTGAAGCGAATCTAGGGCGTGTTGACAATTGCTACCCCCGCCTACGTATATGGACTCATCCGTTTTTGCAAGTAATTAGCTAGTGAAAAGTGAAGTATTTGCATACGTATATCCGACCATTAAAGAGTGACTT
>JAJZSG010000091.1 GCA_021849905.1 Pseudomonadota bacterium
TTGGCCATTGATATAGTGAGGGACGGTGTAGGGCATGTGAAAGTCCTTTTAGCAAGTTTGGCTCTACCGTAATTGCCGTAGTTTGTTCAATTGTTAGGCCAAGGCCCAACCTACGAATCTTATGTAGGCTGGGCCTTGGCCCAGAATTGCCTGGAAAACCACAGGAACTCTGGTAGAGCCGTAAGTTTTAGTCCAAAAATGGCTCCAAACCGTAATAAAGTGATTGCAAGGTTTGTACGCGTTCGCAGGCGAGAATTAATCCGGGCATAAACGAGCTGCGATCGATGGTATTGTGCGTTATGCTTAGCGTTTCACCTGTATTGCCAAAAACTACCTCTTGGCAAGCAATAATACCGGGTATTCTTAGCGAGTGAATGTTTACATCGTGGTGTGAAGCGCCTCGTGCGCCGGTTAATAATTCTTTTAAATGCAACGATGCCCTCGGGTTTCTGCGCGCTTTCGCGATGAGTTCGGCGGTTTTTATGGCAGTACCCGATGGTGCATCCAATTTTTGTGGGTGGTGTGTTTCAATAATTTCAACTTCGGGCAATAACCGTGCGGCATCTGCGGCAAAGCGCATCATCAATAATGCGCTGATTGAGAAATTAGGGACTATCAAACAGCCCAACTGTTTTTCATCACATAATTGGCTTAAGGTTTTAATCTCGGTTTCGGTTAAACCACTTGTGCCAATAACACCAAAAACACCTTGTTTAATGATAGTTAAGGTATTCTCATAGACCGCATCGGCTCGTGTGAGATCAATCACTAATTGTGCGCTTGTGGTGTGAATGGCTGTTTTTAAATCGTCTTGGCGACCTAAACGGCCTACCAATTCAAACGCAGAGTGATCGTCGATGGTTTTGCAAGCCAACGATCCCATCTTTCCGTTGGCGCCGTTAACAATGACGCGACATGGTTGCATGATTACTCCTGGTTGTTTTTTAGCGTGGTTTTATTTTTTTTGGGCTGTTTTTTATGTTTTTTATTAACAGTACGCCAAGCCCAAATGCTGGCAGGGACCCAGCCGATGAGGGTCGTTTGCATAATCAATGCAATGAAGGCCCCAACCGGGTCATTATTGATTAATAAAACCATCCAGGGAAAAGCGATAGCCAAAAACAACTGTATAGTCCGTATCATGTTGTTTAAATACCTTTTAAATTGATAAGCAACAAAGTATATACTCCGCTTAATGACATTTTCAAATGACTTGCGAAATGAGCATTAACACTGTACAATGTGTGTTCATTTTAATTGTGTATTTTTCAAGCAAAGCATTGATCAAATAAGGTTTCCGTATGAGAAAACAAGAACTGCATCCTCGCACTGCAGTAATCAACCAAAAACAAAAAAACCTGTCTAAAATAGCGCGATTAAACGCCCTAACATGGCTTTCTATTCAATTTCCTCAAGCATTTGATAATAGTATTCGCATTCGACCTTTAAAGCTAGGAATTATGGCTGACGTTCTGACTCATGCTGAAAACGCTGCGAAAGTCGGTATTTCAAAGGCAAAATTACGAGAAGCCGTGGTTTTATTTACTCGCCGGATTGATTATTTGATTTGTTTGAAAGCCCGTGAAATGCGTATTGATTTAGAGGGTAACCCGATTGCGCAAGTCACCGAAGAGGAAGCACTTTTGGCTGCATCTAAAATCAAAAAGCGAGTCGAGAAAAGTGCTAAAAATGCGCGCAAAAATTTATTGAGTTCAGAACCGGTTAAGCCTTATCGTCAAAGACAAGCAGCCCCATCGCCTGATATCAAAGCAACATCTGATTTTGTACCCTATTATCCTGAGCGTGCGCCGGCTTTTAGTGTGCAAAATAACACTCAAACACCCACGCGTTCAGCATCAGTTGTGGTGACGCATAAGCAAACTCGTCAATATGATCCGGAAGCTGTGGCTCGTTTAAAAGAAAAGTTAGGATTGTCGCGTAAGCGCGTGGAGAATTAAGAAGAGAGTGTGTATGGACAGGCTATGTCATTGCTCATGATTAAGTTGGAGGTTTGTTGTGAAAATTAAATCCAAGCGTTTATGCCATAGTCTTTATGACTATGTTTTTGATCTTTATCAAAAAAATCGCCATCGATTGCTCATTTTGATATAAAACCTTCCACCAATAGCGCGCATCCAGCACTGTATATTCGACTCCCATTAAGCACGCTAGCGGATCAATCGTGGTCAATGAGAGAGCAACATTTAACAATTGAACGAAATATTGATCCAACTCAAGCCGTTTTGAGTCCTAGTCATTTTACGATGTGTTTCACTCATAAACACGACTCTTTGTTGGTTTGTAAAATTCACGTTTATTTTGATTCATCCGCGCATTTTAATGGGACCATTTTAACAACGGTATTGCACTCTGGTGTTGTGACTAAAGATCATGCGCCGATTATTATCAGTGAGGATCAAGTTCAGTTTTACGCCCAAAAAGCTCAGCAAAAATTATTTACCTTGTTGCAAATGAAAGCACAGACCTATCTTGAGTTAAGCCGAAATATAACCGAAATCGATAAGCGCTTAAGTGGATTAAGCATCATTCGAAGAAATACGGAGGCGTATCATCAGGCTGTAGATTTGGTGAGTGATTACATTCGATGTGTAGAACAATTAGAGCGTTACAGGGATAGTGATTTGTGTGATGATTGGACTCACTTATACCGACTGTCTGATGTGTTAAAGCAATTAGACGCTCTGCCTACAGTGACCGTAAATAGTCCAAAAACCGATATTCAGTCTTTAACCCAGCCAAATGAAGTAAAAACTTTGAATCAGATATCTGCAACACCTACAGTGCCGGTTGATTTGTCAATTCAAGACAAACTGAGCATTCAGCAGCAGCTTAACGATATTTTACAAATCAACTTAGATGCTAACTTGGATGCATTAATCGATTTAAACAACAAGTTACAACGTATCCGTCAAGATTTGTCACTGTTTGATCTGTTATATAATCAACCCGACAATCAACAATTTGTTATGGCCATTCGAAAACAATTGCCAACCCAATTTCAAGATTTATCATCTTTATTTTGTGAATCGGCTCTGCAAGGGCGCTTGGATATTGTTCATACGCTTTATCAACAGGCTGAGATTAAAGTTAATTTTGTTGAGTTATTTGAGCAGTTACTTAGGAAAATTGAAGATAACTCGCAAAATGGCGATGCATTAGTTGCTGTTGCGGATTATTTTTACGAGCATTCTGAGTTGTATAAGGCTTATGTTTTATTTCGATTAACTCATATGATGATTTGCTCTCCGGTCAATCTAGGGCAAAGTGACCGGCTCTCTGTGGATATGCTGTCAGTTAACTTATTGACTCAAATGTATATTAATAACAATATTAAGGCCTTTTCTCTTTACTTACGTCATGGATTTTCACCGTTGGGATGTCATTCATGGTGTGCGAGAACTGGCTTTAATGCGCTACAAACTTTGGTGTTGGTTACGCATTGCGCCCATGTTGATGATGCTACACCCTATATTGATTTATTGTTTCAACACGGTGCTGTAGTCGACACACCTCGTATTGAGTTTCCTGAACTGTATTTCGAGATCAATAACTCAACAAAAGACTTAAGCCCAGCTCGACTCTTTGATAACGTATTATCCAAGAATAAAAGAGCACAAAAACTTCATTATGAAATAAAAAGTCCGGCATCAGGGCTATCATCCAGGCAGGCGAATTCATTAAGTACGTTAAGTTCATACGCTAATATTCTGGCCTTTGCATGGCCTACGCTTCAGGTGAATCGGTGTCACGTTATGGATGCGATTTTAAAACGATGTGATTTAAAAGTCTGTTTAATCGAGCTTGTGAACATCATTAAGCAGGATTCATTCTGCACGTCCTTGGTCCCGTCAAGGCATGGCGGATGCACTATTTATCCCTCGTTCACAGCATATGAAGCCATGATTCACGATCTCGAAGAGATTAAAGGCGCTGAAGATGATCTTTACGCGTTTAGTATGTCATTGCCTGACGCAAATCGCGGTGATTTCAACATGAATCAATTCAGCTCGCAGTCAGATTTATTAAGGCTTTTTCAATCGAATCAACACAAAAGCATAGTCAGCAGTTGTATCAATAAAACCATTCAAGTAAACATTATGCCAAGTCCTCGTTATACAATTACTGTTGACATGCAGGAACAATTAGAATCCTTAAGAATCATTTACAGTGCCTTTTCTGAGCGTTATTCACGATTGTCTTTAAGTGAGCAAAAAGAGTTGGTCAATAGTATGCGAAAACGTGCTGTTGAAGCGCAGATAACGGATGATATGATTCAGGCAGCGTCTTTTTTTAAAGCGGGAATAATTGCTATATCATTGATTAGTCCTATGTACCTTGATGATTATAAGCTTTTATTTTCCTTATTGTTTCAGTACGCCAAGGCTGTTGACAAAACCAATCCTCAACCCGTCGGCAGTCTATCTGTTCTCGATGCAGTCAAAACGAATGTCCATATTTTATGGACAAAACTGAGTCCTGTAATACAACGGGGGCTGTGTGAAACACCGCTAATGGCTGCAATTCGGCAAACTGTTCATCAGGAATCGTCTGGATTAAATTGTTCATAAAACAATGGGTTTCGATACGAGATTAATCTCCAACGCTAGCCAGTAGATTTGTGATGTTGGTCTTTAATCGCTTGGTTATAACATCCATCGTCTTATCCGACCAATTCAAAAGGGTATTGCTCGATAGCTCTCGTGCTAATGTTTTTTCTGCAAAATCGATTCCATCTGCAACGAGTGCTTTATCTAGTATGGCATGTTGAAAGGCTTTACCCCAGCTTCCTCCGGGGTTGGCCAGGCCTTTCATGTCGTTTAATAATCGATGTGCTACGAGTTTTACGCGCTCAGTTCGGGGTAGATCGGTATCTGCATAATCACCCACACCGTGTTCTGCGTGAGAAATTCCCCCGATTTCATCCATCAACTGATGCTGTAAAGCATGAATTTCTTGCAACTCTTCAGTACTGCAGTGACGCCTGATCACCCAATCGTTATGACTGATTTGTTTTAAGTCATGGCCGTAAAAATAGGGTGGAAGAATTTTTCCGGGGAAACGTTCTGAGAGTCGCGTGAGTAATAATTCACGATATTGCTTTGTCATCTCTCCAGGCATTATCGCATCATCAAAGGGGAATAAGGTTCCTCGTTCTCGTTGAGCAATGGTTTCAGTAGCCAGAGCACCAGTGGTTCTAATTTCAAGAATTAGTTTTTCTAAAAAAACCTGATTTTTTAAAACTAGTTGATCAACCCGCGCAATATTTTTCGACAGAAATGCCTGAAGTCGTTTTTCAAATGAGTCAATATTGTCTTGAGCATTGATTCTATCTGCAACCTGAACGATAACCATTTCTTTAAAGTTAGCATTTCTAATTAATTCAGGTGTTAACCATCGTGATAAACATCGCCCAATAAACGATTCTGTTGCAATGTAGCTAGAGGGTAATTTTTTAAGTAATGTATTTCTCCATTTCAATAACGTATTGAAATATCGACTTAACTTATGCGGTGCAAGGGTTAAAAACACAGCACTTGCAAATCCCACACCCTGATTAACAATTTCATGAACAAGATTGAGATTCATGGATTCACATAAAATGGGCAATGCATCCGGTTGATTTGTACCGCATGAAAAAATAACGTCTTTATAAAAAAGAGGCTTCGTGTCGTCATCTTTAAACAATAATGTGTAGAGTTTGATGCGTTCGGGTTTTTTTCGGATTAAGTACATTTGGTACACAATGGCTTGTGACCCTTCGCCTCCGTCGCCAGCAAAAATAATATCTCCGCGATGATTTTTTATGGGATAGCTTTGGCTGATAAATAATTGCTGCATAAATCGATGCGTTTCATCAAGACTGGGTAATTCGATATCATCTATCGTGAGTGTGTTGGCATCAATTTTCTCAAAAAGTGCCTGACCAGAATGGATAATTTCTGGTTTAATAAACCCATTGTAAATCAGACCTTCTGCACCGATGGATACAACTCCTAAGCTTCCTTTTTCCGTTGAAGACACTCGGCCGTCCCGATTATCAACACGAACTCCCCCGCACCCATTTGCGCAACTTGCACCAAAGGTGTTACCAAAATCATGTGAACCAATTTTATGGGGGAGATCAAAGCCAATTTCATCAAGAATTGTTTCGGCGTCTTTGAGTGACAATCCTGGTTGCACCAGAAGGATTTTATAGTCTTCACTATGGGGGTGATTTAAAATTTTGATTTGCTTTAATTGCGTTGTTTTAATGATAACAACCGGCATTTCGCCATCATTGGGTGTTCCTTGACCTTTTAATGCCGTGTTTGCACCTTGTAAGATGTAGCCTACGCTTAATTCTTGATATAACTGGATTAAGTGGTAAAGCTCAGTCACTGTCGAAGGAAAAATAGCGGCGATTGCGCTGCCTTTTTTTCCTCTAAAGCCTGTTAAAAAGGGTGTGATATCAAGGCCTGTTTTAATCCGTGTTGGGTCACCTAAAAGCGCTTGTGTTTTTTCAATAATCTGGACGATGAAGGCATTGCTTTTTTGAATGTGTTTTTTATTCATCGTTTCAATCCGTGAACTTGAGAATAATATTATGTTAGCTCTCATTTGTTTAAAAATGAAATAGTCTTGTTTGATTCTCTGATTGATTAATAGTAAGGTGATATGAGATTTGCTTTTACGTGCCAAGAAAACATCACACAGGGATGTCTGCATCGATGTTCAGGAAATATAGTATTGTATCATGTTTGTTTCTTAATGCGTGCATGATGGTTGGGCCTGATTATCAGGAACCTAAAACGCAGGTTGCAAAACATTGGTTAAAAAAAAATGTGACGGTTCGCGAAACGCCTCCGCATGATGCAGCGTGGTGGACCAGCTTTAATGATGAAAATTTAACTTGTTTGATCAACCGAGGTTATCACAATAATTTATCCTTACATATTGCGGGTGTTCGTGTGCTACAAGCCAGAGCCCAACTCGCACAATCCGTGGGTGAGATTTATCCGCAACAGCAGGCACTAGCTGGAAACTATAACTATAACCGTATTGGTGGAGGGTCTTTACAAAATCTTTTGCCGTCAACCTTTGATACGGCATTGCTCGGTTTTTCAGCCAACTGGGAAATTGATTTTTGGGGGAAATACCGTCGAGCGATTCAATCCAATGATGCCTTGTTCATGGAATCGTTGGCGGCCTATGATAATGCGTTAGTGACGCTGACCGCTGATATTGCCAGTGCTTATATTACGATTCGAACAACTCAATCATTAATCACCATTACAAAAGCAAATATCAAGCTTCAACTAGCCAGTTTGAAGATAGCCCAGTCTCGTTTTAAAGCAGGCCAAACCAGTTTGTTGGATGTGGAGCAGGCACAAACTGAGCTCGCTGAGACACAATCAACACTTCCCACGTTAATCAGTAATTTACAA
>JAJZSG010000092.1 GCA_021849905.1 Pseudomonadota bacterium
GAGGCGCTTTTATTGCAGTCCCTAGACCTTCAAGGCCATGAAACCGTTTTGGAAATTGGTACGGGAACGGGCTTTTTAACTGCGTTATTGAGTCGTTCAGCAAAAAAGGTAATCAGTATTGATTACTACGCTGACTTTACCAATCGTGCGCGTCAAAAATTGCATGATAACCAATGTACCAATGTGGAATTGTATACCGGAGATGCCTCTCAAGGGTGGTTTGATAAAGCACCTTATGATGTGATGGTGTTTACTAGTTCAATGAACCGTATAACCGATACTGAACGTTTGCAACTTTTACCCAATGGAAAACTCTTCACGATTACCGGTAAAAAACCAGTGATGCAAGCTCATTTACATACGTTGTCTGACAAAGGTCTGCGGAATGAACACCTCGTTTTTGAAACCTGTATTCCTCCTTTGATTAAACAGACAAAAGAGAATACGTTTGACTTTCAGGATAAAACAACATGCTGAAGGTTCGTTGTTTTCTGATTATGATGACTCTTGCTCCATTATCTTATGCAGTAGATTTAATGGATGTATATCGGCAGTCGTTGGAAAATGATCCAACATTCAAAGCAGCTTACAGCACATATTTATCAAAGACAGAAGCACTACCCCAAGCTTGGGCAACACTTCTACCTCAGTTGACGATTAATGCACTCATTGGTCGCAATGAACAAGAGTTGCAATCTAACGGCATTGACATTAAACAACCCTATGGTACGAATCAATGGGGTGTGAAAGCGTCACAAGCTGTATTTAATTATCAAGCCTGGTCACAGGTTCAGCAAGCAAAAGCGTCGGTTAAGGCGGCCCTTGCGACATTTAACGATGCAGCACAAAGTTTAATTCTACGCACATCCAGTGCTTATCTGGATTTGTTATACGCACGAGATACGTTGAATTTTGCTGAAGCAAAAAATCGTGCGAATAAACGGCAGTTTGATCAAGCCAAACAACGTTTTAATGTGGGCCTGGATGCTGTGACATCGGTGTATGAGGCGCAAGCGGCTTATGATCAATCTGTTGCCCAGGTGATATCGGCACAAAATAACCTGGTTAATAAAGGCGAAGCATTAAGTAAATTAACAAATCATGTTTATGAGCAGGTCGCTGTACTTCGAAACAGTAAAATTCCATTAATAAAACCCGAACCAAACAACGTTGATCAGTGGGTGGCCGCTGGTTTAAAACAGAATTATAGTTTGTTTGCTGCAAAGTATACTATGCAAGCCTCTCGCGATAATATCAAGGCCCAAACTGCAGGCAATTGGCCTGTATTTGCCATACAAGGTTCAACGACAACTGCACATAACGATACTGGACGACTGCCTACTATCTCAAGGCCTCTGACCTCACCAAATCCTGTTGTAAACAATTTAGCGGATAGCATTATCGTTCCTCAAAAAAATGCGCTTTCAGGCGTGGCATTAACCATGAATTTCCCTATCTTTCAAGGAGGGTTGGTTTTGTCAAAGACCAGACAGGCTCAATTTGATTTTCAAACCTCAAGCCATAACTTAGAAAAAGTATATCGAGATGTGGTGGTTGATAGTCGAATTGCGTTTAATACCATTATCGATGGAATTAGTAAGGTTAAAGCGGACCGTCAAACTATTATTTCGCAAAAGAATTCATTGGAAAGTGTAGAAGCACAATATGGAGTTGGTACTCGAACCATGACGGACGTGGTCAATGCTCAACAAAATTTGTTTGAGGCACAGAAGCAGTTGTCACTCGATCAGTATAATTTAATCAATTCATTGTTAAATTTAAAATATTTGGCAGGAACGCTTAATGTGGGCGATATTGAAGAAATTAACTCCTGGCTGGCAACAACTCGCGTCGACGGCCTTCCACCCCATTATACGCATCGGAGTTAATACACTAATATGTCATCTGTACCCCCAATAATTGAAAAAAAATTATTACACTATACTGGAAAAGCTATCGCTGATTTTAATATGATTCAACGTGGTGATCGCGTTATGGTTTGTTTATCAGGTGGAAAGGATTCGTTTACCTTATTAACGCTATTACATACGTTGCGTCGTCGTTCAAATAATAAATTTGATATTTTTGCTTTTACGCTCGATCAAGCTCAACCGGGTTGGGATGATGTAAAGCTTCGAAACTGGTTAGAGGAGCGGACTATTCCTTATGAAATTTTGAAGCGCGACACCTACAGTATAGTCAAAGAAAAAATACCCGAGGGTAAAACCTATTGTTCTCTTTGCTCACGTTTAAGGCGAGGCATTATATACCGTTATGCTGAAGAGCATGGTTATACTAAAATAGCATTGGGGCATCATCGGGATGATTTAATCCGGACTTTGATGATGTCTATTTTATATAACGGTGATATTCGCTCAATGCCACCAAAACTCTTAAGTGACAATAAAAAACATATCTTAATACGCCCCCTATGTTACGTTCAGGAAGCCGATATTATAACTTACGCAGAGGCCCAACAATTTCCGATTATTCCGTGTACGCTTTGCGGCTCACAAGACAACCTGGCAAGAAAGCGTATTGGTCAGTTGATTAATCAGTTGGCTGTAGAAAATCCTAAAATACCCAGTAACATACTCCATGCCTTGCAGGCCGTTAAGCCCAGTCAGTTGATGGACAAGGATTTATGGGATTTTAAACAGTTAGAAAAAAAATTGGTTAACGTTGATGCTTTGCAAGATGAAACTATCTTTCTAGAAGAGGAGTTTTTAAATGATGACTGAGATGATGCGTGTCCAATTAAGAAAACTACAAATCTACAAAAAACGCAGTTTTAAATTTGATTTTATTGCAGCAATTGTTGTTTTCTTGGTGGCGGTTCCTTTTTGTTTAGGCATCGCTTTGGCATCGGGTACGCCACTGATTTCGGGTGTTTTGAGTGGCATTATCGGTGGAATTGTCGTTGGATGTCTAAGTGGCTCTCACGTGAGTGTGAGTGGTGCCGCTGCAGGAATACCTGCTGTGACTGCTGCTGCTATCGTCCAGTTAGGTCATTTTGATGTTTTTTTATTGGCTTTGTTTCTGGCTGGTTGTTTACAAATGCTGATAGGATACGTCCGTGCTGGTTTTCTAGCGGACTATATTCCTGCAAGTGTTGTTCAGGGATTACTCTGTGCAATTGGTATTTTACTGATAGTCAAACAATTACCGATTGCCTTTACTCATGCATCAAATTTAACTGAACTTAAAATGTATTTGCTGGATATGAGTGAAGGCATTGAGTTTAATGATATTTATTTTCATATTAATAGCGGTGCAGCACTCATCTCATTCGTTTCGATAATCATTCTGGTTTATTTTGATAAATCCAGGCATCAATGGATTAAGACTATACCCGGACCTATAGTGGTCGTTCTTGCTAGCGTTTTGCTGAATGAGAGTTTTATTTTGACCGATTCCTGGCTTGCTCAAACGACACCGAAGCTTGTCAATATCCCCATGCATGAGAGTCTTTCTGAATTTTATACCCAAATGCATTCGCCATCATGGTCATCTTGGGCTAATCCTAAAGTATATTTTTATGCGGTTTTGTTAACCATTGTGGCATCACTTGAAAGTTTACTTAATTTAAAAGCAGGGGAAAAACTCGATAAAACTCGACGTTATTGTTCCAAGGATAAAGAATTACTCGCTCAAGGCGTAGGCAATATCTTGGCAGGACTTATCGGTGGCATTCCTATTGCCTCAGGTATTGCACGAACGTCAGTTAATATTGAAACCGGTGCAAAAACCAAATTATCAACGATTTTGCACGGACTTTTCATCTTATTTACGGTGATATTAATTCCAACTACGTTAAACAGAATCCCCTTATCGTCACTTGCAACAATTTTAATGTATACGGGTTATAAGCTTACTAAACCGACGATTTATAAACACATGTATCATCAAGGATTGGAGCGTTTTGTTCCATTTATTACCACTCTGCTTGGTATCGTAGCAGTAAATTTATTGGCTGGCATATTAATCGGTCTTGTTGTGAGTTTGTTTTTTATTTTAAAATCAAACAGTCAGGCAAGATTGGATATAATCAAAGAAATTTATCCTAACGGCATTACAAATCGTTTGATTCTTCCACAACAAACCACGTTTTTAAATAAAGCATCGTTGATTGCAGAGTTAGATTCAATTCCTAGGAAATCACAGCTTATTATCGATGCTCGTTATTCTGATTACATTGACAAAGAGATCATCGAGTTCATCAAAGATTTTCAGGACGCCCAGGCTCCCCATAGGGAAATATCGCTTAATTTAACGGGTTTTAAAGATAATTACGATATTCATAATTTTATTGATTTTATTAACGTGACGACTTATGACGTGCAGTCGGTTTTGTTACCCCATCAAGTGTTAACTATTTTACAAGAGGGCAATCAACGATTCCTAAAAGAAAGACGGATTCATCGCAGTTTCAAAAGTGATATCCAGTTCACCGCCACAACTCAACATCCTATCGCTGTCGTCTTAGGGTGTATTGATTCAAGGGTTCCGGTGGAAACTATTTTTGACATGAGTTTTGGTGATTTATTTTGTATACGCGTTGCAGGTAATGTGGTTAATGACGATGTTTTAGCCAGCATTGAGTACGCCTGTCATGTGGTTGGTGCGAAGTTGCTTGTGGTACTGGGCCATACTCGATGTGGCGCGATTATGGCGGCGTGCGATAATGTTGAACAAGGCCATATTACCCAGTTATTGGCTAAAATCAAACCCGCAATAGCTGCTGAAACGCAGACAACACATGATAGAAATGGCCAAAATGCCACATTCGTTCACAACGTCACCGAGTTAAATATATCAAACACCTTACAGCACGTATATCACGAAAGTAATATTTTACGATTGATGATTAACCAAGGTGATATTGGCATGGTGGGTGCGCTTTATGATGTGAATACGGGTGCGGTTCATTTTAAAGACTTTTCATCAACCATTAGTTTTATTAGCGAGCAAAAGGATGAGCGTCTTGCTGATCAATTGCATCAGCTGATGGAAGCCGTTAAACCAGAGATTAACTAATCACACGCCAACCCTGCATTTGTAATAGGAGTTTGTATGAAAGCATCGCAGTGGATGTTGTCCACTTTAAAAGAAACACCGAATGATGCGGAAATTGCGTCCCATCAGTTGATGTTA
Source organism: Pseudomonadota bacterium (assembly GCA_021849905.1). Classification (GTDB taxonomy): domain Bacteria; phylum Pseudomonadota; class Gammaproteobacteria; order Legionellales; family Legionellaceae; genus DDPF01. The sequence goes on from JAJZSG010000092.1 coordinate 5,155, forward strand.
AGAGCCGGTATGATTCGTAAGCTGGGTTCAGGCCTTTATACCTGGCTGCCACTGGGTTTAAAAGTTTTGCGAAAAGTTGAACACATAGTCCGTGAAGAGATGAATCGTGCGGGTGCGATGGAAGCCTTGATGCCTGCTGTGCAACCTGCTGAATTATGGCAAGAAACCGGTCGTTGGGAAACGTTCGGGGAGCAATTGTTGACCATGCGTGATAGCAATGATCGTCATTATTGTTATGGACCCACGCACGAAGAGGTCATTACGGATTTGATGCGTCATGAATTACAATCTTATAAACAATTACCTGTTAATATTTATCAAATTCAAACTAAGTTTCGTGATGAAATTAGACCTCGTTTTGGCTTAATGCGCGCGCGGGAATTTATTATGAAAGATGCCTATTCTTTTCATTTAAATCAAGACTGTTTACAGCGCACGTATGATTTGATGTATAAAACCTATTCTAAAATTTTTGATAGGTTGGGTTTAAAGTATCGAGCGGTAGAGGCGGATACCGGCGCCATTGGGGGTTCAGTGTCTCATGAGTTTCAAGTGCTAGCGGATGCTGGCGAGGATTTGATATTTTATAGTGACGGCAGTGATTATGCGGCAAATATTGAACAAGCGCGTAGCTTGCCTTTAGACAAACTAACAACGCCTCCTACCGAGACGATGCAAAGAGTACCAACGCCTGGGCAGAAGACCATTACTGATATCGCCGACTTTTTAAATGTTGACGCGTCTCAAACTGTAAAAACCTTAATTGTAGAAGGGGAAGCTGAACCTCTCATTGCTTTAGTACTTAGAGGCGATGATGATTTAAATGAAATCAAGGCCGCTAAGCATCCCCTTATTAAATCACCACTTCGTTTTGTTGATGAAGCCATTGCCTTGAAAGCATTAGGTGTTCCCTTTGGATCCATCGGTCCGGTTAATATCAACATTCCTGTGATTGCAGATTATCAAGCCGCTGCAATGGTCAGTTTTGTTTGTGGCGCGAATGTTAAGGATGAGCATTTCGTAGATGTTGCTTGGGGACGAGACGTTAATTATCAAGATACTTATGATTTGCGAAATGTAAAAGAAGGTGATTTAAGTCCTGATGGAAAAGGGGTGTTGCATGCCTGTCGAGGGATTGAAGTGGGCCATATCTTCCAACTAGGCGATAAATATACGCACGCCATGAATGCTAAAGTGGTTAACGAAGATGGTCAATTGCAAACCCTCATTATGGGTACGTATGGACTCGGAATTAGTCGAGTGGTGGCTGCTGCCATTGAGCAGCATCATGATGAAAAAGGAATTATTTGGCCTCAAAGTATAGCCCCATTTCAAGTGGTGATTATACCCATTAATGCGCATCGTTCGGATCTTGTTAAACAAACGGCTGATGAGTTATATCATCTTTTATCAGCAAAAGGTTTGGATGTTTTACTTGATGACCGAAATGAGCGACCTGGGGTATTGTTTGCTGATAGCGATTTGATTGGAATTCCTCATCGCTTGGTTGTGGGAGAGCGTCATCTGGCCAACGGCTTGATTGAGTATAAAGCACGAACCGATGATGAACCGAGATTAATTGCTGTTGCTGAGTTAGATAAATTTCTTACATCAGTTGTCCAAAGTCATTAACTGGATTTTTAATCATAAATGCAGGATCTGTTGGCGTATATGGACCCTAAGTTTTCTATGTTCATTCTTTTCACTCGTGTTTCTGTATCCTGTCACAATCGCCGGGTAAGTGCCTGTCACGCAGCTCGGATTAGTCCGAGCTGCGTGACAGGCACTTACCCGGCGATTGTGACAGGATACGAAGAGGGGCAATATAATTTCTCCGATATTGATCAAAGGGCTATAAAGGAAATAGAACGTATTGCTGAAGAAAAATCATATACTCCTAGCCCTTCTGTGAATAAGTTGAGCGATGACGAGAAACAGAAAGCAAAAGAAAAAGTAGAAGAAATTGCTTTGGGTAAATCATATACACGCCCTTCAAATCAAGTTGTGAAACAAAAAATAGACAAGCTAGCGCGAAGTCATGAGGATAAAGTAGTAATTTATGAAATCTATAGGCATTATGAAGCATTTGAAAAAACTACTATACCTCGTCTAGAACAACGAATTAAAAGTCGTTTTTCTGATGATGCACAAAAAAAAACGATGTGAAGATGCTATTCGTAAAATTAATGAAATCGGGTATTTATTATCAGATGAAAAAGTCACACTGAAAAAAATTGAAAAAGAAATTATAATAAGTAATCAGTATGATCTCGTTT
>JAJZSG010000093.1 GCA_021849905.1 Pseudomonadota bacterium
GAGGGGGTATGGTTTTGCAGGGAAACAATGCTCATCCGATCTGGCAACGGCCTTCTGGTATGGTATTTGAGCTAGGTGAGTGAATGCAGGGAAAATTCTTAAATTTGCCAAAAAACGTGTCAAGAGGTTTTGAAAAAAATTTTAAGATTTATATCCGCTTGTTGATACATCACTGTGGTGGAGACGCTGCGCTTTGTCCACCCTACGAACTCACTCCGCATCAGGCTGAGTTACCCGGCGATTGTGACAAGATACGAAAAATGGACAATAAGATGCTCTTATTGCTTAAGTTTATGTCACCTATCACAGCAGGTTATTTGCGCGCTATTTAAGGAGGAGAAAAAAACCCGCAGAGTTTGCCACTTCAGATTTAGATGAACAAAAAGTAACCTTCGAACTTCTTTAATAAACGAGGAGTTTTATGATGAATGACAAAGACAATGTTGACACTCGTCAAGCGCGTTGGGCTCGATTTCGTTTTTCGATTATTGGGCCGTTGTTATCGTCTCCACCTGAAGTTGGGGAATTGCAAGCGGTATTGGTTGAGTTATCTAAAAAACAATGGCGTCATCCTATCAGCGGATTGCCGATGAGCATTGGCGTATCAACGATTGAACGTTGGCTTTATCACGCACGTAATGAGTCTGATCCAGTCCATGCATTACGCACGAAAAGACGTACAGATGCGGGAACAACACGAGAACTCAATGCTGCATTAAAAATTGAGATACAACGTCAGTATCGCGCTCACCCTGGCTGGAGTTATCAATTACATACCGATAATTTGGTGGTGCGTGTTCAAGAAAAGCCCGAGCTTGGCCCGATGCCATCCTACAACACGATTCGTCGCTACATGAAAGCCAATGGATTGTGTAAACGCCGTGTGATTAAACAACGCCAAACTGAAGGCGCAATAAAAGCCCAAGAACGCTTAGAGGCTCGTGAAGTCAGGAGTTTTGAGATTGACTATGTTCACGGTCTTTGGCATCTCGATTTTCATCATGGGTCGCGTAAGATTTTAGATAAAAAAGGACAATGGCGAAAGCCGTTGTTACTTGCGATTCTTGATGATCATTCTCGGTTGATTTGCCACGCGCAATGGTATTTTGATGAAGAGGTTGATTCATTGGTTCATGGCTTTACACAAGCGTTACAAAAACGTGGATTACCACGCGCATTGATGAGTGATAACGGTAGCGCGATGACAGCTGCTGAATTTACGGAGGGTCTTGAGCGTTTAGGTATTCTGCATCAACCGACATTACCTTATTCGCCGTACCAAAACGCAAAGCAAGAGGTGCTTTGGGCACAAGTTGAAGGTCGTTTAATGGCCATGCTTGAAGGCGAGCCCAACTTAACGTTATCCATGCTGAATACAGCAACCCTTTAAAAAATATGCGTGATGTTCATGTTGGCGTGATTCAACATCCAAGTGGACGAGTAGGCGATTTTTATCGCGAACTCGGTGATGTATTTGGTGTACCGCTGTCCCCTCATAATCGCTGGCATAGTTTTAAACGTTTACGCGAGCGCTGGGTCAATCATTTACAAAGCACCTTATTGCGCCCAGTCTTATTGATTGATGAAGCACAAGATATGTCTGCGGATGTATTGAATGAACTACGTGTACTTTCAAGCATGCAATTTGATTCACATATCTTGTTAAGCATCATTTTAGCCGGCGATCAGCGTCTCAATGAGAAATGACGTCGAGACGATTTATTACCTTTAGGTAGCCGGATACGTATTCGCCTTCAAACAGAATATGCAAGTAGCGAGCAATTGCGGTCAACCTTGATCCATCTTCTAGAGCAAGCAGGTAATCCACATTTAATGACAGATGAGCTCATACAAACACTTTGTGAACACGCTATGGGAAATTATCGTGCATTAACCATTATGAGTGGCGAGTTACTTGCTGTTGGACTGTTACAAGAACGTCAAAAACTGGATGAGCAGCTTTATTTTGAATGTTTTTCTCAACCAAAATCAACCGGTAAACGCAAATAATCAGGATATAAATATGAAATACCAACGCATAATAATTGAAGTGCCTACTTTACCAGATGAAGCAGCAGCTTATCTTCACAAGTTTGTCGAGGCAATGATGTACGCTATTGATGATCAGTATTACAAACAAATACATCGTTACTATAGCAATCAATTAGAGGATATGATGAACGATAGTCAATCCACACAAAAAGAAGACTTAGACACTCCGTCTTTTTGACTCACCCGGTTAGCATGGATGCCATTTTTTTATATTATGTCCATCATTTAGCATGAAAAAACTGCCATCAAATTGTGTGAGCACGCTCAGCATACAACTTAAGCGGGAATTCCTGTCGACCCTCTTTTTTTGTTTTCCATAATGATTTTTCTTGATACACTCTTTGTTGATGCTATTTCAAGGATTGCATATGATTAATATACAAGGAATTGATAAAGCAAAATTAGTTGCTGCATTATACAACCGCAGTCAACCCTTAGGTTTTGGCTTTTATGTGCCGGAAAGTAATCTCTCCATGACACAAGCTACCGCTCAAACGTATCTTGATAATGGTCAAACTTATTTTGATTATCTGCGCGGTCGGGTGATGAAAATAGATGTTTCAGGGGATGAAATTGATGCCATCTTATACGACCGTGACAATGGTTTGGGCGCTGCACGTGAAGTTGTTGATGCAATACGACTTGAAGCATTAACCGCAAGGCATTCAACAGCGACTGAAGAATTAGACCAAGCGATTAGTGCAGCTGATGTTGATAGTTTTTCATCGTTTGCCGATGTATTCACTCAGATGAGCGTGTTTAAAAAAATCAATCAAGAACAACGCGATGCGGCGTCCTTATACTGGACCCAAATTTTAACAGGGGAGCTCAACCCCAGGCCTTTGATGATGAGCCAGCAAGGCCGACTACCCTTTATGGCCGGAATGGCGACTATGCATCGATTGGGCTATCTTGAAAAACTGAACGCAGAAAATCCGGATTGGTCATTGAAATTTATGGCGAATCTGGATTTGTTGCTTCAAGACGCGGATGAAACCGTCGAACTCCAATTAGAGTATCATCCTCAAGGTTTATTGCAACAAGCCGCAGATAGGGCGGGTATTCCATATGGTTTATTCCCGGTGGGAAAATTAACGATGTTTTTTGATAGTCACGGCCATATCATCGTGGGTGATGAAATTATTGATGCGGAACAGTTTATTCATCGATCGACTCAAAGTATGACGAACGCTTGATAACTGGGGAAATCATATGGATATCGCAGCGCTTTTAGACTTTGCTGTAAAAAACAAAGCTTCTGATTTACATTTATCAGCGGGATTGCAACCGATGTATCGCGTGGATGGGGATTTGCATCCCTTTGATTATCCCGTTTTATCACATGAAGCTGTCGCCAGCATGTTAGATTCGGTCATGAACGATCTGCAACGCCTTCAATACAAAACGCATCTTGAAACGGATTTTTCTTTTCAAAGTAATGCATCAGCACGGTTTCGTGTCAATGTGTTTACTCAAGAGCGAGGCGCTGCGGCGGTGTTTCGTGTGATTCCGACGGAAGTTTTAAGTATGGAAGCCTTGCACTTGCCGTCAGTATTTCAGCAGGTGGCATCCTTCCCCCAAGGGCTTGTGTTAGTGACAGGACCTACGGGTTCAGGGAAAAGTACCACGTTAGCTGCTATCATTGACTATATTAATTCAACCCGTTATCAGCATATTTTAACCATAGAAGACCCCATTGAATTTGTGCATCAGTCAAAGCATTGTTTGGTGAATCAACGCGAAGTGTTCCGTGATACGGAAACCTTTAGTGCTGCACTGCGCTCAGCCCTTCGTCAAGACCCGGACGTGATTCTTGTAGGTGAGTTACGAGATTTGGAAACCATTCGTCTGGCGATGACGGCGGCCGAAACGGGGCATTTGGTTTTTGCAACCTTGCACACGAGTTCGGCATCAAAAACAATTAACCGGATTATTGACGTGTTTCCTGGTGAGGAAAAATCCATGATTCGCTCGATGTTATCCGGCTCTCTTCAAGCAGTGATCGCCCAAACTTTGCTAAAAAAGAAAGATAGTGGGCGAATTGCGGCATTAGAAATTATGCTGTGCAATTCAGCCATTCGTAATTTAATTCGTGAAGATAAAATCGCACAAATGTATTCAACCATTCAGACGGGTAAAAGTATAGGCATGCAAACCCTTGACCAGCATCTCACCGAGCTCGTGAGTAGCAATCAAATTACTCGTGAAACCGCACGTGAGGTGGCAGTGACAAAAGGGTCGTTTTAAGGAAGAAGCCGCCTTAACACCGTGCCACCCATTAATGAATAAGGATATTGATTGTTGGTTGCAGTGAGCTGTATGGTGATAAAACGGACGTTAGTTGCAACATTCGTGGTCGCAAAAGCTTGGTCAAAAAACCCAAAGGCCAGATTGGTGATGTTGTTACATAACGTTTGAGCACCTGTGCTGTTGACATTTCGTCTGAGCGTTGTGCCATTTAGATCGATAACAATAGTTTGTCCTTGTTGATTGATAAACGTGAGTGTGCTGGTGCCTATGGCACTTAAACTGCCTGCACTTTTGAGTTCACGTAAAACATTATCGGCTGCCATATTGGTTTGTGTTGCCAAATCGTTGATTTGCTTTTCAGTGACGTAACTTTTGAATGTTTGACGTAACATCAATGTCGACATCGTACCCAGAATAGCGATGAGTACGATGACAATGATGAATTCGATGAGTGTAAAGCCTTTTGGTCGATTCATTGGACAAACCTCACCATGGTTTTGGCACTGCCCTTACCACTGACGGTGACGGTTTGCACACCGTTAACAACGCTCGACAGCAGGCTTGAAACCGTGTACCCATTCGCACTGGCAAAAGCATTTAAACCGGCACAGGCATTCAACGATCCACTACTGCAAGGATCGCTAATCAGTGAAAATCCATTGACTCGTCGCTGTTGAATAATTAAATTCATCCGAGCATCCGCTAATTGACTGGCTGTTAAAATACTTCCGGGGTGATTACTGTATTTGAGTACGGTTTGGAAAATGGATACTGCAGCCGCTAAAACAATGCCGATGATGACGATGAATATTGCTAGTTCAATCAAGGTTTGTCCCTGATGTTTTTTCATTGGACGAATCCTGTTTGAGGGGTGATATTAATGACTTGACTGGTCCCTGTTGATGAAACCATCAGGCTTAATGTGCTGGTTAATGCGCTGTCTGCGGCATTATAAGGTTGACCTAACGAATCAAAGATAATGGTTGTAGCAGGTGTTACGGTGACACCGGTTGGGTAATTCACAACCGTGCTGGTGCTTTCGGGATGTGTAATAGCCACGCCAGCTTGATTTTGAATTTGATAAGAGCTTGTCCCGAGAACTAGGCGATAGCGTTGATTTTGACTCATGGATAACACTTTTGTTAAATTTAAATCGTATATCAAGGTGTTTGCAAATCCGGCGTTTTGGAAAAGTGTGACGGATGGCATGCGTGTAGCAGCCATGATGGTCATAACTGACACGATTATAATCACGATGGTTAACTCGACAAATGTAAATCCCTTTAACAGTTGTATTTTTTTCATAGGATCAACTATACGCGCAACGGTAAAAGGCATTGAGTGTTTGGGGGTAATTATCAAACCAGCCAAACCCTTTTAAGCGCTGAGGGGGCAGTGCGCTTTTTTAAGATAAACCGTATTGCAGGGTTTTCGACTGATTAGACACCCCTGATATTGATACTTGCGATAAGTGACAAGTGGCGCGCGAACGGCGGGATGGGTGCGACAGGTTTCGTAACAGACATAGAAACTGTTATCTTTCGGCTCGTGATAAGGGGTTAGTGAATCGGCATGAACATAATTTGCCAATAAAAAAATTGGAGCCCACACAAATAAGGCTTGTTGGTAAACGCGCATAGAGTTCCCTTTCAATTGCACTATTTTCCAGTATCATTATATGACAGTAAGAATACAATCTATATGCCAGAAAAAGATTGGTTTGATTCAATAAGGCGAGCAGGATGCAGCGGCAACAACAAGGATTTTTAGTGATCACGGCTGTCGTGATCATTGTTATTTTGGGGCTATTAAGTTCGGCGCTGGTTGCTATATTTACTCGTGCTAATGAAGCCACGCTACATCTTCAAGCGATTCCTGCGGCAAGTGCTCTGGCCGAAAGTGGCCTTGAGCAAGCTAAAAGTAATATAACCCAACCAGTCATTGCTAATCGCCAAAGTTGTGTCAATCTCAGTAATACAAACGCGCTCTCAACAGGGTCAGCCATTGCCAGTCGTTCGCAAAACAGCGCGAACAGCATTAACCCACGTTATTCATACAGTACGTTAACCGCTGCAATGACGAGCAGCGGCAGCCCGACCACGATAGCTGTCAGTGATAGCAGTGTATTTGCCCCCCATGGTCGTGTCATGATTGGGCGTGAGACGTTTCAATACGGACGTATTGGCAGTGCAACGTCATTGGATGATGTCACTCGAGCACAAGATGGCACCTTGGCCATGGCACATGCTATAGGTAATCAAGTGAGTCAATATCAATGTACGCTATCTGGAACGGACACTGTGGGCACCGCACTTCTCGCTAGTCGGGAGTATCAACAAGGTGCGCAGCAACCTGTTGTCTTTGCCGTAGGCGATAACGGTACACTGTTGCGCTGGAATAGCGATACTTCCGAACTTGCATGGCAAGCAATCAGTAGTGGAACCACGAATAATTTCAATGGGGTCTCATTGCAAAATTATCATTCTGGATGGGCCGTGGCAGATAGCACAAATGGAACCGTGTTTAATCTTGCCCGATTGCAAGGCAATGCTTGGAGCAATGTGGGGGTTACTGACACCGCTCATGCGGTTAATCTATACGCCGTGGATACGACGTCGTCCAATGAAGCTTGGGCTGTGGGTGATCCGGCTAGTAGTCTTGTTATTATTTATAATTGGATACGCAATTCAAGTAACGATAGCACCAACTGGTGCATCATCCCGTGTAACAGCAAAACCATCACGCTCAGCACATCACTCAATAACTCCGCTTTATATGCCATCAAAATGAATGATATAGACGGTGATGGGTATGCAGATAGGGGTTTTGCGGCAGGCGTGACAGCGGGAACCGGGGGCGGGAAAGGCGGTGGGAATGGAAATAATGGTCAAGGAACTCAAAATTGCAGCCCGCAAGGGTTAAGTCATGGTGGTTGCGGGGGAAATTTTTCTCCCGATGGAACCGGTACTTCTGGGGGAGGCATTATTGTATCCTGTCACAATCGCCGGGTAAGTGCCTGTCAGGGAGCTCGGACTAACCCGAGCCGCGCGCGTAAGCAAGCGGAATTTTTAAAAAAAACACAAAATA
>JAJZSG010000094.1 GCA_021849905.1 Pseudomonadota bacterium
ACCAGCAGAATTATACCCCACATCCAATCCACTCGTCTTTGCCAGTTATAATCGATTTCTTTGATTAATTTAGGTGAAACGCGGGTTAAATATTTGGTATTAACAAACCCATTTTTAAAAATACTCCAACCCGTGTCAACATGCTTTATTAATCGACTTCGGCGAATTAAATCGATCAACCAGGATTGATACTCTTCATCACCTGATTTATCCATTTTAAATTTTTCAGACCAGGCAATAAGCGGTCGAAATAAAATTTGATCATATAAAAAAATAACTACAATCATGGTCAATATCGCGTAAAGAACCGCATGTAAATCACGCTGCTCAATCGCAAGCGCAATGTATGATCCGACACCAGGCAATCGAATATCCTGGTGGGCAACCACAATTGCTTCTGAAACCACAACAAAAAACCAGCTGGCCGACATGGACATCATCATATTCCAGAGAAGTCCCGAAAGCGTACAGGGCACTTCAACTTTCCAAAAGCGCTGCCATGGCGATAACTGAAACATGGCTGCAACCTCTTGCAAGTCATGAGGCACCGATTGCAACGACTGGTAAAAACTAAAGGTCATATTCCAGACTTGTGCTGTAAAAATCACGAATATAGATGCACATTCCGGGCCTAATAAACTCCCCGGAAAGACATGAATAAAACCGGTCACGGTTATCGCCAAAAAACTTAACACAGGCACGGATTGCAAAATATCAATTGCGGGTATAATAACCTGCTCAGCTCGGCGATTTTTTGCAGCCAGTGCCCCCACAATAAAGGTAAACAAAATAGATAGAACCAATGCGATAAACATACGCATAACCGTGCGTAAAGCATAAAAAGGCAGTTTCTCAACATCAAGGGAAATGGGTAGTGGGTCGCCTAAGGAATAAGAAACCGTCATTTGCTGGCCAGCCCAGCCTAAAAAAAAGATAACGGAAAATGTTAAAATTAGTAGCAACAAGTCCCAACGATTAATCAATCGACTCACATTCTCTCGATTAGCAAAATAAACTCGATTTTTATTCAAAAAGACTCTCCCGATGGGACATTAAACATTATGGCAAACAAATAAGATTCTAAACGGTGATCAACTGATTATAAAGCGTAAGCTACTATCCCTACCACTACCTCCCGCGACTTGTTCGCGGGATCCAGTTCCAACGTGGATTCTAGACTCCGCGGACAAGCCGCGGAGCGTAGACCATATCATCTATGACTAAGGTATAAACGAGATAAGGATTTGACTGAATAACGTGCAGCCAACCAACCCAAAAGGCTTCCAGACAATAATAACAGCACATCTTGCTCAAAAGACAAACCCATCACGATATCATTTAACTGAAAATCTTGCGCTAACTGATTGACTGAAGGCATTAAAGAAAAGGCTATCAACTTCACCAATACCATGGCAAGAAACGCACCAGCAAATCCATAAAGTAGACCTAGGTACAAAAATGGTCGAATGATATAAGCATAACTCGCACCAATCAACGTTAACACCTCAATTTCTTCATGACGACTCTGTATAGCTAGACGCAGTGTATTCACAATAATAAACACAACCACGAGACCTAAAAATAAAATAAAACCCGTTGCAATGTAATCAACAGTATCCAATACAGCATAAAACCGCTTCATCCATTGCTTATCTAGCGGCGCTTTTTCCACATGAGGATAAGATTTTAGTTGTTGGTGAAGCGCATATCGTTTTTCTGCCGTATTGACTGCAGAGGTTGGAATAACATCAATTGTCGCGGGAAGCGGGTTTTCAGACAAATACTGCATCACATCCTGCATACCCTCTTGTTGTTGCAAATCAGCCAAGCTTTCAGCCGCTGATTTTAGGATCGCTTGGGCCACGCCGGGTGTGTTTTGTACTTGCTGCAAAAGTGCCGTTTCATCAGCTGGCGACACACCCACGTTAAGAAATAGTGAAAGATGACCGCCCTGTTGCCAGTGATCGGTCAATGTCTTCCAATTATCACCAACAACACTAAACAGTGCCGGCAACGTCAAGGTGACAGCAATGATTAAAACCGTTATCAAGGTCTCTATGGGTTTTTTGATAAAACCATTAAATCCACGTAACCAAGCCTCAATATGCGCGTTATATCGCGCACGCAATCGAATTAACATGCGAGCCCCCCTTTCAACATGATAATACGGTGCTTCATACTGGCAATGAGCGGCAGATCATGGGTAGCAATTAAAACCCCCACACCGACTTGATTGAGTTGCTCAAAAAGCATCATGATATCTCTTGATAAATCAGAATCAAGGTTACCCGTTGGTTCATCCGCCAGTAACAGGGTCGGTTTATGAACAACGGCTCGAGCAATGCCGACGCGTTGTTGTTCACCACCCGACAAACAGCCAGGCAACATTTTTTCCTTGGCAAGAAGACCCACTCTATCTAGAGAAGCTTGCACGCGCTTTATAATGGTTTTAGGTGCCATACCTTGAATCTGAAGAGGAAGTGCAACGTTATCAAATACACTTCGATCATTTAATAAATGGGGGCTTTGAAAGGTGAGTCCCAGACTGGCTCGATAAGCGGGTATGTCGCGTCTGTGCAACTGACCTAAACGTTGTCCATTGACCACAATATCACCCTTGGAGGGACGCTCCAGTAAAGCAATCAGCTTTAACAAGGTACTTTTACCCGCACCCGATGAGCCTGTAAGAAAAGCCATCTCACCCTTTGCAAGCGAGAAATTAACCTGAGCCAAGGCTTCAAAACCACTAGGGTAGCGTTTGCTAACTTGATTAAATGTGATCATCATCAAACATTGCATTAACGAGTTGTGATGCATCAAAGCACCGCAAATCATCAATTCCCTCTCCAATCCCAACATAACGAAATGGTATCCCCAATTCGTTAGCAATGGCAAATAATATCCCGCCTTTTGCTGTTCCATCGAGCTTTGTCATGGTAATTCCGGTTAAACCAACAGCCTGGTTGAATGTTCTTGCTTGATTAAGCGCATTTTGTCCAATACTGGCATCCAAAACTAACATGACCTCATGAGGTGCATTTGCATCCAATTTTTGTAACACGCGTTTAACTTTTTTCAATTCATCCATCAAGTTATGTTGTGTATGAAGCCGCCCTGCTGTGTCAGCAATCAGAACATCCATACCTCGCGCTTTAGCGGCTTGTAATGCATCAAAAATAACTGATGCACTATCAGCACCCGTATGCTGGGCAATGACAGGAATTTGATTACGTGCACCCCAGACTTTAAGTTGCTCAACAGCCGCTGCTCTAAACGTATCACCCGCAGCCAGCATGACGTTCAAACCGTCTTGCTGATAGTGTTTCGCCAACTTACCAATCGTTGTTGTTTTTCCTGCGCCATTCACACCAACCATTAAAATAACAAACGGCGCATTATCCGTCGTTTTTGTTAGAACCAGCGGTTTCGCAACAGGCATTAAAATGGCATGAAGACGCTCCATCAATGCATGAAACACCGCATCACCATCAGCAAGCTGATTCCTTGCCAATCCATCACGAAGTTGCGATAACAACTCTTGCGTTGTCTCCATGCCTAAGTCTGACGAAACCAACACGGTCTCAAGCTCTTCAAGCAAGGCCTTGTTAATTTCTTTTTTTCCCAATAATAAACGACCAATCCCGTCGCCTAACTGTGCTCGAGTCTTACTTAAACCACGCCGCATGCGTGAAAAAAAACCAGCCGAATCATCGGGCTCATCCAGATGAAGTTCAGGACTTTCCTGATTGCGTTTTAGCCATTTAATCATAACTATTTAGTCTTAATGTATACAAAACGGGTTAAATATGGAATTCTATCATCTTTTTTCACAAAGGGGGCGTATCATGCGCATCATGTTGACAGCACTGCTGGCACTATTATCTGCAAAGCTACCAGCCCATACCCAACAGTTTACCTTGGATAATGGATTAAAAATACTGGTAAAAGAAGATCATCGAGCACCCATCGCGGTATCAATGATGTTTTATAACGTCGGATCAGCTGATGAGGCAAGCGGCATCACGGGTATTTCGCATGTTCTAGAACACCTGATGTTCAAAGGAACAACAAAGTATCCTCTGGGTGTTTTTTCACAAACCATTGCCAATTTAGGCGGTCAAGAAAATGCTCTCACCAGTTACGACTATACCGCATTTTATGAACAAATCGCAGCAGTTCACTTAAGCACTAGTTTTGAACTGGAAGCGGATAGAATGGAGCATTTGTTACTGAACAACGATGAATTTGCGAAAGAAATGAAAGTCATCCAGGAAGAGCGGCGCATGCGAACTGACAATAATCCAAAAGCTCTGGCACTCGAACGATATCTCGCTGCAGCACATCTTGGCGCACCCTATCATCATCCGGTAATAGGGTGGATGAGCGACCTGAAACACATGACAGTAAGCGATGCAAGACGCTGGTATCAACGCTTTTACGCACCCAATAATGCGACCTTAATTGTTGTCGGCGATGTTAACGCATCGAATGTACATGCTTTAGCTAAACACTATTTTGGTGATATCAAAAAACGTCCTTTAACGACACGGAAACCACAAAAAGAACCTCCTGTATTAGGTAAAAAAACAGTTGTTATCAATACACCAACACAGGTTCCGATGCTCATCATGGGATATACCGTGCCGAGTATGAAAACGGCATCTAGCGATCAAAAAAACATTCCTTTTGCACTAGACATCATCGGAAACATTCTGGATTCAGGCGATACTGGGCGTTTTGAAAAAAACCTTGTTGATGGCGCCCAAATCGCTAGCAGCATCGGGGTTTACTATAACCCATATGCACGTTTTCAAACTCAATTCATTGTGTTAGGCGCACCGAGTAAACATCACACAATGGCAGACTTGGAGTCTGGTGTGCTGTCTGAGATTAATCGACTAAAGACACAACGTATTAGCAATACTGAATTACAAACGATTAAAACACGATTAAAAGCGCAAAAAACATTTCAAAATGATTCAATTTTTGACCAAGCTTTAGAATTGGGCTTACTTGAAACACTGGGATTAGGTTGGCAAACAGCCGATGAATACATCAAGCATATTGACCGTATTACCCCTGAAGACATTCAGAAAACGGCACAAACATACTTTACAGAAAACAACATAACCGAAGCTCAATTAATCCAAAATAAACCATCAAGGCAAAACGCATGAAAAATAATTTTCAATATCTGCATTTATCCAGCCTGATCGTCCTGTTTTTTATTTTCAATCCGGCATTAGCAAAAACCGCATTAAACACAAAAACGTGGGCAACTTCATCTGGTGTTCAAGTGGTGTTTCATCAAGCGAATGAAGTTCCATTGTTGGATATCAGTATCGCATTTGATGCAGGCTCAGCACGAGATGAAAAGCACTTTGGCTTAAGCGAATTAACCGCACGTATTCTTGACAAAGGATATGGCGGACTCAAACCTGGCATATTAGCCGACCAATTTGCAGCCACAGGCGCCACGCATACCACAGGTAGTTCACAAGACATGCTCACGTTAAGTCTTCGAACGTTGGTGGAGCCTCCAGCACTCAGCAAGGCAACAGAACTCTTTGCGTCGCTCATTAACAACCCCACTTTCTCAACCGATAGTCTTTCGCATGCAAAAAACCAACAGTTAATGGCCATTAAGCAAAACCAAGAATCACCGGCAATCATTGCCGAAAACGCATTTTACAACGCACTGTACGGAGCACATCCTTACGGCCATCCAATCCATGGCGACAGTAAAACAGTGAACGCCATCACCTTGAAAGATATTCAACAATTTTATCAGCGCTTTATCGTCGGCAATAATGCAGTCATGGTACTTGTCGGCGCTATCGATGAAACCCGAGCACACCAAATTACTGAACAAATTACTAAAGGCATATCAAAAGGCACAAAGGCTCCCGCCATTCCCCACGCAACCATGCTTAAACAAGCGATAAACATTGATATTCCTCATCCTGGCTCCCAAACCATACTGTGTTCAGGTCAACTCGGTATTACACATCAGGATAAAGACTACTTCCCTCTGATGGTCGGCAATCATATCTTGGGTGGAGGCTCACTTGTTACCGAACTAGCTCATGAACTTCGTGAAAAGCGAGGATTAACCTATAGCGTCACAAGTAAATTTTCTGCTATGCCAGGTGTTGGCCCTTTCATCATTCTATTGTCAACTAAAAATAGCCAAACCCAAGCAGCACGACAAATCACACATGACACCGTTGATAGGTTTATCAAAAATGGACCATCGGAATCGGTATTAACTGCAGCAAAGCACAACTTAACCGGTAGCTTTCCACAAGCTTTAGCTGGGAATAAGAACATTACTAACATGTTGCTTAGAATTGCTTTTTACCATTTGCCAGAAAACTTTCTTAACGACTATGTCAGCCATGTTAATGCTGTGAGCATAATCGATATACAAAATGCGTTTCAACGTCACCTCAAACTCGCAAATTTTATCAACATCACAGTAGGTAATTCATGAATCAAACTATTCGCATTATCGGCGGGCAGTACCGAGGTAAAAAATTAAACTTCCCAGATATAGAAGGCCTTCGCCCTACGCCTGATAGAGTTCGTGAAACACTTTTTAACTGGTTAATGCATTACATAAGGGATGCTCGCTGCCTAGATGCATTTTCAGGCAGCGGTGCACTGGGATTTGAAGCCTTTTCACGCGGAGCAAGTCAAATTACATTGGTTGAACTAAATAATTCTGCTTTTCGTAATTTACAAAAAATAGCGACCGCATTTAATTCTTCAAAATTAAACATTGTTCATCAAGATGCTTGTCTTTACATGCAGCAGACCCATGCCCAGTTTGATATTGTTTTTCTAGATCCACCCTTTAGTCAGCTTTATTTACTTGACTGCATCAAAACACTAGAAGATTCATCCTTGTTAGTGAAAAACGGATTACTTTATCTGGAAACACCGGAAGAAATAATCTTGAATCCTGCAAAATGGCAACAACTCAAGCTTAAAAAAAGTGGTCAAGTGGTTTATGGTCTTTATCAGAAGCAGATTTAACTACACATCTACGCGTTGAATGACATAAAAGCGGCATTTAGGTTGCACTTTAAATTGCACCCTGTCAGTTAAACACCCTTGACAAGCTCGTTGGCTCCTGTTTCAATCAAAGAAATACTCATGACGTCTAAGCATCCTTGATGAACAATAAACTTGCTGTGTTTTTCTTGACATCTGCTTTGATAACAGGATGCACTGCTCATATTACCTATAAAAAACCGCCCATCAATCCGCCCAGTGATGACGCAAGCATCAAACTAGCCGAAGCTGCGAATTCGGTCAGCGATTCAATGATGGATATGGCACGTATCGAAAAAGTGATTATGCCACCTAA
>JAJZSG010000095.1 GCA_021849905.1 Pseudomonadota bacterium
CTAAACCCATACGCTCTTCTTTGAATCAACTTCATCTTTCTATGAAGGGTAAATTTAGGATAACATTTAGGCACTTTAATCTCTTTTCTATCGTCAAATCAAGGTGTTAGTGTAGACTAACTTGATTAAAGTGCCCCCTTATTTGGGGTAGAGCCAAAAATCTGAGCTCAGATGGAGGTTGGGAAAACTTTAGCGACGTTGCCTAGTTATTGCTACAAGTCGCTGTAATCGTCGTTTCCCCATGATTTGTCAATTCCACACGACCGCCCGATGCTGCAGTAATAAAAATATCATCCCCAGGATGAACTATCAGCTCAACCGTATCGCCTTTTGTCAGTGGGATACCATTCAAGGAACCGGTTTTACGAATGACCGTAAACGTTAAGGGCGTACTTTCGATTTCACTGACGATGGTACATCGTGCTTGGATTGACCAAAAAAAACTATTGGTGAAAATTTGAGGCTCATTGGTTGGCAAAATGAATTCATATGACGGCGCTTGAGTAAACAAATGCTCTGTTGCAGCGAATAAATTAGTACTTAAGAAGCTAGACGTATACAAGAGGGCCAAGCCTATTTTTCGAATCATTTAACTCTCCTTCAATATCATTACAATGATTAAACGTTTATTAATTGATTATGATTAACTATGATTAACTGTTTTTGTGTCATCTTTAAGAGGTATGGTTACAAAAAATTATCCATTTGTCCAATTATATTCTTTATTTACCTGTCTTATATCGGTTGAGTCGCGTCTTAATTTATTATAAAGTCCATATTCGTCATCGGTCCAACCGAGATTTATGGAAATTATTTGCTTTTTTGCAGGCATGGCATTTTTTTATGTCAAAAATGTTTATTTATTCTATTTTTTAGCGATTGTTCTACTTTTTAGACCCCGTTTAATTTTTGTCGCCTGTTTTTTGATCGCGATTGCCTGGAGTGCGATGCACGATTATATCGTCGATTATCAACTAATGCCTGATATTGAGGTTATTCAACATACTTTTGTCGAGGGTTATGTTGCATCTGTGCCGATAAAAACGAGCATTAAAACGCAATTTCAATTTCACACGGTACATTTGGACACGCAAAAGATTAATACGCTTTTGCTCTTATCATGTTACAAGGATTGCCCCGATTTTCGTGCAGGAGGCTATTGGCGTTTAGGAGTGAAGTTGCAACGACCTAAAAACTTGAACAATCCTGGAGGTTTTGATTATGTTAGCTGGCTTCGGGCACGTCACATTAATTGGACAGGTTATATTCAACGCGGACAGTCACAATTGATTTCGATGGATAAAGCCCGTTACCCTTTACTTGTATTGCGTCAAACCATGGCTGATATTTTGTCAAAAAATATGGGTGATGATAAAAAATCAAACCGTGATCAGCGTATTTTAGGTATTCTGGAAGCCTTAACGTTAGGAATTACAACGCATATTGAAAAAGATACATGGGATTTATTTCGACGAACCGGTACAACGCATCTCATGGTTATTTCTGGTGCGCACATAGGATTGGTAGCCGGCCTTACTTATGGTTTTTTTAAGTGGTTCTGGTGTCGTTTAAGTGGGTTTAGTTTACGAATTCCTGCACAAAAAGTTGCAAGTGTAGCGAGCTTTTTAATGGCAGGTATTTATGCGTTATTTGCAGGTTTAGGCATACCCGCACAACGTGCCTTGATTGTCTGCTTCTTAATGCTACTGCATCATTTTTGCAGCCATCGTGTTGGTGTATGGCAGGCATGGCGTTATGCTTTATTGATAGTGCTGGTTTTGGAACCCCATTCAGTGATGATGCCTGGTTTTTATTTATCCTTTATCGCTGTTGCAATACTTATATTGGTTAATCAGCGCGTGACGATAAGTGGATTGGGTAAAGCGATGCTCATGCAACTGTCTTGCCTGATTGGTTTAATGCCTCTGACGTTATTTTGGTTTTCCTATGGCGCCGTTAATGGATTTTTTGCGAATATTCTAGCCATTCCTTGGGTTAGTTTTGTTATTGTGCCTTTGGGTTTATTGACAACTTTATTGGGGTATTGGTTTGTTTTACCTTTAAGTGGAGTTGTTTTAACATATTCTACTCATTATTTATTAGGTTATCTTGATTGGATCAATTCGTTTGATTTTTTAAATTTGACACTTACATTAAAAGACTTTTTAACGCCCTTATCCTGGATGGTCATTTTAATAATATTGATTTTTTTACCGGTGCCTCGATTTTTACCTGCGCTACTCATGGCAGGTCTTGCCTCTTTTTTTCCTGTCCAGGAAAAAATTAATCAGGGTGATGTGCGTATTGATGTGTTGGATGTTGGGCAAGGGTTATCTATTGTTATTCGTACACATCAACACGCCTTAGTTTACGATACTGGTCTTAAATTTTATAAAGGGGGCGATATGGGGCAGTTAGCTGTTATCCCTTATCTAAAAACATTAGGCGTAACAGCGTTAGATAAAGTGATTATTAGCCACCCTGATCTTGATCATCGAGGTGGTTTGGATTCTTTGGAGAAACAAATTAAAGTGAAGTCGTTGATTGTTGATAATCCATCTTTTTATAGACGTGGTTTCTCATGTCATCGGTATCCTGATTGGTCGTGGGATGGTATATCTTTTCATTTTTTCTCAAATCCAAGTGCGATGAACAGTAAAAATAATTCATCCTGCGTTTTACAGATATCAAACGATACAGGGCGTATTTTATTAACGGGTGATATAGAAAAACAAGCAGAAGCCTATTTAAACCAAAAATATGCTTATAAATTGGCTTCATCTATTATTGTTGTGCCTCATCATGGCAGCAAAACCTCATCCACAGAATCTTTTATTGAGCATGTGGCGCCGGAATATGCAATTGTTTCCTACGGTTTTGATAACCGGTATCATTTTCCTCATCAGCAGGCCATGGCAACGTATCAACGTCATCATATTCCGGTTTATAATACGATGAATTGTGGGATGGTAAGTGTGCTCTTAAGGCAGGGTACTAAAAATTTCAAACCGACTTGTTTTTTACATCAACAATAAGACAGCGTTAGTCTGTTAATGCTCACGTGTAGCAGAAAATTGTATTTTAGGGTAGCGCTCCTCTGCCATAGATAAATTAACCCTCGTGGGCGCCATGTACATCAGCGTATCACTTCCATCTAGTGCCAAATAATCAAATGCCTTGTTTTGAAACTCAGCTAATGTTTTATCATCGTCAGCATAAACCCAACGTGCGCACGACACGTTCACGGTTTCATAAACACAATCCACTTTGTATTCATGTCGCAAACGATGTGCAACAACATCAAATTGTAATACACCAACTGCACCTAAGATGAGTTGATTACTGTTCAACGGTCTGAATACTTGCGTCGCACCTTCTTCAGATAATTCAATCAAGCCTTTAATCAATGCTTTACTTTTTAACGGGTCTTTAATACGAACCAAACGAAATAATTCAGGCGCAAAGTTAGGAATACCAGTAAACTTTAGATTTTCACCCTGCGTGAATGTATCTCCAATCCGAATAGTGCCATGATTGTGCAATCCGATAATATCTCCAGCAAGGGCAATCTCTGTTTGCGTTCTATCGCCCGCCATAAACGTCAATGCATTGGCAATTTGCACATCTTTTCCTAAACGCAAATGACTTAATTTCATGCCTTTTTTATACGTCCCTGAACAAATTCGCATGAAAGCAATTCGGTCTCGATGCTTAGGATCCATATTGGCTTGAATTTTGAAAACAAAACCTGTGAAAGCGTCTTCTTCCGGAGCAACAATGCGTGTTTGTGTTTTTCTTGGCAATGGAGACGGAGCAAAATGTGCGAAATCATCTAACAACTCTTTAATACCGAAGTTATTAATCGCTGAACCAAAATACACAGGCGTTAATTTACCTGATAAATAGTCATCAAGATTAAAGTCATTTGAAGCACCTTTTACCAAGATAATTTCATCTCGTAATTCGCGCGCTGCATCGCCCAATAATTCATCTAATCCAGGATTATCTAACCCCTTTATTTTTAATGCATCTTGTTTTTGAGCATTTTTTCCAGACTGGTAGAGATAAACAACATCTTGATGAAGATGGTAAATACCTTTAAACCGTTTTCCCATTCCAACCGGCCAAGTCACAGGAGCACATTGAATACCCAAAACGGTTTCAACTTCATCAAGCAAATCGATTGCTTC
The DNA here is from genome assembly GCA_021849905.1 of Pseudomonadota bacterium. Taxonomy (GTDB): domain Bacteria; phylum Pseudomonadota; class Gammaproteobacteria; order Legionellales; family Legionellaceae; genus DDPF01. The sequence goes on from JAJZSG010000095.1 coordinate 4,191, forward strand.
TCGCCCTTCCCTATCGAGCTTGTTGATAAATGTCATGATGGGTGTATCACGCAGACGGCAAACGTCCATTAATTTAACGGTTCTGTCTTCTACGCCTTTCGCAACGTCAATCACCATCAAGGCTGAGTCAACAGCCGTGAGTGTTCTGTAGGTGTCTTCTGAGAAATCTTCGTGACCTGGAGTATCAAGTAAATTCATAACATGCTCGTTGTGCACAAACTGCATAACAGAGGTGGTTATCGAAATTCCTCGTTCTTTTTCCATTTCCATCCAATCAGACGTCGCATGACGTGTGGCTTTGCGCCCTTTGACCGTTCCGGCCAACTGAATAGCTCCTCCGAATAGAAGAAGCTTTTCTGTAACGGTTGTTTTTCCGGCATCAGGATGTGAAATAATGGCGAAAGTTCGTCGTTTAGAAAAATCTTGGAAAAAATCAGACATTGTTTATACCTAACTCACGGTCTCTTCACAGCTCATAACCTCACTTAATGCATCCACAATTTTCTGTTGATCATCAAGTGTCAAATATGGGTGAATGGGTATACTAACAACATGACGAGCAGCAAATTCAGCATGAGGAAAACGCTGCATTCCAGGATAAAGCGTTTTGAAAATCGGCTGCTCATGAAGGCCTAATGGATAATGTACAGCTGTAGGAATGCCTTGCTCTTGTAAAGCGCTCTGAACGTGTTCACGGTCATTGACTTCAAGTGTATACTGTGCGAAAACACTGGTATTATGAGGTTTAATTTTAGGTTTTTTAATACTCGCTGGTAACAGATTTTGATAACGAGCAGCGACCTCATGTCTTAATTGAATTTCTTCTGGAAAAATAGCTAGCTTCTCTAAAAGAAACGCGGCTTGAATCGTATCAAAACGTCCATTTATTCCTAAACGCGTATGGTAGTAACGCTTGGATTGACCATGCAACCTGATTTCATCCATACGCTGTGCTAATACAGGATCGTTGGTAAAACAGGCACCACCGTCACCGTAGCAACCCAACGGTTTAGAGGGAAAAAAGCTGGTGCATGCGATGGTAGTCAACCCACATGACTTCCGACCTTTATACGTTGCACCAAAGCTTTGTGCTGCATCTTCGATAACTGGTAAATGATATCGTTTAGCTAAGGCATTGATTTCATCGTAATCAGCACATTGACCGTATAAACTAACCGGCATAATGGCTTTGGTTTTTTCGGTAATGACGGCCTCAATTGACGCTGCGTCGATGTTATATGTTTCGGGGTCAATATCTACAAATACAGGCACCGCACCTAATAATGCAATCACTTCAGCCGTTGCAAAAAAACTAAATGGCGTGGTTATGACTTCATCACCAGCACCAATATCCAAAGCCATCAAAGCAATCAACAACGCATCCGTACCGCTGGCAACAGCTAAGGCATGCTTAACACCAACAAATTTTGCTAAAGCGTTTTCAAGTTCCGCAACTTCAGGACCCATGATATAAGCACCATGATCCAATACGGCCTTAAATCGAGCAAACAGACGCTCTTCTATGCGCTTGGATTGCGTTTTTAAATCGATAAATTGCATGGCCATAGGGATGTCCTTTGACATAAAGAAGAGACAATAAAAAATCAAAAATGATATTAACAATCTTGATTTCATTAGTCAAACAAGCATTTAGAGATAGATGCCGTCTAATCAACCCCATCAACACATGAATAACCACAAGCTATTATGATCAACATCATGATGGCTTGGATTTAATATTGTCATATCATGCATTTAAAAAAAATAAAATTCGCAAAAAAGATTAAATTGGCGATATACTCTGCGAATGCTTAATAACAGGAACGTGGCATGACATTAAAGGCCATGTATAACAATCTTGCTAGCCAATACGCAACGGCGGATTGTTTCGGCTCAATAAGTGATAGTCATCAAAGCGCCATTGGGCAAATTACACGTGCAAACCTAGGTTTACGTCCTCATTACAAGGTATTAGACTTTGGTGTAGGTGATGGTGCTTTTCTAAAAAAACTGGAAAGACAAATGCCTGGCGCTGAATTTACCGGCATTGATGTATCAGGAGAAATGCTAAAACGTGCGCGAGAAGCTCTGTCATTAACAACGATAGAAGCCAGTGCTACTGAAGCCAGTAACTACCTCCCCCACCATAGTCAAGATTTAGTTTTAGCACATTTTATAAATGCCTATATTCCGATTAATGCTTTATTTAACCAGGCAAAGCTACTCACTCGTTCAAACGGTTATTTTTCATTGATTACAACAACCTATGACTCATTTCCTATTGCTCAACAACATTTAGCTGATTTTATTACACAAGAGTCACTATTAAGCTGTGTTGTCGGTCATTATTACAAAGCGATCGTTAAAAATACTACAGTTGCTGCGAGTGAAGAAGACTTGCTTAATGCATTTGCCAGACATCAATTTGACGTGGTAGAGCACCATCGAATTCGTATTCCGATCACACTCCACGACATTGATGAATTAGCTCAATTTGGAATTGAGGGAACCTGGTTTTTAAACAGTTTATCTATACGCATGTTCCCCAAAAGCTTCTTGATACAACGAATGAAACGTCTATTTAGTAAGATTTTTACATTCCCATATCACGATACACACGTGATTGATGTTGTATTAGCAAAAAAATAATGCCGAAGAGCATAAATATTAAAATCGTCGCTGTGAATAGCTTAGCGACGAAATTAGTTTTTTTTTGCTGCACCTTACTTACAAACCTAGATTATCTCGTTTAAATATCCGATCAGCACGATAACTGGAACGCACAAGCGGTCCTGAAGCCACCTCAAAAAAACCTTTCTGCAAGCCAATTTCACGTAACTCAGCAAATGTTTCCGGTGTAATGTAAGCCTCAACAGGCAAATGATTTTTTGTAGGCTGCAAATATTGTCCTAATGTTAAAATATCAACGTTCTGACTGCGTAAGTCATCCATGGTTATGATGACTTCGTCGATTGTTTCACCTAAGCCAAGCATCAAACTGGTTTTTGTTAACACATAGATC
>JAJZSG010000004.1 GCA_021849905.1 Pseudomonadota bacterium
GATCTCAATGAACTCAAAATGCCAGCAATCAATGTCAATGACGCCGTAACCAAATCAAAGTTTGATAATCTTTATGGTTGTCGTGAGTCCTTGTTAGACGGTTTAAAGCGCGCAACAGATGTCATGATTGCGGGAAAAGTGGCTTTAATTTTGGGTTATGGCGATGTGGGTAAAGGCAGTGCACAAGCCTTGCGTGGTCAAGGTGCAACAGTTTATATTGCTGAAATTGATCCGATTTGTGCTTTACAAGCCGCTATGGAAGGCTATCGTGTGGTGACTCTTGATGATGTCGCCGAACAGGTTGATATTGTGGTAACCGCAACCGGTAATGCACACGTTGTAACTTGCGAGCATGTCAAACGGATGAGAAATCAGGCTATTTTGTGTAATATTGGCCATTTTGATTCTGAAATTGATATCGAAGGCTTGCGTCAATACAAGTGGGAAAATATTAAGCCTCAGGTTGATCATGTGATTTTTCCTGATGGAAAACGCATTATTGTTTTGGCTGAAGGTCGTCTGGCGAATTTAGGTTGTGCCACGGGGCACCCCAGTTTTGTGATGTCAGCATCCTTTACCAATCAGGTTTTAGCGCAAATTGAATTGTTTCAACGTGCAGACCATTACGCCAATCAAGTGTATGTTTTACCAAAGCATCTGGATGAAAAAGTCGCCCGATTACACTTGGAGCGTATTGGTGCAAAGTTGACAACATTAACGACCGAACAAGCTGATTACATTGGTGTTCCTGTTAATGGTCCTTATAAGCCGGATCATTATCGGTATTGAACGTATACGTTTTGTTAATAACTTGCCGCGCATCGTCGAATTAGTCGCTTCAAGCCCGTTTTGATACGGGCTTTTTAATTTGGTACGTCATAAACTGGTATAATTATTAAAATGTTATTAATCTAAAAGCCAATTTTTTATCCAAATGTCCGTCTATAATGTAATTACAGATGTATTGCGGAGATGTGGCATGGGAAAATTAACGGTTGCTACGATTGATTCTGATATAATTTATTTAGAAAATATAGCAACTCTTGGTGAAAAAATAGATTTTGCTTGGTCGACTTATAAAGATAAACAAAATCAAAAAGCCTTAGATTTTTTAATTTATGCTTTCGATATTTATGACACGGATGATATTAACGGACAATTAATTCAATTGATGGCGGATAGGGAGCAACATAAGGCTACAAATCCAGAATATATTCCGGGTAAATCCCCATATCAATTACCTTTTGATATTAGAACCGTGATACCAGAGCGAATATTTATTAATCACTTTTTTAAGCGTCGTGAGTTAAGTAATGCGCTTAGAGACAAGGAATTATTAGATGTAAATACAGAATCGAAAAAGCTAGATCTTCGAAAGAAAACAACTTTTTTAAGCCGTGAGCAACGCGCTGAACACAGAGTACATATTTCTAATGGATTATTCTATAAAGATGGTGAAAAATTTGATACTAGGAATATGCATTCACATGACAAAAAAGGTTTTGCTGCATACACGTTGAACGCAAATGGAGAGCTTTCTGTCTTTGTTCATAACAGAATGCGAGATGGGATTGCACATTCATCTATGAACGCTGGCGCTCCTGTTGTAGCAGCTGGTGAGTTGGTTATTGAAGATGGTGTTCTTAAAGCTCTTTCAACACATAGTGGGCATTACCAACCATCTTTGTTCAATGTTTACAGAGCTCTGGAGCATTTTTATTCTCACGGCATTAGTATCGAGCAAGCCAAGGTTGTCACATTTGATAATCCAACTCATAAAATTAAGGGAGTATTATCTACAGGAGTTTATTATTATGCCTATAAAGATTTTATGTATGAAACACCTGCAACTCATATTTATTCAGGAATCTATAATGTACTTAAAGAAAATGTTAAATCTATTCAACAAGATGTGACATCTTACGGGAACCGGGGGAGTTTACTATACAAAGTTAAGGATGCTTTAATTAGATCAAAGTTAACAAAAAAGCGACTAGAAATTGCTTCTAATTTTGAAAATGAAATAGAAAATTTTAAAACAAGTCTCCTGCATGATGGAGCTCCTAAAAATCGTGATGCTAAGATTAAGCAGCTAGGGGATATAATTACAAAATATGAAAATAAAAATGAAATGCTATCTTGGCGTTATTCTAAAGGTCCATCAAGTGGTCGTTTAGCTGGAAAAATGCAGTCTTATAAAGCTAGTTTAGCTAAACTTAAATCCAGCTCAAACAAAGCGCCGTCTGATGCTGCTGCTGATTCTGCAGAACCTGTGAATTTTAAGAGCATGAAGGAAATTAGTTAATCATCAAGACAATCTTGTGTGAAAAACATGCTCTGAATTAATTAAGCATGCTCAATACAATTTAAACGGAATCGATACTATTTTAACAATGTAGGGATCAATTATAGCTAAATTTATAACGGCTTTTAACGAACCATAGAAAGGCACGTCGGCAAGACTAGGCACCATATAAACCCGAGTTGACGCAGAGGACGAGAGATCACTTTTTTATATGTCTATAAACTTCTATAAAAACCCGATAAAATAAGCCACTTTAGATTTTTTAAAAGCGACTATGCCTAAACGAACGGATCTTAAATCCATCCTTATTCTTGGTGCAGGACCTATTGTTATCGGTCAGGCCTGTGAGTTTGATTATTCAGGTACACAAGCGGTCACGGCACTTAAAAAAGAAGGCTATCGCGTGATTTTGGTTAATTCCAATCCGGCGACTATTATGACGGATGCGCAATTAGCTGATGCGACGTATATCGAGCCTGTTTTATGGCAAGAAGTCGCGCGCATCATCGAGCAAGAAAAACCGGATGCATTATTGCCTACAATGGGCGGACAAACGGCGCTAAATTGTGCATTGGATTTAGTTCGCGAAGGCATTTTAGAACGTTTTAACGTTGAGATGATAGGTGCAAGTCGAGAAGCAATTGATAAAGCAGAAGATCGTGAGAAATTTCGTCTTTTGATGAAAAAAATTGGTTTGGAGATGCCCCGCTCGGCCATTGCTCACAGTCTCGAGGAAGCGGTGTCTGTACAAGCTCGACTTGGTTTTCCAGCAATTATTAGGCCGTCGTTTACGATGGGTGGAAGTGGGGGGGGGATAGCCTATAATCGCGAAGAATTCGAAGAGATTTGTGTGCGGGGTTTGGAGTTGTCGCCTACCCATGAATTGCTGATCGATGAATCAGTCTTGGGTTGGAAAGAATATGAAATGGAAGTGGTGCGAGATAAACACGATAATTGCATTATCGTTTGCTCCATTGAAAACCTTGACCCAATGGGTGTGCATACGGGTGATTCGATTACGGTGGCACCTGCACAAACCCTAACAGACAAAGAGTACCAACGGATGCGCGATACCGCGATTCGTGTGCTGCGAGCCGTGGGTGTTGAGACCGGTGGGTCTAACGTGCAATTTGCCGTTAATCCTGCTGATGGACGAATGCTCATTGTGGAAATGAATCCACGTGTTTCACGAAGTTCAGCACTTGCGTCTAAAGCTACAGGGTTCCCAATTGCAAAAATAGCCGCTTTACTGGCGGTAGGCTATACGCTGGATGAGCTTGCGAATGAAATCACTGGGGGTAAAACACCCGCATCGTTTGAGCCGACTATTGATTATGTGGTCACGAAAATTCCTCGGTTTAACTTTGATAAATTTCCTCAAACATCAACGACACTGTCTACACAAATGAAATCGGTTGGGGAAGTGATGGCTATTGGTGCCACCTTTCAGGAATCATTGCAAAAAGCCATTCGTAGTCTGGAAATTGATCGTTGTGGTTTGCATCCTTTGTTTAAAGGCGACGATATAGCGAGTTTGCGTGGTCACTTGCGCGAACCCACACCGGATAGATTATGGTACATTGCTGATGCGTTTCGGCATCATCTGACGATTGATGAGATTTATCAAGAATGCAAAGTGGACCCGTGGTTTCTGGGACAAATTCAAGGGCTGATTGTTTCAGAATCCCAAGTATTAGGCAAAACACTTCAAGAAATTGATCGTCGAATTATGTTTGACCTGAAGCGTCGAGGTTTTGCTGATGGCTATTTGGCGAGTCTTTTATCGTGCACGGAAGATGCCGTAAGACAGCATCGAAAACAGTTGGGTATTTTTCCTGTTTATAAACGAATTGATTCGTGTGCAGCGGAGTTTTCAAGTGATACGGCTTATTTATATTCATGCTATCAATCCACCAGTGAAGCGCGTCCAGATGCAAGTACTAAAAAAATTATGATTTTGGGTGGTGGACCGAATCGAATTGGTCAGGGCATCGAGTTTGATTACTGTTGTGTGCATGCGGCCATTGCATTGAGGGAGGCCGGTTATCAAACCATCATGGTTAATTGCAATCCTGAAACGGTATCAACTGATTTTGACACATCAGACCGGTTATATTTTGAGCCTGTAACGTTAGAAGATGTGTTAGCGATTGTTGACGTTGAGCAACCGGCCGGTGTGATTGTGCACTACGGGGGGCAGACGCCTTTAAAATTAGCACGTAAACTTGAAGCAAGCGGCGTTCCCATTATCGGTACATCCCCAGATGCTATTGATAAAGCCGAAGATCGAGAGCGATTTCAGCAGATGGTGATGAAATTAGGATTGCATCAACCGGCCAACGGTACTGTTCGTAGCGAAACGGAGGCGATTTCTTTAGCGGCACGAATTGGATACCCGTTAGTGGTAAGACCCTCTTATGTTTTGGGGGGGCGTGCTATGGAGGTCGTTTATCAAGAAGATGATTTGCGTCATTACTTACGAAGTGCGGTGGTTGTTTCTAATGATTCACCCGTTTTATTAGATAAATTTTTAGATGATGCCATTGAAGTGGATGTGGATGCGGTATGCGATGGGCGAGATGTGCTCATTGGTGGCATTATGGAACATATTGAGCAAGCTGGTGTGCATTCTGGTGATTCAGCGTGTACGTTGCCGCCTTTTAGTTTAAGTGTCGTGGTGCAGCAAGATTTGATTGAACAAATGCGTTTAATGGCGTTAGAATTAGGTGTTGTTGGTTTGATTAACGCACAGTTTGCTATTCAGGCGGATGATATATATGTTCTTGAGGTAAACCCACGTGCTTCACGAACAGTGCCCTTTGTTTCTAAAGCAACGGGATTGCCACTGGCAAAAATTGCAGCACGTTGTAAAGTTGGTCAAAGTTTATCTGCGCAGGGGTTATTAAATTATTCATCTCAACCTGCATTTTACTCGATTAAATTACCCGTGTTTCCCTTTGTTAAATTTGCAGGGGTTGATTCGATTCTTGGGCCAGAAATGAAATCAACGGGTGAGGTGATGGGCATTGCCAAACGATTTGGTCAAGCTTACTCAAAAGCCCAATTAGGGGCTGGTTGCAATATTATTAAACACAAGCGTGCGTTTGTTTCCGTTCGAGATGCGGATAAAGCGCGAATTGGCGATATTGCCAAGCGTCTTATTGATTTAGGCTTTGAAATCATTGCAACACGCGGTACGGTTGCTGTTTTGCAAGCTGCGGGCATTTCATGTAAACGCGTATTTAAAGTCGCAGAAGGGCGTCCACATGTGGTTGACCACATCAAAAATCATGAAATTGATTTTATTATTAATACGACTGAGGGAAAACAGGCTATAGCCGATTCATTTGCTATCAGGCGCAATGCACTACAGCATAAGGTGAGTTATACAACAACCTTATCCGGTGCGCAGGCTGCTTGTTTGGCGATGAAATATGAAGATAGACAAACCGTAACACGACTACAGGATTTACACGATGCAAAAACATCCCATGACTGTTGAGGGTGCAGCCGCACTGCAACAGGAGTTACACCGTTTAAAAACGATTGAACGTCCTCGAATTATTGATGCCATTGCAGTGGCTCGCGCACATGGTGATCTCAAAGAAAATGCTGAGTATCATGCCGCGCGGGAAGAGCAAAGTTTTACAGAAGGTCGAATTCAAGACTTGGAAGCAAAATTATCCATGGCACAAGTGGTTGATATTAGTAAAATACCTAACCAGGGAAAGGTCGTTTTTGGTGTTAAAGTGCATTTATTTCATGTAGAAACGGATGCAGAAATCACCTATCAAATTGTGGGTGAAGACGAAGCCAATATTAAATTGAATAAGATTTCTTATAGCTCACCGATAGGCAAGGCATTGATTGGAAAACACGTTGATGACACCGTAGTGGTTAAAACACCGGGTGGAGACGTTGAGTATGAAATTATGGCGGTTGATTATCATTAATCTAACCGTGGTCTATAATCCTATTGAAGGATAAAGATGAGTATTTTCTAATCTTGAAATAATTAATAATTAAATCGTCGGGGGTAGATAAAATGCAAGAAACACTTGAAATCTCTCGTAGAGTGCATCCTTGTTTACCCACTCCTGATGAAGTGAAATCAAATTCTTCTCTGTTATATTCCGATCACCTTCCCCTATTATTTGAAATCCCTGTTAGTGATGAGATTAAAATAAAAGCGATTACTTACAATGTCTGCGCAGGAGAGCCGAGTGGATATGATACTGTTTATGACTTTCAAGTTGAGAAAGAAAATGATAGATGTTCAAGAATAGCCAATGGACTAAAAGCGTTCTCAGATAAAACAGATAACCTTGTTGATGTAATTCTATTGCAAGAAGTCTCAGAAGCGCAGTTAAGCGTCTTAATCGTCAAAATTAATAAGATCATTACATGAGCGTCTCGATGCCGAAATTGCTAGACTGGAAACCCCTCAATGGTATCTGAGGAAGGATAAAATCAACGTCGGAAAAGTAGCTGCACTACAACAGTTAAAGCAGTCGATAAGTGCATTACAAGGTGTCAAGGAAACAGACTTGTCGGTAAAAATAAAAGAGATAATTAATCAGTGGGAACGTGAGCCTATTCCCGGGGAATCCCGTAAAACAAATGCAACAATTATAGACGAACATCGATTTATATTCTTCTCTGAAAAACGCTGGTCGAAAAATGCAACGACTAGAGCTCGTGATGCGATTAATGCCTTAAAACAAAATGTTGAGAAAGCAGTTTCTGAAAATCAAAATACGCCAAAATAATCTTGAACAGATTTAATGAATTTGATAAAAGGGATTCGGTAATTTGTAATTGTGTTCGGAATACCCCCCTTCAAAATCGCTAGCTTGATCGCCAATTGATGCAATAATCGTATAGCCTTTTTTGGTGATGTCTGCTCTTGACTGCGTTTTAAACAAAGAAATTGATTTTTGTTTATAATCATTGGGGCGGAAATAAATACCGTCCCAAGTAGTGTAACCCGATGTTTTTAGATTTTTAATCGTTGCATCTTTTAAATGTACCGAGCGTCCTGTCACGAAAAAAACCGCAATATGATTATTCAGTGCGGTTTTGTATAGTGATAACATGGGCTTGATTGCAGGCGCATTGGCTAACGTCATATTGTCTTCCCATTTTTGTTTGTTAAAACCAAAGTCAAGTGTCAATATATGTTCATAATTGGATATACTGGTTTCATCGATATCAAGCACAATAGCCAGTTTTTTTGGATTTTTTTGCAGTTGATTCATTCGGACTTGTTTGATGATATCGTGCTTGGCTGATGCTATCACTTGTTGTATTTCTTTATCGTAAGCACCTGAATCGTGATAAACTTTAAGGATTTTTTTGAGTTCGCCTATATTTTGTGGTTCGGCAAAGGATTTTGATTGCACAATGACACTACATAATAAGGCGAAGCATAAGTTTATTGCCACTTTAAATGAATTCATGTTGACGATTTGTCCTTGTCTCTAAAGACTACAAATTCTATCTTCAGGATACTTTTTTGTCAATTTTTTGATTGCTTCATCGGATTAAATTCAGTTATTATGCACGACCAATTTGAATAAAGACCTAATTGGTACTAGATTAAAACGTATAGGAGTGATATGCTTCGTATCAGTAAATTGGCCGATTATGGAACAGTTGTGATGGTGTATCTTGCCAAACGTTCGCCGCTTTTGTGCAACGCTCGAGATATTGCACATCACACTCATTTAAACGTACCAACGGTCAGTAAATTGTTAAAACGTCTGGTATCCTCGGGGCTGTTGTCTTCGATTCGTGGTGTTCAAGGCGGTTATCGGCTTCAGCGAACAGCACGTGATATATCGGTGGCTCAAATTATCTATGCGTTAGATGATTCTCGAGGTTTAACCGAATGCAGCACGCATAAAAATGAATGTTCTTTGCAAAATGTGTGCCATATTCAAAATAATTGGCGATTGATTAGTCAGTCAATCGAATCTGCTTTAGACAACGTGAGTTTGGAAACCCTAGCTCAGCCTATGTTGTCTAATGCTGATCTTGAGCGTGTTAAAGCGCTAGCAACTGGAGTGAATCGTGAGTAAAACCAACGAGCAAATCAATTCTCTGCTTGAACGGGAATATCAGCATGGTTTCATAACTGATATTGATGTGGATACCTTCTTGCCTGGTTTGAATGAGGATGTTATTCGGCGTTTGTCGGCTATTAAAGGTGAACCTGAATTTATGCTGGAATGGCGGTTACGTGCGTTTCGTTATTGGGAAACCTTATCGACTCCAGAATGGTCTAGCATTCATTATCCTGCGATTGATTATCAGGCTATTTCTTATTACTCGGCACCTAAGAATTTAAAAGACGGTCCTAAGAGTTTGGATGAAGTCGACCCAGAACTTTTGCGCACTTACGAAAAATTGGGTATTTCTTTGCATGAGCAGGAAATGCTTGCGGGTGTAGCGGTTGATGCCGTATTTGACAGTGTGTCTGTTGCGACAACTTTTAAAGCAAAGCTTGCTGAGAAAGGAGTCATATTCTGTCCTTTTTCTGAAGCTGTTCACGAGCATCCCGAGTTGATGCGCAAATATTTAGGATCCGTTGTGCCTTATCGCGATAATTTTTATGCGGCATTAAACTCTGCAGTATTTAGCGATGGGTCATTTGTTTATATTCCTAAGGGTGTTCGTTGTCCCATGGAGTTATCAACGTATTTTCGTATTAATGCAGCCTCAACAGGCCAATTTGAGCGAACGCTTATCATTGCAGATAGTGACAGTTGTGTGTCTTATCTTGAGGGATGCACAGCACCAATGCGCGATGAAAACCAGTTACACGCGGCGGTGGTTGAATTGGTTGCCATGGATGGTGCACAAATTAAATATTCAACTGTACAAAACTGGTATCCGGGTGATAAAGATGGCAAAGGCGGTATTTATAATTTTGTGACCAAACGCGGTGCCTGTCGCGGTAAACGCTCGAAAATATCCTGGACGCAAATTGAAACCGGCTCTGCAATCACATGGAAATACCCCAGCGTTATTTTGGCGGGCGATGAGTCGGTGGGTGAATTTTATTCTGTTGCCGTGACGAATAATAAGCAACAAGCGGACACAGGTACTAAAATGATTCATTTGGGTAAAAATACGCGCTCCACGATTATTTCAAAGGGCATTAGTGCGGGACATTCGCATAATGCCTATCGTGGACTAGTTCGTATTGCACCTACGGCGGTTAATGCACGCAATTACACCCAATGTGACTCGATGTTAATGGGCGATACCTGTTCAGCGCACACCTTTCCTTATATCGAAGTTAAACATCCTTCAGCACAAGTTGAGCATGAAGCGACGACGTCTAAAATTAGTGAAGAGCAGTTATTTTATTGTCAACAGCGCGGGATTGATACGGAAGATGCGGTATCGATGATCGTGAATGGGTTTTGTAAACAAGTACTAAAAGAATTGCCGATGGAATTTGCAGTAGAAGCCAGCAAATTATTGGGCATCAGTTTGGAAGGGGCGGTAGGTTAATATGTTAACAATCAATCAATTAAAAGTTGCCATCAACGGGCAGTCTATTTTAAACGGCATTAATTTAAACATTGGTGCGGGTGAAGTGCATGCGATTATGGGGCCTAATGGTTCAGGTAAAAGCACGTTATCTAAAGTCTTAGCCGGTCACCCCTCGTATGAGGTGGTTGATGGTGACGTGACCTATTTTGGGCAGGACCTATTGCCTTTAGCACCGGCTGATAGGGCGAAAGCCGGTATTTTTATGTCATTCCAATATCCTTTGGAAATTCCTGGGGTCACGAATATTAATTTTCTCAAGGCGTCTGTTAATGCCGTTCGTAAAGGACAAGGCAAAAAGCCGATGGATGCGATTGAATTTTTAAGTTTTATTCGTTCAAAATGCCAATTATTAGACATGGACGAAAGTTTTTTATACCGAAGCATTAACGAAGGGTTTTCTGGCGGTGAAAAAAAACGCAATGAAATTCTACAAATGGTGGCATTAGAGCCTAAGCTCGCTATCTTGGATGAAACTGATTCAGGCTTAGACATTGATGCATTGCGCGTGATTTCTCATGGAATTAATGCGATGCGCGCGGCTGATCGTGCCATTGTTTTGGTTACCCATTATCAACGCCTATTGGATTATATCGAGCCTGATTTCATTCATGTATTGGCAAATGGCCGAATTATTAAGTCAGGCGATAAATCATTGGCACTTGAATTAGAGGATAAAGGTTATAGTTGGCTGGAGGAGATTGAACAGGCATGAGTGAAATCACAGACTTTTATCAACAGCAAGTTCATCAGCACGAGACTTCAGAGGCTTTGTCTTGGGTAAGCGCATTGCAGAATGATGCCCTACTTGATTTTAAACGCGCAGGCTTTCCGACGCGCTCTGATGAAGAGTGGAAATACACATCGGTTGATGCGTTCTTAAAACAGCGATTTGTTAATGCATCTAACGCTGAAAAGGCACATGATATTAATCATGAAATAATGCCACCGATTCCGTGTTTTCAAATCAAACTGATTAACGGCGTGATAACGGGTATAGAGGCTTTCGAATCTTCACTGCCTACCGGTGTAGTGGTGTTACCTTTAGCACAAGCATTGGTGTTGCATGCTGAAAAAATAAAACCAAAGCTTGGGCATATTTTGCGGCATCAACACGGATTTCAGGCTTTAAATACCGCCATGCTTCAATGTGGATTATTTATCTATCTACCGGCCGATGTTCACCTGTCAGAGCCTCTATGGGTATCGCATTGGCAAGATGAGCCGCAACAAGCGACCTATATTCGTCATCTTATTATTGCCGAAGCGGGCAGCTCGGCATCAATAATCGAAGATTATCAAGGCGATGCGTTAACGGCGTATTTGACTAATACCATGACGGAAGCCTATACAGCCGCTGATGCAAAAGTAACCCATTATAAAATTTTACGTGAAAGTCAGTCCGCGTACCATATCGGTCATCTCACGGTTGATCAGGCATTAAAAAGTCAGTTTGATAGTCATTTGTTTAGTTTTGGCGGTCAGTTGGTTCGTAGTGATACGACTTTTAATCTGCAAGAACCACAGGCACGTTGTGTCATGAATGGTGTTTACGCGCCAGCGCAGGGTCAACATATGGATCATCACACCGTCGTGAATCACAACGTTCCTGATTGCATTAGTTCGCAGGATTACAAAGGGATTTTATCAGGCCAATCACGCGCGGTCTTTAACGGTAAAGTGGTGGTTGCTAAAGATGCGCAGCACACGGAAGCAAAACAACAAAATAAAAATTTATTATTATCGAAGAATGCTGAAATCGATACAAAACCACAGTTAGAAATTTTTGCCAATGATGTGATTTGTACGCATGGCGCAACTGTGGGGCAATTGGACGAAGAGGCACTATTTTATTTGGCTACGCGCGGTATTGAACACACAGAAGCTACTCAATATTTAATTCAAGCCTTTGCTGCAGAAAATTTGCGCGCAGTACCGAATGCAAAGCTTGCTGCCTGGCTAAGTGGATTGTTAAACGAGCAAATAGGATGATGCGATGAGCACAACAGACCTGTTGAATAGCCCATTAGACATGAAAGCCATCCGGCTTGATTTTCCCGTTTTGCAACAAATCGTGAATGGATATCCGCTAGTTTATTTAGATAATGCGGCAACGACGCAAAAACCCAATGCTGTGATTGATGCGGTGAGCCACTACTATCGACATGATAATGCCAATGTGCATCGTGGTGTGCATGCCTTGAGTCTGCGCGCCAGTGCTGCTTTTGATGCAACGCGTGAAAAAGTACGTCGTTATATTAACGCCGGTGAAACGTGCGAATGTATTTTTGTTCGCGGAACAACTGAAGCCATTAATCTGGTTGCTCACAGTTATGTTGAACCCCAATTAGCACCAGGTGATGAAATTCTCATTACGTGTATGGAGCATCATTCAAATATTGTGCCTTGGCAAATAATTTGTAAAAAAACGGGAGCGACCTTGCAAGTTGCCCCCATTTCGCGAGATGGCACGCTCTTGTTAGACGAGTTTGAAAAAAAATTATCAAAAAAAACAAAATTTGTTGCTATCAATTATGTATCAAACGCGCTTGGTACCATTAATCCTGTAAAAAAAATGATTGATATGGCTCATGCTGTTGGAGCCAAAGTTCTGTTAGATGGTGCTCAAGCGACAGCGCATTTACCCATTGATGTGCAAGCGCTCAATTGTGATTTTTATGCATTTTCTGGCCATAAAATGTATGGGCCTGCCGGCATTGGGGTGTTGTGGGGAAGGGCGTCTTTACTTGAAGACATGCCTCCTTATCAGGGTGGTGGTGACATGATTCATTATGTGACCTTCGAATCAACGGATTATGCCCCTCTGCCTTATAAATTTGAAGCCGGAACGCCGAATATTGAAGGCGTCATTGGTTTGGGTGCAGCTCTTGATTATCTGACGTCTTTGGATTTAGATGCAATTGTAGCCTATGAAGCGCATTTATTAGCCTATGCAACCCAAGCGATTCAGACGCTAACAGGATATCGCTTGATAGGCACCGCCGAGCACAAGGTGCCCATCGTGTCGTTTATTCATGAAACGGTGCATGCCCATGATGTGGCTACCATTTTAGATACACGCGGTATTGCCATTCGAAGTGGTCACCATTGTGCAATGCCGTTAATGGATTTTCTAAATGTGCCGGCAACCAACCGAGTATCATTGTCTTTTTACAATACTGAACACGATATTGATGCCTGTGTGCAGGCATTACAACACGTACAGGAGATTTTTGCCTGATGATGGATTTACGCGAGCTGTATCAAGAGGTGATTATTGATCATAATCGTAATCCCCGTAATCATCGTGAAATGGAGCATCCAACTAGCCAAGCGCGCGGGTTTAACCCCTTGTGTGGGGATAAATTAACCGTGTATGTTGACGTGTTGGATAATCGGGTGCGAGACATTAGTTTTGTGGGTTGCGGTTGTGCCATTTCTCAATCATCAGCGTCTTTGATGACGGATGTGATGATGGGTAAAACAGTGATTGAGGCCCATCAGTTATTCGAGCGTTTTCATACGATGTTAACCTCTGATGAGACGGTTCCTGATTTATCGTTAGACAAGTTAACCGTTTTGGCGGGTGTGCGTGCTTTTCCCGCACGAGTGAAATGCGCAACCCTGGCTTGGCATACGTTAGAAGCGGCTTTGAAAAAAGATCCGTCCCTCGTCAGTACGGAGAGTTAATATGTTTGGTTTTAAAAAAAAATTAACGCCTGAGGAGTTAAAAGAGGCGGTTATTGCAGCGCTGAAAACTGTTTTTGATCCGGAAATCCCTGTTAATATCTACGACTTAGGTTTGATTTACGATATTGCTATCGATGAATCGCAACATGTTGCGATTCAAATGACACTCACATCCCCAGGCTGTCCTGTTGCTCAGACCTTTCCGGGTACGGTTGAAAAAGCGGTTAATGAGGTCGAAGGTGTTGCAGATACGGCAGTAGAGTTAGTTTGGGAGCCACCCTGGACACAAGAGCGCATGAGTGAAGTGGCCCGATTAGAGTTAGGCATTTTCTATTAATGGCAACCGTGTCATGGCAACCGTCAGCGTCAATCGATGACCTTCGAAAACGATCGCGTCTTATTGCACAAATTCGTGAATTTTTTAATGCTCGTGATTATTTAGAGGTTGAAACGCCTATTATGGCGCGTTTTGGTATTACTGATGTTTACTTAGCAAATATCATCGCTTTATTTAGACAAAAATCCTACGCCTTACAAACCTCACCCGAATACCATATGAAACGTCTGTTAGCTGCCGGAAGCGGGCCTATTTTCCAGTTAGCGAGAGTGTTTCGTGATGATGAGTTGGGACGATGGCATAATCCAGAGTTTAGTTTGTTAGAATGGTACCAGCTTGATATTGATCATCATATCTTGATGCATGAGGTTAATGCCTTATTGCAGCAAATACTGGGCGTTGATGCGATGATCAAAAAAACCTATCAACAAGCGTTTTTGGAGGCTTGTGATGTGGACCCAATGCAGGCGGATATAGATTTTTTGCGGCAAGTTTTAAAACGATTTCAATTGGATAATGTGCTAAGTGTTGCAGAGCAAGATAGAGATCAGTATTTATTTTTACTCATGAGCCATGTTGTTGAACCTTTTTTGGCTCATGAGCCGAACCCAGTTGCAGTTTATGATTTTCCTGTTTCACAAGCCTCTCTGGCACAAACCCATATGGGTGTCGCGTCTCGTTTTGAGGTGTATTATCGTGGCGTTGAGCTAGCCAACGGCTTTCATGAGTTAACCGATGTTAATCTTCAGCGTGCACGGTTTATGCTGGATTTGGAGAAGCGCCGTGAATTAGGCATGCCAGAACCGTTGATGGATGATTATTTATTGCAAGCCCTAAATCATGGTTTGCCGGCTTGTAGTGGGGTTGCTTTAGGTGTTGATCGATTGATTGCATTGGCATTGAATAAACCCGCTATAGCGGACGTATTGGCCTTTGATTTTTTGCGGGCATGATTTCTTTTATAGCTATGCTTGTTTCTGGTTTTTTTTCTGACTAGTTCCCGTATGAATATAAACATAGGCACTGGCTCCAATGCTTAACGGATAATGAATCGGATCATAATCGATGATCTGGATTTGCACGGGGAAGCGTTGCGGTAATAAAAGCCAGTTGTTTTCACTATTGGTGACTATTTGCTGCTGGCTGCGGGGGTCTGTCACTTGTCGGCTTGCAGCCCAATTGTTCGAAATGACAATTCCATGATATCGCCGACTTCCAAAATAGAGTCTGGGTATAATCGTGACGCGATTACCAGGCCTTACGTGACGTAAGTCTATTTCGTTAAAGTTGGCTTGGATGAACATTGGCTCTGAATCGACAAAAGAAAAGATAGGCTTTCTTATTTTAATTGGCGTGCCCAATGCTGCAAACATATTTTGTACAACGCCATTGTTTTTCGCATAAACCGTGGTTTCATCAAGATCAACTTTAGCGTTTTTTTTGACGGCTAATAAGGCCTTTATTTGCATTTTTTGAACGTTAATTTGGTGAAGATTAAGTTCGCGTTCTTTTTTTAATGCATTTAACTGGTTCAGTGCGGCTTTATTTTTTTTTAGTAAGTTATTAACTGAAATAATGGATACGGCGTGATCTGCCAGGGCCTTTTTATTGTGAGTGTACTCAAAATTTAACTCGTCATAGATTTGTTGTTGGGATTGAATCAGATAATCAGTTTTTTCGACTTGTGTTTTGAGCACCTCTAATTGTGCTTTTGCAGCCGATAAGTCATGTCTTGCCTTATCATAATTGAGCTCATAAGGCTTTTTAAATACGGTGAATAACGGCTGGCCTTTTTTTACATACTCTTCATTGGTCACGTATATATCTGTGATATAACCTCGTACGTTAGCCGCAACAGGCCTGACATTGGCAACAACAAAAGCATTGTTGGTAAATGGAAAATAAAATGAAAAAAAATAAATGAACATACACCCCAATACACCACAGATTAAGGTTAAAGGAAATTTATGATTGATGTTGTTTGCCATGCTCATATCCTGTGAACGTGTTTTTTTTAGGGTGATAGACTTCGTACCTAATCATGATTTCTTTAATGGACGTATTAAGATTATTCATTTCATTATTCATGTGGTTGATGATTAATCGAATACTATTGAGTGCCTCATCAGGATTAGTTTGGCGGTTTAAGATAATAGGCGTGATTCCCTGTTGAGTGCCTTCTAGTGTATTTTGAATGTTGCATAAGTGCATCAACAGTTGATTGATTTCATCATGAATCCATGGTGTTAAGCGGGTCTCATCGGTTGTTAAATAATTCACAAATACACCGATGATTCGGAATAAATGCCTGATGTGTTCGATGGCTTTAAGATGATGTATTTCATAATCGGGTATTTTTCGTGTTTCTATTTTTGCCTCACCCAAGTGGCGATTGAATGATGTTAATCCAGGTATGATGTTTAATTCGGCCTTTAAAAAATCCGCTTTCACGCAGTCCAAGGATTTGGATTGATCCAAATAACTGTCCAATATACTTGAGAGTTTTTTTATAAAATTTTTTTCAATTTCAATGATTTCATCTCTGGCGTATTGAGGATAAAAAAATCGAATCATAAAAATGGACCCGATTATGCCGATAATGATATTAAAGGTTCGCAATATTGCGACATCCAATTGATTAATATTTAACAGTGCGATGGTTAGCGTGACTGAGCCTATGGTTGCGATATACATTTTATCGCCATCCATAAAATAGTAGGCATAGATAAAGACGCCAATCGCGAAGGCAATGATGTTCATCACCACATTGTTTGAAAAAGCATAAACGATAATCATGCTGTATACGGCACTTAAAAATGTACCTAAAAATCGAAATAATCCTTTTTTTAACACGCCTCCCACACTGCTGTATTCTGACATAACAAACCAAACGGTAATCAGACTCCATATTTTCTCTGGAATTTCGTAATACCAGGTGATTAAAAACAATAAAAAACAAGTTAATACCAGTCTGATGGTTCGAATTATTTTTCCGTTGTCAAACCCCATGATAGCCACCGCCTAAATCTTGATATAGTTTGATGATAACCTTCATTTTTTCTAATTTATTCTGGTTGAGTACAAGTTCAAATTGATGAAGTGTGATGTGACACTTAACGATATCCGTATTGTCATTAATACCATTCTTAAAACGTAATTCAACCCAATGGCACTGTTGCTTTTTATTTTGATAGGCGGATAAATTGGTATTATATTGATCTGTAAAAGCCGTATATGCCGATAAATCGTTATCCACATCACGCAGTGCGCCTCGTACGGTATTAATGTAGTTTAAGCCCGCTGCTTTTTGTTGAGCTTTACTTGCACTAATTTGAGCAAAAACCGGCAAATTTATTATTGGTGTATCCACATAAAATTCGGTCGCGTTGATTGTTCTACCATTTATTGTTGAGCCCTTGCCTAAATAGGCCCCCAGTGTAATCGACGGTAGTAAATTGGCAGCAGTTGCCCCTACATTATGATGAGCGGCTCTTAGTAATGCGTCCGCTTCACGAATATCTGGTCTGTTATTCAGTACTGTTAAGGGTAGATCACCGGGAATCAATTGATTGGTATTAAGATCTTTAAATGATGTTTTGATAATCAGCTCACCTGGGTCTTCATTGAGCAGAAAATGAAGCGTGTTTTTAACCACGTTTATATTATGTTGAGTGATGGCAATTTGCGATCGTGTTTCTTTAATTTGCGCTTTAATTTGGTCAATATCATCAGGGGATATGAGTCCGGAGCGATATTTGGTTTGGGCAAGATGTAATTGAGTTTGATAGTCATGAAGCAATTTTTTGTAAAGATTTAATGTATCTTGTTGTGATATTAATGTAAAAAAACTCGCTGAAACTTCTGCAATAATCAACAGTTTCACACAATCTTTGGCATCCATACTTGCTTGTTTAATGGCTTCGGCACCTTTTTGCTCTTTATATTGTTGAATAATATTCACAATATATAAAGGGGCTGCAATAAAAAATGCGCCAGGATTTCCAAAAATAGGAAATTGGCTTTGTCCGGCTAATAATGACAGGCCAGGCAGCCAGTTTAGTTTGACTGAATTTAACTGGCTTTGTGCGTACTGTGTTTTTGCAATGGCGATTTGAAGATTATTATTCTGCTTAAGTGCTTTTAGGATTAATTCGTTTAATTCATCACTATGATATTGTGTCCACCAGGCTATTTCAGACACGTTCGTTGCAATATCTGTTGTTGAATCAGGCACGTGAGGCCATACTTTGGGTATGAGAACGGTAGGTCTGTCATATGAGTCCATAAACAGGCAACTATTCAGTAGCATGCAAAATAGAATCATGAGTAAGGGTTTATTAAACAAAAAAGACCTTCATTTTTTTGATAATTAAATCATGGTCGCTTTATTTTGTTTAGGTTGTCAAGTGGGGATTGATGTTGGATTCTGAAGACTACAAAATGGGAATGTCGTTCCCGCGAAGGCGTAAATCCATTTTGGGATTTGCGTGACGTCACTAGCGAAGTAGATCCCCGCCTTGGCGGGGACGACAAATTTTGGTCATTTTATTTTTTCAGATTAGGTTTATAGGGTAGATAACTAGGCTCCCAAACTTTAGCGCGAACCGCTTGTTCTATTTGCGCATCGGTAAGGTCGCTTGTAGCAAAACCTGAATGAACGGCCTCCTTTGCAACGGCTAATGCAACCTTCAATGAAACCTCACGAATTTGATCCAAAGGAGGTAATAAATTCGCGTTTGGGTCGCTGATTGAGGGTGAGCAAGCAGCCAGGGCTTTTGCAGCAATCATAAACATTTTATCGGTGACGCGAGTGGCTTTGACGGCAACCAATCCTAAACCCATGCCCGGGAAAATATAGGCATTATTGGTTTGATCAATACGTGTTGAAACCCCATTACGCATGACTGGGGGGAAAGGACTTCCCGTTCCAATTACGGCTTTGTTATTGGTCCAAGCAATTAAGTCTTCAGGGACAGCCTCGCTGCGACTGGTTGGATTTGATAAAGGAAAAATGACAGGACGTTCAACATGCTTTGCCATTTCTTTGACAATTTCTTCTGTAAATGTTGAGGGTTGACCGGATACGCCAATAAGGACGGTTGGATGAACGTGTTTGACGACATCAAGTAAGCTAATGTTGTTCGGGTTAGCACAGGCCCAGTTTGCAACGATATTTTTGGGTTGGCAGAATTTTTCTTGAAACGCCATTAAACCGGTAGCGCCTTCAATGAGTAGTCCATTTCTGTCGACTAAATAAAAGCGTGAGCGTGCTTCGGCTTCTGTTAAACCATCATCAATCATCGCTTCCAGGATTAAATTACTTATACCGCACCCAGCAGAGCCTCCACCTAAAACGGCAATTCGATGATCACGCAAAGCTGTTCCGGTTACTTTTAAAGCGGCCAGTAAAGTACCTGTTGCGATAGCGGCTGTGCCTTGAATATCATCGTTAAACGTACATAATTTATCCCGGTAACGCTCTAAAATAGGGTTCGCATTTTGTTGTGCAAAATCTTCCCATTGCAACAAAATGTGAGGGAATCGTTTTTTAACAGCGGTGACAAAAGCATCAATAAAATCATCATAATCTTGACCACGAACGCGTTCATGTTTCCAGCCGATATACAGTGGATTATTTATGCGCTCCTGATTATTTGTTCCTGTGTCTAATAATATAGGTAATGTGCTTTTTGGATGAAAGCCTGCGCAGGCACAATAAAGTGAGAGTTTACCAATGGGTATCCCCATTCCACCCGCCCCTTGGTCGCCAAGCCCAAGTATACGCTCACCATCTGAAACAACGATTGCTTCAACGTCGTTAAAGCGTGGGTTAGACAATATATCATCTATTTTGTCTTTGTTTGGATAGGCGATAAATACACCCCGTGGTCTACGATAGGTTTCACTAAATCGTTGACACCCCTCACCCACAACAGGTGTGTAAACAATCGGTAGCATCTCGGTAACATAAGTTGTTAGTAAACTATAAAATAATGTCTCATTTGAATCTTGAAGATCGCGTAAATAAATATATTTTTCAATATTACTAGGCTTGCTTGAGAAGGCTTCATAGGAGCGCTCACGTTGTTCTTTTAGTGTTGCAAAGTGTGGGGGAAGAAGACCCGTTAGATTAAAGTCATGGCGCTCTTGCTCACTAAACGCCATACCTTTATTTAGCAAAGGGTAGCTGATAAGAACATTACTAGCAATGGACACGTCTAAATAATCATTGCCTTTACTATCCGTTTTTTTCTGAAAATCCATTTCCTGCTCCTTGTGTATTCTTTAACACCCTAGTGTGCCAATTAGAATATAGAATGATACGGGTGATTTTTCAAACTAATGTCCCATTAGTTCGAGAAAATTGGTCATCTTGCTCGTCGAATGATTCGACTAATTTAGTTGCCCATGGTTTAGCTATTGGTGATTCGTTGATCCTATCTAATTCAGACCCTCTGTTAAAAAAGTAGCCTTCTAATGATGTTTCAGAACGTGCGGGACTGAATCGAGCACTTATACTTAAATCATTCAGAGAAACAAAGAAATCAAGCTGTGATTGCTTCTTATACACTTGTTTTTCTGCAGGACTAAATGTTCTGGTTACGGTGTGCAAAACATTTTTAAATTCCCATACACCATCGTTTTCTAACATATTTACAAATAAACCCGCCGCACCGATGGTTTTGGCATCGACGGCAAATGAAGTGTGTGTGTACTCTTCAGGAGAAACATGCTCGTCTTGCCAAAAATCGTAACTGACGTTTAAGTCAGTTTCTATTTCTCTGGAGTCTTTGTTCGCACTTAATTGGCTTAAATACCTCATGTACGAATCAGGATAACTTTTTTCTGATGAAATAGCAGCATATTTATCACTCGCCCAGCTATCAGAACAATGTGTATTAATTTTGTTGTCAAGTAATAATTCGGCAATTTGAAAGGCGAGAATAACCGCCATGGAGCAGGTTAACCCTCTCCCCACACCGTCAAAGCGCGTTCTGGTTAGCGGTTTTGGGTGACGTGCCGCATATTTTATACTTCTATAAATACCCACTTCCCGGTATAGCGATTTACCCAGCTCATTAAATCCGTCTGCGTCCAATGGATTGGTTAAACTGTCTTCTCTTGCCAACTTTTCATTCAGTCGCTTTTCATCATAAGGAATTCGATACTGAGCTTGTTTTCTGATTATTTCTAAGGCTTTCTTGCGAATATCGGGGTTCTTAAAACGAAAAACTTTATATGTTACATCGTATTTGAGGTCAGGGTAGCCTTCTTCAGATTGAATTTGATTTGCAAGCGTTCTTAATGAGGTTTGACAAAGGCCTGAGGGTTTGTAGGGATAATAATATCCTTTTTCTGTAGTAATCGAGTGGATAATAAGTGGTATACTATTTTTATCAAAACCCGCAAAGATTCCAACATGGTCGATATAATCGTGGCTGTGGGTGCCATCTAGTTGTCTGTAGTTGTTTTCAAAAAAAATAACATCGCCTGGAACCAAATCTGCTTCTTCCATTGTTTGTCCTTTAAAAATTCAATATTGATATTGTACATGAAAAACGTAAAAAATTGAACAAAAATTAAGCGAACACAAAAATTAAGCGAACGGAGTAGAGCTATCGCACCCAAAATTTTTTGCGTGTTACTTTGAAGGGCCTTTGTTTTCAGCCCTACTTTTAATTTGCTTACTTCTTTCCTCAAACATCGCGTCAAAGGCTATAACGGAGTCAGTACGTCCCCAAGTTATTATTTTCTGTCCTGTTGCTAACGCTTTGTATTCCGTAGAGCCTTGTAATCTAAGTTTTAAATTTTTCAATTCGTCTAATGAGTTGGTTTTTTCAATTTGCCTTTTAAAATCCGCTATAATCGACTCCTTAAGTTCGTCTCCTCTTAAATTTTTGAATTCTTCTTTTAACGTATTAAATTTTTCTAATCTACCGTCTACTTTGTTAAATAAAAATTGGCGCCCTCCGTACAATGGTCTTGAAAGATCCAACTTTTCTTTATAGACGTTTCTAACGGTGACTATTTTAATATTAGGATGTTCTCTATTAAATTTTTCGATAAATTGGGCTTGCACATTTGTGAAATAATATTGCCGGTTCGTAGGACCCGTAGGTAATTTTTGTACTTCTTCCATCATCTTAGCAAAATTGACAGCATTCTCAGAATCTTGTAAGTAATTTTCTATTGCAATCTTTAAAGTCTTAATCATTGTGCTGACTTTTATTTTGACTTCGTCCTTATCATTGTAAGGGTTCCGATTTACTAATCTATCTATTGTCTTAAAAGTCTCTATCTCGACTTTAGCCATTTTTCCCTAATCCGTTCGCCCTGAGGAGCGTGCGTAGCACGCGTCTCGAAGGGCTTGATCTTGAATAGAAAACAAAAGTCTATTTTTTCTTTCGTCGAGCCAAGTCAGATAACTTTTTCCAGTCACCCGATATAAGAGCCTCTTTCTTTTTTCTACTCCAACCTTGAATTTGTTTTTCGGCTTGTAACGCCTCAATCCGACTAGGATATTGCGCTGAATATGCAAGTTTAACGGGTAGCCTCGTTGCGGTATAACAAGTTGGAAAGATTCTATGATAATGTTGGTATAACCTTGCCTCCAAATTATCAGTATGCCCAGTATAATAGCTGTTATCACTGCATTGAAGAATGTATACCCAAAACATATGTGGACCCGCCTTTGATTTCCATTACAAAGTGTTGTCAACGCTGAGAAACTCATTATCATGTGTTCCGACGAAGAAATACATGGAGTAAAAGCGTTGACAACGGAGATTTTAGAAGTTTTATCGGCATTTGCATCTGAATTTTCACGACCAACTTGGAAAAATATTCAGGTCCTTTTGATGGGCACCATATTATGTCGTGGTCCGCGTCGCATCAGCAGTGTTTTACGTGTAATGGGATTGGCATCAATACGTAATTTTTCCAAATACCACCGTGTTTTGAGCTGAGCTGAGTGGGATGGTTTGGCACTAGCTAAAATTTTGCTTGGCTTGTTGATTAAGTTACTTCCTGAGTCAGGGCCTATCTTGGTTGCTGTGGATGAGACATTAGAGAGACGACGCGGAAAAAAGATCAAAGCGAAGGGTCTTTACCGAGATGCTGTTCAGTCAACGCAATCGAATGTTGTCACAAGCTATGGTTTGAAGTGGGAGGCAATGACGCTGATTGTCCCTTTACCTTGGTGCAAGCGTTCATGGGCCTTACCATTTCTAACTGTACTCGCCCCTTCAAAACGATCGAATGAAACTGCGGGTCGTCGCCATAAAACATCGTTAGATTGGACAAGGCAAATGGTCTGCCTTGTCAGTCGCTGGCTTAAACGGCAATGGATTTTAGTAGGTGACGGCGCCTATGCTTGTATGGATTTAGCTCTAACGTGTATCAAGCTCAATGTGGTGCTTATTTCTCGTTTGCGGCTTGATGCACAATTGTATGAGTTTCCTGTGTTTGAAAAGAAAAAATTAGGCCGCAAACCCATTAAAGGCACACGCATTCAACTGAAAGAGCTACTCAATGACTCAAAACAAATTTGGCAAACTGATACCATCAATTGGTACGGTGGTGAGACGCGCCAAATCGAATACATCACCTTTGTATGCCTATGGTATCACGCAGGATGTGCGCCCGTTACATTACGCATTGTGCTTGTTAAAACACCGGGCGGAAAAAATGAAGCCGAAACTTTTTTCAGTACCAATACCACGCTAACCCCAACTCAAATCATCCACTATTTTGTGCTGAGGTGGAATATTGAGGTTACCTTCGAAGAAACACGGACTCACCTTGGTGTTGAAACGCAACGACAATGGTCAGACAAAGCGATTGCGAGAACAACACCGCTATTAATGGGCTTATTTTCTTTTATTACGCTGGTGGCATTTAGTATGCATCAAACAAAAGCGCTTGTCAGCATGGAAACGGCCTCTTGGTATGATAAAAAAGGTGAGCTGACTTTCTCAGATATTATAGCGATTGTTAGACGATCAATTTGGTCAAAAACGTATTTTTCAAGGTCTGAAAATCAGCTTGATTTGGATAAATGCTTAGAAGAAAAAATTAATTCTTTGATCTATCAACTCACTTTAGCTGCTTAGAGAGCCCTTCGAGACGCGTGCTACGCACGCTCCTCAGGGCGAACGGATTAGGGAAAAATGGCTAAAGTCGAGTCTATAAGACTTTTACTTTTCGTTAATGCATGATCTAAGTAATACCAAACTCTTTTTTCAGCCATTTGCCTCCAAACTTCATTTCTAAGCGCATCAGAAGCTGGTTTGTGAAATTTGGTTTTAGTGGGTTGCGGCCTTGGGGTTGGCGTGTTGTTGGATTTAGGCGGCCTGGTTGAATAAGTCTTAGTAGGTAATTTTAATTTAATCTGGGGATTTTCCGAATTAAATTTTTCAATAAATAAATCTCTTACTTCATCGGGTAACTGTTCTAGAGTTGAATACATATCATCAATGACTACATGGGCTTGTTTGCCTTTTGACCGAGAGTCATTTTTGTAATTATTTACCACGCTATTTAATGCATTGATTACTTGGATTTTCTCTCTATTACCAGGATTTCTATTACCAGGATTTCGGTCTGGGTGGGTTAAACGTTGGGCTTTTTTGATTGCAGCATTAAGTGTAACATTTTCTTTTTTAAATTCTTTCAACAAAATAGCCATAGCCGCATTAAAACTAGCTTCGCTAACCTTAGGTATAGGCATGATTACATTTCCTTTGATGTATTTAAATTAAGCTTAGTTTATTAAAAATAAATATCAATTATGAAAATACGGCATTAAGTTTTTTATCATGCGTGAGAATTAAGCATGGGCCTTGAGCGTCGCTCTTGCCAGCCGACGGCTTGTCCGCGGAGTCTAAACTCTACATTAGAACTGGATCCTGAGAACAAGTCGCGGGACGACGTGGCGTGAACGAACGGTGCTCAAGGCGTAAATATGCGCTATTATTAGAGTATAGCAGGGAGATGTATGATGAATATGAAAGCAATGGCGGAAAAAAATTTATCATCAGTCGTTAAACAACGATGAAAAAATCAGACGGTTAAATGACCTGATTCTGGATTGCTGCAATGAAATGGAAGCACAAAACGAAAACATGCACCCAGAGGTTACCCATAAAATGACTGAAGGTCTTCGTGTTGCTACAGATTATGTGCGCAGGCTCAATAAATAAGGGGTTTAACCAACCGATTCGCCTAGAGTCCATGTGCGTGGTGACTCTTTGGTTAACGAGCTTACCCAGAGTAAATTGGGTTTTGCACCCATATGGCTGGGTGAGACTTGGCTGTGCAAGACAGTAGAAAACGCATATTTTTTTCTTAAATTTTGCAACACATTCCACACTTTGTTCACGTCGTTTCCATGGTCTATTAGAACTAACTGGTCGTTTCTGAATAATACAGCAACGGATTCATCATTAAATGCTTTCTTGACGGCATATTCCAGTCGACGCCATTTTGATTGCCGATTTCGTTGTCTGTCTGCTTGGTTGGGATGCTGTTGAAAGGCAACACGCTCGTGAGGATGGATGGCTTCGGCGACATGATTCCCCTGTGGTTTTTGAGCCAGAAGAAAATCACATAATGTGTCAACCATCGAGCGATATCGACCTGAAATGTTAGGGCTGGTGCCTGGTTTGGTGTTAATGAAAATAGCAAAGGCTAATGTGTGAGCGTTTGCAGTATATAAATAGCCCGATAAACTCATGATTCCGGTCATTGAACCTGTTTTTGCGCGAATCAACCCTTGTTGGGTCGGTTTACGTAAACGTCGTTGCAATGTTCCATCTTGACCTGCAATCGGTAAGGCGGAAATATATTCATAGGCCACAGGGAAGCGGTCGTGTAAAAAACGCAATAAGCTCACGGTCTGAAGCGGTGTTAATAAATCGTTGCGAGATAATCCCGAGCCGTCGGTTAAAACCGCTTGCTCTAGAAGAATACCGGTTTGTTGTTGTAAAAAGGCTTTGACAACGGGTTGAGCTTGTACCCAGTTTAAAGGTGTACCTTGAAGTGTTGCGGCAGCATGTAAATATAAGCTATCCGCATATAAATTATCGGATGGTTTTAACGTATCGGCCATGATTTGATTAATGGGTTTTGAGGCATGACGTGCCAATAATAATCCTGCACCAGACGCCTTGCCAAGGATAACTTGTCCTTCGAATTTGATATTTAACTGTTCAAGCTCTTGCTTGATAACCGACTGCGCGTAACGCAGCGGGTTACGAATGGCCATGCGCTGTTGGACTGCCCACTGATCAGTATGAACACAACCCCGAACCGTTAAATGATTGTCTGTATCCATTTTGAAGCTAATGCCGCAATTTGTGGTTTTAGCCGCTGTTTTAACCTGATTATCAACAATAAATCCACCATTGGCCTCGTTTAACTCGATTATTGCAGGTTGACCGACTTGACGTGCAGGATTGACGGTAACCGTTAAACGATTTTCATCAAGCATCAGGGGCGCTATAGGCGCACCGTAACTGTAAGTTAAATCCTTGGCTGCTAATCCTGATGCGTAGGCATCAATGGCTTGATGAGTGCTGACTATGACAACGTTACCGTTGACTTGATGTATTCCCCATGTTTTTAATTGGGAGAGGAGTGTATTGAGATGATGTTGAGTAAAGGATGGATCGCCTGGTAAGTGTAAGTAAAGCGACCCATTTAAAATACCGTTTTTAAGCGATGTGGCATCGGTACTAAGTTGGTTTTCAAAATGGTAATCGGGTCCAAGAATTAACAGTGCGGCAGCATCTGAAAATAATTTCATGTTACTCGCGGGAATGAATGTTTTTGCTGCATTTCGCTGATAAAGAGTTTCGCCAGTGTTTAAATCAAAAACAAAAGCACCCATGTTAATATCGGGATCAATATTATTGATGATTTTATCAATTGGTTTTTGTAAGCTGTTTGAATAGGCGGATAGGGTCAAAAGCAAAAGATACAAGCCCGATAAAATCCTTTTCATGAATGCGACATCCTTTTAAAAAAATTTTGCATTCATGATAACGCAAATGTATTTATTCTAGAAGTATTATACATCTTACCCTAAATTTTAGGGATGAAATCCTTGAGAAATTAACTCAACTGCAACATGAGTTGCTCCCCGCATTATCTCGTAGGTAGAGACTACTGTTAACGGAACGATTAATCGATTCCAGGCGTCTTCTTCTTCGCCGCTCAGCAATGTATTCACGTTAAAATCTATTCGCTCGTCCGGAGGCAGACTCTTGTTTAAATCTAGCATATGGTTGATACGATATCGATACACTAACTCACCGATAAATGACCAGTAGGCTGTATAAATGATAAGTC
This sequence comes from Pseudomonadota bacterium, assembly GCA_021849905.1. GTDB lineage: Bacteria > Pseudomonadota > Gammaproteobacteria > Legionellales > Legionellaceae > DDPF01. Next base: position 27,243 of record JAJZSG010000004.1, read on the forward strand.
CCATTATAAAAGGAAGATTCGATAAAGAAGGGCCTGCGGGAAGACGAGGTAAACCTGCACCAACCAAGATAAGAGGGGCGATTAACTCAAATGCCTCTTTCAAGTGAAAGTCATTTGGTGTTAAATTTACGACAGTATTTGGATTACTGATGAACGGCTCGTTTTGATTAATCTTATGTTTAAAAAAAGAGTTGTGGTGAGTGTTTTTAAACGCATCAGTTTGACTTGTAACTAGAGAAATAACGCCTGCAGTCTTTAACATTTTTGCAATAGAAGTCACCAGAATTTCCTTAAAATTAGTTATGTTTAAAATTGGTCAATAGGTTAATTGACTTGACGCTCGAAAGCAATTTAAACGTTTATAATTGGAAAAAAACAAGGAAATTAGGCGCTATTGACAATTCGGGTCTCCCTGCATCCCGCGAAAAAGCTGCGGGACGTAGATGTTAAGAAGATGAATTGTCAACAGCCCCAGCTTTTTATTTTGCTACAAGCTTTATCGCAACCGACATGAGATTAAAGAGTCTTGCAGCAGACCATCAAAATTATAATACCATAGCCGAAGAAGTTGAAGCGATCATCATATCATGTTGTCGTTTTTGTTCGATTAATGCATTCACAACTTTACTGTGTTTGCTGCAATGAGGCCCCGATCGTTTGATAGTGTGGTAGTCCACCGCCTCCTTGTGTAACTCATCATACAAAGGTTTTATGACATCATGTTCATCTGGATTTAAACGTTGTCTTTCGAATAAGCTATCTAGTATGAACGAGGTGGTATTTTTTGATATCTTAATATTAAAATTTTTAAGGCATTGAATAAGCTCAGGCAATCCAGGGTTTAAAGGCATATTTAAAATGATGAAAGACAATCCTTTATGCTGACCCAATCGTTCTTTAAAAATAGCCGTGTTTTTACGGAAAACACTAAATAACAGTTCAAAAAAATTCAGCCTATCTTCTTGGATCATCGTCTTGAATGTCACTTTAGACTCGTCTGACTTGACCATTTCGCTAATCCATGAACAAACAATCTCGATGGCTTTCGAATTGTCTAGTTTAGGAGAAGGAGCTTGAAAGAATGATGATAACGTCATTTTGGAAACCGAGCGAGCTTGGCCCGCGACTGGTGTGGGTGATGGCTGTGATGATTGATTTTTAGGAGTTGTTCTTGCACTAAATGGCACAAGTGGGCACCCGAGTTGTTCCAATAATTCTTTTAATATCTGAGTTTCACCTGTTCTTAGTGACTCTGTGATGATATTGATGTTTTGTGCACGTTTTTCTAATTTTTCACGAGCAGATAAATGGGGTGTTTGTGCAGATGTGGAGGGTGTTGGTTGTATCGCTTCGTCTTCATTGTCAGACTCATCATCCGATAATGTAACAATTCGTAAGCGCTTTGGAATGACGTAAGACCCTGTTGAAAAAGAACCCATTTGTGACAATGATGATGAACTCCGATTAGTATTTATAAGCATCGGGGTGTTTTGTATTATTGGATTGGGCTGAAGCGATATGGCTTCAGTCGCATCAATCTCCATTGTTTCAGCGTCTTGCACATCCATATCATATGTGGCTTGATTGGGTAGCTCATTCAATGATTGATGCAATGACTCGCGTAGAGAAATGATTGTATCCGGCGTTACGCCAACAAATAATCGATTTTCAATCAAGTACAGGAGGTCCTGTAAATAATGTATTCGATTCAGTCGATCATTTGGGAAGTTATATGGATTAATAAAGGACGATTCAGGTTCGACGTTATATTCAAGAAAACGATCAAGAAAAGCATTTGAGGACTTGTGATACCAGAGTAGACCCAATTCGTGTAGATTTTTAACGACTTCAAAAGCAAAAGCCGAAAAATCGCCTTGTGCGTGTCTTGATATTCGATTCAATAATTGTGTAGGTATGCGCAAGAATAATGAATTGATTATTAAATCCTCATTTGTTTTTTTGACTCGTGTCAAATCATCCAAAATCGATAACATCTCATATTCTAAAATGTACGATGAATGATATTTGGTTTCGTCTAATAGTTGACTCATTGTTATTGAAAGATCTTTTAAATCAACAATCTTAAGATTTTTTCTATTGTATGACGATGTAAGGAATTCACTTAATATCACATAATAATGCTTTAGTTTATCTCTGGGGGACAAATTATCATCAGAAAGATTCATATCCAGGTTATCTTCAAACTTACGTTTCATGTTAAATTTCCCCGATTTCTATATGAATAATTTATGATCATAATGCCACAAAATAAATTTTGTAGCAAGTATTTGGTCGTTTTTGCACAAGATAGTTGGTGAAGAAGATGAACAAGGCTCTTTTATTGGTTAAAGCCCAGATATCGTCATCGGTTAATAGGGGAGGGTTTGCTCAGCATGATTTGTGATACGCCTTTATCTAATTCGCATGCAGGTTGAAAAAAGTGATTTAAATTATGACGACCCAAGGCTTGTCCTTGGGATTTGGTTTGCCCCGCAGTCATAAGATTTTGCGTATCAGGATTCAAAGAAGGTAATTGCTCACGCGTCATCCTGAGCGTAGCGAAGGATCTCCAGAGGTTTGGCATAGTGCCTTGAGATCCCTCGCTACGTTCAGGATGACGTGGGGGGGGAGCAATTACCAAAGAAGATAGTGTGCTAGTCGCATCTAATTGATTTTTCAATTGTTCGAGACGAATTCCTGCTTCAATTCTGCGTGCTTTTATTGCGGCTAAATGCGCATTAGCTATCCATGCTTTGCAAAAGAAATCACTGCTTATTTGCATTAACGTATCTATCGTGTCGCATTGATTAAGACGCGCTGCCTTAAACAAAATTTGTCCAATAGCTTCTTTTATCAGTTTACCGTCATGATAGGTTGTGATGAGAATAGCGATTTCAAATTGTCGTGATTTAATCATGTCTTTGAATACGTTGGTGATTATTGAATCAGACAGTTTGAAGTATTTTAAGAAGGCATGAATCAATTCGATATCATTTTTAAGGCTTGCTTGTTTGAACTTTTTTTCGATGGTTTTAAACGGAAGTTGAGATTTAGATAAACAGGAAAAGTAAGGAATACTATGCGCAGCTTTTTTTTCGATAACAAGATTTAAAAGCGTATTAATCGTTTTTTTATCTAAGTGCTGTTTACAATTCAAATTTCGACGTCCCGCGACTTGTTCGCGGGATCCAAATTTTTCTATCTCTGTGCCATCATCTTTTGCATTGGACAAGATCTCTGGATCCCGCGAACAAGTCGCGGGACGTAGGCCTTCTGAAGGTGAATTGTTAGCAGGCCCTAATCGGCCATTTTTATGAATGACGTTTTGGTTATTTAAAAAATAATTAACCATTAACCACTGATTATTTTTTGCAGCCTCAATGGTTAATGTTGCCAAGGTGACCGATGATTTAATTTTTTGATTTTTTAACCAGTACATAAGCCCGATATTTCCACATTGAGCCGCATGACGATACAAACAAATATCACCATAGGATTTTAATCGCCAGCTATCATTCAAAGCCTGGTTCAGGGTGTCAATCAACTGTTCTCTGAAAATATCATCATCAACCGATACTAACAACTCTATCAGAAAACGTTGATAAACCGTGACGTCACTCTCTTTAAGCTCAGGTTCTATTTTAAAGGCATTTGCAAGTTCATGAATATTTAATGTTGTTTTTTTAGTGATAAAAAGGCTTAGTAAGTGTCTGATTAATTCAAATTTATTTTTTGGATGTTCTGAGTGGCATAATGTTATCTCCTCAAGGAGTCTAATGTTTTGCGTAACAGTTCTCCACGTATCCTCTATGGTGATGTAGTCCATGTCATTGACTTGCCCATTCGTTTGAAAATCACATAGTGTTTTTAGACGATTTTCCAAGCATTTCACTTTTTGATAAACAACGTCCGCTAGTTGCGGATATTTTCTAATTTTTCTTATGAATATATGATCATCAAGTGCGATTGGGTTTTGGAGAGTTGTATCGATTATGGCATTTAAAATAAGCGTTGAGGCATCAGTGTTGGTTTTTTTTATATGACTTAATAACGCCATAAGATGATGAATAATCGATGTCGTTGATGGGTTGTTTCTTCGGATGTTTTCTAAATAACTGACTAAATCTTCAGATTGAATAATTTCAGTCAAATAAGGACTATATGGAAGTAAACTGTTGACGCCAATAACGTGATTATGAACTAACCGTAATACGGTATCATCTCTTAATATATTGGCTAAGTGCTCCAATAAGGGTGTATCGATTAATGAATCCAACAATATCGGTAAATCACGTTGAATAACGTTAGTCTTGTTAAATTGTTCAATTTGGAATGACGATAGCGGTGCAGTTTGATTGCTGTGTTGTATTAACGCTAGACGTAAATAGTCTATTTTAAAAAAATCATATAAAGCAGATAAGTCGTTGTAACAACGATGATTGAATTGCGTCTTGCCCAATCTTTTTTCAACCATTTCAAGCTGATCACGAACATGCCCGTCCAATGCATAAGATTGAAATATCGGTTCGTTGCATCGTATTCGTCTTGACGCCTCGGCTAATGGGACTGTTTCAGGATAATAGTCTAGCAAGTTAAAACAAAACGATATTTGATTTTGATTCAAACCTAGTGAAATGTAGTCATAGCGAAATAAATCCTGTAAGAGATGTGTCGTTAAGAGATCATGAGTGCTCGCACCTGATTTTAATAAATAACGAATAAATGCAATAAAAACAACAGGTCTATCGAAAAAGGCACAACCCATTTGTGCAATATCCAGAGGCGAATCTTTGGGTAAATGCAATACGAATAGTTGGGTTAATTTATCGCATAGATTTACTAGGTCTAATTGATGAAGCGTCGTCTCGCCATAATATTCAAAAAGGATGTCGAGCCAATTTTTTTGAGTAAATCCTTCCATAGTTTTTGTACAAAAAACAATGAATTTTTCAAAAACAGGTATCTGATCTTTATCTGATAATCGACGACAATAGGCGACTTTTTTGCGGTGGGTGAACTCAAGCTCATTTTGGGTTAGTGTTTCATTTAAAAATGATGAAATTGCAGGAGCTTGCAAAGCAAGAAAAACATCGTACACCAGCATGATTGCCTCCATCTATTTGCAAAAATTATTAAGAGTCAGACTTTAATAGAGATGCGTTTTAAAAAGTTTAATCGTTCTACCTCCTTTATTTACAAACGATTTGATAATAAATGATGTTTTTCTAACTCAGAGAGTATCTTGATTTATTTTGATGGGCAAGAGACTGTTGTTTGTTGAACACGACTGTCGCATTATAATTTGAACAATCTGCTGTAGGTTGGGCCTTGGCCCAACAATATGGTTATTAGATTTCGATTTATTTGACGAACAATAAGAAATAAGATCAAATGCCACATTCGAATTTTGATGAGGCGGCATGATGCATGAGGTTGGGCGCATAGGATTTGACGTTTATTTTTCTAAATTACCCGATCCACGTATTTCCAGAAAAAAATTGTACCTCTCATCATCAGATGAAAATGATCAGGCAATATCACGATTCTATCAATAATAAATAGGTAACGTTCAATAACCTGCTTAAACGCCTAGCGTAGCTCATTTATTTTTTGGATTAATAAATCGCTTGTGCTTGGAATGATCAATCTACGATGTTGCATGTGGTTTGGACTTGTATAATATTTCTTGAAGCGCAGGTTAGATCCAATGACTGTATTTTGACAAGGACTTTTAGCTGCAACAGTGTAGCTTAATACCATATTGTTGGGCCAAGGCCCAACCTACAGCAGATTGACCAAATTATAATGCGACAGCCGTTGTTTGTAGAATATTAATTTCTCTGCTAAACTAAACTAAATAAACTTAGTTTAAAAGTTTCTTATGCATCAAGTTAATATCCATGAGGCTAAAACACATTTATCCAGGTTGATAGATGAAGCTGTTCAGGGTGAGCCATTTATTATTGCAAAAGCGGGTAAACCGCTGGTGAAAGTCATGGCACTTACAGTACCTACAGGTAGGCGAGTTCGTCGTCTAGGATTTATGATAGGCCAACTGACCATTCCTAAAGATTTCGATAGAATGAATAGCCAAGAAATAGAAGCGCTTTTTGGTGATAACGCGTGAAGATACTGCTTGATACTCATTTAATTTTATGGGCTGCAGGTTTTCCCGATGAATTGCCTATTGAGGCTCGTCGAATTATTGAAGATGAATCTAATGAGCTCTTTTTTAGCGCGGCAAGTATTTGGGAAATTGCTATTAAAGCCAGTTTGCAGAAAGTGAACTTTCAAATTGATGTTCGAGTGCTTCGACGAAATTTACTAGATAATGGTTATATTGAACTCCCAATTGAAAGTTCTCATGCTGTATTTATCCAAAGTTTACCTCCTATTCATAAAGATCCATTTGACAGAATACTTGTAGCTCAAGCCACGGAGGAAGGTATTACGTTACTGACATCAGATGTTCTGGTGGCTCAATATCCTGGTCCGATTCGGCATGTCTGATAAACAGAATATGAAAAATCTACGTATCGTTATATTGCTGTCAAATAATTAGCTCAGCACAAGTATTTCCAGCCAGCAAGCCATATGGGTCTCATGACCACAAATCCTTATCAAGACTTTCAAAAAAAGCCGTATTTGTATCCTGTCACAATCGCCGGGTAAGTGCCTGTCAGGGAGCTCGGACTAACCCGAGCCGCGCGCGTAAGCAAGCGGAATTTTTAAAAAAAACACAAAATATTTAAAAATCC
>JAJZSG010000005.1 GCA_021849905.1 Pseudomonadota bacterium
GATCTAGCAAAAAGAAAACTTAGGTGCTGCATCAACGATTCGAGGCGTTGTGATTCAAATCGGTTTAATGGATATTATTTTTTCACTAGACAGCGTTTTGACTGCAATTGGGCTGACTAATAATTATTTTGTGATGGCTGTGGCGATTACCTGTGCTATTCTCGTTATGATTTATGCCAGTGAACCGGTTGGACATTTTATTGAAAAACATCCGTCGATTAAAATGTTAGCGCTAAGTTTTTTGATTTTGATAGGGACGTTGTTAATTGCAGACAGCTTTTCTTTTCATGTTCCCAGAGCCTATCTGTACTTTGCGATGGGTTTTTCTTTAGGGGTTGAGTCGCTAAACTTGTTGAAACAATCCAGACGTTGCCGAAAATCAGAATAGACTTAAAAACCGGGTAAACCATTATGATGATTATCAAAGCTTTACACATTATTGCGCTTGTTGCCTGGTTTGCCGGGTTATTTTATTTACCGAGGCTATTTGTTTATCATGCCGATGCAAACGATACAATCAGTATTGAGCGGTTTAAAATCATGGAAAGGCGTCTTTATTACGCCATCATGTGGCCAGCTGCCGTGTTAACGACAATTTTTGGTGTGTGGCTCATCACGTACAATTGGCACTATTATCTCAGTGTTTCATGGATGCATGTTAAGTTGGCTTTGGTTTTCGTTTTGTGGGGATATCATTTAGTATGCGGGCATTTTGTCAGGCAGTTTGCGCTGAATAAAAATAATTATGGGCATCGCTTTTATCGATTTTTTAACGAGGTGCCAACCTTGTTATTGATTGGCATCGTTTTATTGGTTGTCGTCAAACCTTAATCTATCTCGATCATCTCGAAATCTTCTTTTCCAGCACCACAGTCCGGGCAAAACCAATTTTCAGGCACGTCGTCCCAAAATGTTCCGGCTGCAATGCCATCATCAGGCCAGCCTTCAGCCTCGTTGTAAATAAATCCACAGATAACACAAATGTATTTTTTGTAAGCTTGCATGGTTATTACTCGATGTTTTAAAGTGAGCTAATTTAGCCATAGTGAGTCACGATGTAAAGAAGAATCATTGAATAAGACAGCATGTGTCTTATTCAATGATTCATTAAGCGATGTTATCGTTGAGGTGCAGGATTGTTTCGTGCAAAATCCAAGCACATAACTGCAAACTCATTGAGTGCTTTATGAACATAAATACCAATTTGCGTAGCTATAGCTGTCAAAGAGCCACCTTGCTTATAGCCGTAAATTTTATATTCGAAGTTTTGTTGTTTTTCGGCATCTAGTTCATCGTCAATTGAAGCAAGAAAATCATTTTCTAAACCACCATCCACAATAATGTCTTTTAATTGTTCTTTAGTCATAACTTCTTTTAGTACATTAAGCATTGCTTGTACCGCCTCGTTGTTCATATCGTCTGCTGTTGTATATGAATTATTTAATGCCCATGCAGCACAACGATGCAATGTCTCAAGTGATTCGGTGTATTCTTCATAAGCAGGAATCCGTTCTTTGATGAGATAGCCACTGTACATAAAGGCAAGGGGTGTAATAATCCAGTTAAACGGAAGAAATCCAGTGGCTTGGGCGACTATTCCCAGCATTAACGCTGAAGCGGCTTCTTTATCCGTTGCTTTGCAATCGAGTAATTTTTCTTTGGCAATGCGTGTGCAGTCTCTTAATATGGCTTGGTGATCCGGATTGTTTTTGTCAAATTTATATTTGATATCAGTTCTGACAGACTCAGGGAGCTGTTGAAAAAGAGGGCTCGTCACCATATCTTTTAATTCTTTGTGAGCAGGGGAATTAAAATTATTAAGAACTGGATGAGAGACTTTGAAAAAATAAGCACACATGAATTACTGCTCCTGATAGTATTATGGATAAAACAAAAACGTCATTTTAGATGTTATTTTAAACAGTGTCAACGTATGTTTTTCTTTTAGACTCAAATTTGGTCTTTTTATTCAGGCACTATTTCTTATCTTTGTGGTATGATTCTTGCAAATTAGCCGTAGATTTGAGTGCTTTCTTCATATGACGATTGAAAATTTGGTCATTATTATTCCAACCTATAACGAAGCCGGTGTTATCCAAGATACATTAACGGCTGTTTTGAACGCGACAAAGGCGATTGCCAATGTGGCGATTCAAGTCCTGGTATTCGATAGTGCATCAACTGACAACACGCAAGATATTGTACGCGATTTTCAAAAAAACCATCCCCAGGTTCATTTAATTACAGAAGCAAAAAAATCAGGTTTAGGCTCTGCTTATTTGCAAGCCATGCGTTATGCATTGGATGAACTATCGGCAGATATTATTTTTGAATTTGATGCGGACCTGTCGCACGATCCCCGATACATTGAGCCTATGCTTTTGCAAATAAAAACTTGTGATGTGGTGGTGGGTAGTCGTTATGTTAGAGGTGGACGTATCCCTGCTAATTGGGGATGGCATCGCAAATGTTTATCGGTATTGGGGAATGTGGTTGCTCGTACTGTGTTAACGCCCATTTATAAAGATTTTACCAGCGGCTTTCGCGCAACGCGTCGTCAAGCACTTCAGCAGGCTTTGCCTATACGTTTTTTATCGAGCAACTATGCTTATAAACTTGAATTATTATGGCGCTTGCATAAGAATAAATCAAAAATTAGGGAGTACCCTATTGAGTTTGTTGATAGAGAAAAAGGGGTTAGTAAACTGCCTGCGAATACGGTTTTAGATTCTTTGATGGTTATTTTTGTATTGCGTTATCGGGAAATGAAACAGTATTTAAAAATGTGTCTTGTTGGTTTTTCTGGCATGTGTGTGCAATTTATTATTTATAATTTATGTCGACAATATCTCACGCCTTTCCATGCAGCCCAAGTTGCAGTGACCGCAGCAATTATTAATAATTTTGTGTTAAATAGCGTGTTTACTTTCAAACGTAAACAGCGCCGAATAAAATCAACCAAGACTCAGTTAAAGTCATTGGTCATATTTTTAATTTATTCAGTCGCATTTATTTATTTACAAAGTTATTGGTTAGATATTGGTGTGGCTTTGTTGGGCACGGGAGTTTTAAAAGAAAATTTAATTATTATAACTGGGATGATTTTTGGATCATTTTTAAATTATTTAATTTATTCCCGTATTGTTTGGTCATCATAATTCTCATTTAACAAGCCATGACTGTTGATGGTGACAGAATGGATTTATTAGGATTTCATTTGAACGACCTGATAATAATACTTCCTTATTTTACCACCTTGTCCCTGACTATGTGACCACATGTCGTTGATTGCTGATTTGGCAATGACGTGCTGACTCACGCCAGGTTGAGTAAAACTGCTGGGCTCTTCTGAAATGAGTATGAGTATTTTGTCGGTAAGCGTTTCACCCGCGGACCAATATTGATACATCAAACTGCTGTAACCGAATAAGTGTCGTCCAATTATTTTATAAGCCTTATCTATCTTGCCCTGTTTTAAAAATTTTGCCTGATAAAATGCAAGTTCGCTCCCAATATTGTATACATCCATGGGAACGATAATAGGGGATTGTTTCAGTTGAGATTCGACATCATGAGCAACAGCATGAACCTGTTCGGTTAAATCATGCCAGGCAATGTATTTACTGAAAATGGTTTGATTAATGGGCTGGGGCTTTCCTGAGATTATACAAAACAGCATGCTGATATAAACACCAGTTAAAATAGACGATGTGATTAACCAACCGTAAGGACGTTTTTGCTCAGTTGTTACTAGTAAGATAGCAAGCCAAGGAATAGTGGCTAGAAGACTCGGGCCAATCCAGTTGAATTTTATTTCATGCGTTAAGCTAAATAGCGAAAAAATAACGATGGGAAATAACGTAAACACCTGAATAAAACGCCTTGTTGTTGCATTCACAAGCGCGTGCTTTTTGCTGTTTTTTCTGAATAAGGTAAAAAAACCGAACACACCTATCGGGGTTAAGAACACGACAAAAAGCCCGAGAAGTTGATGAAAAGAAAAAGAAAAGGCTTCTTCAAATCGTCGTGTACTTTGAAACGCGAATGATGCCCACTCATGTGTGGCATTCCAGTAAACAACAGGCGTAAATAAGAGCATTGTGATGAGTAGACAAAGATACGCTTCTTTTTTTAAGAACCATTTTCGAGAATCAGGCGTTATCATCATATAGAGCAGTGTGGATGGGCCTAATAAAATAATTGTATATTTTGATAGTAAGCCAAGTCCTAACCATAATCCTGTCCAATACCACGCGCTTGCCTGGTCTTGGATCAGCGCTTTATAAAGAAAGTATATGGATGCGGACCAGCAAACAATAAGTGGCAAATCAGGCGTAATGATCAGCGAATGCAGGAAAAAAAAGGGAAGAATAGCCAGCAGCATGACGGCATATCGACCGGCTCCTATTTTAATGAGTTCAGTCAGTTTAAAACTAAAAAAAGCAGTGCCAACCCAACAAAGAATAGCCGCAATTCGCACACCGAATTCATTGACACCAAAAAGGCTCGTGAATAATTTGATGAGAACTGCCACCATAGGTGGGTGATCCAAATAGCTAAAATCCAGATGAACCGAGTAATTCCAGTAATAGGCTTCTTCTGCAAGCAAGTCATTTGAGCCAATACAAAGCAATTTTAAAAGTAGGGTGATGGCTATGATGAACGTAGAATAGTCAATATACCGCTTGCTGGTTGATGTTAACATAATAGAATGCCTGGCTTTGCAAAGTTTGCATTGTAACCTATCATCGACCCTTGTGATAATATGAGTCGTTTTAATTGCTTAATTTTTTAGACTACCATGCTGGGCCAAGGCCCAGCCTACGAAAAGAATGTAGCCCAACTGAGACTCTACGATTAGGAGACGATTCCAACATGACAAACCGTAAAATTTTAAATGCCATTATCATGGTGACGGGAACGTCTGTTGGTTCTGGTATTTTGGGTCTTCCGATTATGACGAGCTCTGCAGGCCTCATATCGACTGTGATTGCATTTATCGTGGCTTGGGTTTTTATGACCTTAAGTGCTTATTATATTCTTGATATTAAAATGCAGCTTAAAGGTCCGTTTAATTTATCCAGTTTAATTAAGTTAACACTCGGTCGTTCGGGACAATTGATTTCATCGATCATGATTATTCTCCTACTTTACGCATTGCTGTGCACGTATATGATTGCGGGGGGGGGGTGGTTGAGTGTTTTGGCCCAGGGTTTAGTTTCCATTCCTGAGCATTATGCGGGAATTATATTCACCGTGTTATTCGGTTTAATATTATTACTTGGGCAGCGGCTCACCTATAATCTTAACAATATATTGGGTATTGCCCTTTTGTTTGCATTTATCGCAACCATTGCTTCAAGTTTGTCCCCATCAAGTTATGATTTTGTGAAACAAGGGGATTTTCAGGCTATTTTACCGTCAATGCCACTTATTTTAACCACCTTTGGGTTTAGTATCGTGGTTCCTGCGTTGACGGAATATTTGGATTATCATGAAAGGTCAGTGAAAATAGCAATTATAATTGGTAGTTTAATGGCTTTATTGGCTTATGTTATCTGGGAATGGGTGACGCTGGGTCATATTCCGCTTGAAGGCCCATATGGTTTTTTACGCATGAAACAGTTAGGCGATGATGGAACGAGTGTAATGATTGCATTAGCCGCATCAACCGATAGCAGCTGGGTGACTTTTTCAGGTCAGTTATTTGCGGTGTTTGCTGTTATTACGTCTTTTTTAGGCGTTTCTTTGGCTTTATTACATTTTTTAGCCGATACGCTAACCTTGCAATCGACAGGTAGCAATCGTCTCATGCTTTTTGTTTTAACGTATCTTCCGCCAATCTTGATTACCTGTTTTTATCCAAAAGCATTCGTGCAAATTTTGAGCTTTGCAGGACTTTTTGTTGCTGTATTATTGGGTTTATTTCCGGCACTCATGGTTTTTAAAAATAAAAAATTGAGTTTGCGATGTTTGAATAAACAAACCCTGATCATCTTAAGCGTGGTGTTGTTTTTTATCGCTGTGATTATTCAGGAAGTGATTAATTTAGCTTATTGATGGTAAATCATGAAACAAATTTTAACACTGGATTTAGTCCGCTCTTGGTTGGCTCCTCGAGCACGTGATGCAAATAAAGGATCGTTTGGTCATGTTCTTATCGTAGGTAGCGATTATGGTATGCCGGGGGCCGTTTATTTGGCCGCATCCGGTGCTGCAAGGGTAGGTGCTGGTTTGGTGACGGTTGTGACGCGACCAGAACAAGTCATGATGACGGTTATTCATCGACCCGAAATATTGTGTTTCGGTATAGATGCATCACTTGACGGTATTGATGCCTTAATTGATAAAGCCACCGTGATTGTGTTGGGTCCAGGGCTTGGGCGCAGTGCATGGTCTGAGCGTTTGTTTGAAAAAATACTGCAATCGTCATTACCCTTAATTATCGATGCAGATGGTTTAAATTGGCTTTCGCAAATGAAGCCCCCATTGCCGCGTTCGAATTGGATATTAACTCCTCATCCTGGAGAAGCAGCACGATTACTGGGTATAAGCGTTGAAGACATTCAGGCGGATAGATCACGAGCGGCCCAATTAATACAACGCGATTATGGCGGTGTGATTGTTTTAAAGGGTGCTGACAGTTTAATTGCAACAAATAAAGCACCTCTATATCATTGCATGGCAGGCAATCCTGGAATGGCTAGTGCGGGTATGGGTGATTTGCTTGGTGGTATGATTGCAGGCTTTGTTGCTCAAGGACTGACTTTAGACAAAGCGGCTTGTGCGGGTGTGCTGTTTCATGCCACAGCAGGAGATCGATTGGTTTCACGTTTTGGGGAGCGTGGATTGTTGGCCAGTGATCTACTTTTAGAGCTACCCTTATTGATTAACAATAAACTTAAATAGAGGTTTTCAAATGGCAGGTCACAGTAAATGGGCGAATATTAAATTTCGTAAAGGCGCGCAAGATGCTAAACGTGGAAAAATTTTTACAAAACTCATTCGTGAAATTTCGGTGGCGGCGCGTTCAGGAGGAGCGGACGAGTCATCGAATGCGCGGTTGCGGGATGCCATTACAAAAGCACTCAAAGCCAATATGAAGCGTGATACCATTGATAATGCCATTAAGCGTGGTGTTGGCGGTTTAGACGGTGCCAACATGATTGAGATGATTTATGAAGGGTATGGGCCTGGTGGGGTGGCCATTTTAGTTGATTGTCTTTCAGATAATAAAAACCGAACAGTTTCTGAAGTCAGACACGCATTTACGAAACATGGTGGCAATTTAGGCACTGATGGGTCTGTATCGTATTTGTTTACCAAGCAAGGTGAAATTTTACTAAGCCCCACCGCTGATAATGACAAGATGATGGAGATTGCAATAGAAGCGGGTGCGGATGATGTGTCTGTTGAAGCGTCTCAAGTTGAAATCATTACAACTGTTGAACACTATCATGCGGTGTTATCTTCATTAGAAGATAATCAAATTGAGGTTGAACATTCTCATATTACGATGCGCGCTCAAACAACGGTCTCGTTAGATAAAGAGACGGCTGAAAGTTTAGATAAATTGATTGATGCATTGGAGGATTTGGATGATGTTCAATCGGTTTATAGTAATGCAGAGTATCCTGATATGAGTGTTTGAAAGAGTAAAAAATGACCATTATTTTAGGGATTGATCCGGGATCACGGGTCACAGGTTACGGACTGATTCGAGAGCGTAACCGAACGCTTGAATATATTGATAGTGGTTGTATTCGGACAACAGGCACGGATTTAAGCGAACGATTGTTACAGATTTTTAACGGCATTTGTCAGTTGATGGATGAGTTTAATCCAACAGAAGTGGCTATAGAAGAAATTTTTATGCATGAAAATGCAAGTTCTGCATTAAAGTTGGGTCATGCGAGGGGCGTGGCGATGGTTGCTTGTGCTTCGTATCGTGTCAAATTAAGTGAGTATTCTGCACGTGAAGTGAAGCAATCCTTAGTGGGGTATGGTGCGGCTCAAAAAGATCAGGTGAAACATATGGTCGTTAATTTACTCATGTTAACAAGCTCACCACAAAGTGATGCGTCTGATGCATTAGGCATAGCCATTTGCCATAGTCACATGCGCAATAGTCCCTTAAGAGTGGGCTTGCGTCGAACTTCTAGGAGACGTTCTCGATGATTGGATGGTTAAGTGGGCGTGTTGTTGATAAGCATCAGCCTGGTAAATTGGTTGTTGATGTAAATGGTGTGGGCTACGATGTTGAAACGTCTTTGTCCACTTTTTTTCAATTAGAGGCACAATCAGGCACAGTAGGATTGCATATTCATACGGTTGTGCGTGAAGATGCATTACTGTTGTATGGTTTTTTTGATTTACAGGAACGCGCTTTAT
This sequence comes from Pseudomonadota bacterium, assembly GCA_021849905.1. Classification (GTDB taxonomy): domain Bacteria; phylum Pseudomonadota; class Gammaproteobacteria; order Legionellales; family Legionellaceae; genus DDPF01. The sequence goes on from JAJZSG010000005.1 coordinate 8,392, forward strand.
TTCGTGCGCTCATTAAAGTCAATGGTGTGGGTCCTAAAATGGCTATTGCTATTTTATCCAGTATTAGTCCGACTGAATTTATTCAATGTATCAATCAGCAAAATACAGAATTGCTCGTTAAATTACCGGGTATTGGTAAAAAAACAGCGGAGCGTTTAGTCGTTGAAATGAAAGATAGTATTCAGTATTTACCGGGCGCGCTAGTGTTACAGCAGACGCATGCGGCTATACCAAATCAAGCGGATGAAGCGGCTAGTGCATTGGAAACGTTGGGTTATAAGCGACAAGACGCCATTAAAGTTGTCAATAAATTAGATGATGGTCAGAAAAACTGTGAGCAGCTTATAAGGCAGGCTTTGCAGGTATTGGCGGGTCGTTAAATTACTATGTTGGGCCAAGGCCCAACAATTGATATACTCCAAGAATTCCGGTGGAGCCTCATTTTTTTATTTTGGGAAAAAGACATTGACAATTAAGCCTTGTCCTCCAATCGGGGTGCTAAGCATTACGCGCCCGTGATGTAGCATGCAAATTTGTTTAACAATAGCTAACCCAAGACCACTACCTGATGTTTTGTTGCCTAGCACACGAAAGAAACGCTCAAATACGCGTGCTTGCAATTCTTCCGGGATCCCAGGGCCGTTGTCTTGTACCTCGAGTACAATATTATTATCTTCCTGGTAAACGCGGACAATAACATGCCCATCTGTTCCACAATAACGAATGGCATTATCAACTAAATTTCGAATTAAAATACCGATAGCCGTGGTGTTTCCTTTGAAGTTAGGAACTTCTTCGTCCGGCTCAAATTCAATTTCAATGTGTTTTTCAACGGCAGCAGGCACAAGCATGGCCAGAATATCGCGTGCGACTTTGACTAGGTTGACGTCATCCAAGTCGTTAATGTTGATTGCCTCAGGAACCAGCTTATTCATGATTAGTAATTGCTGCACAATATGCGTGCTTCGATTGACACTGGAAATTAATTTTTCCAGAGCAATGTTTTTTTCTTTGATATCATTACTGTTTAGTGCGACCTGTGCTTGAGTTTTGATTGCGGCAAGTGGTGTGCGTAATTCGTGTGCTGCATCTGCCGTAAAACGTGTTTCTCGCTCAAAACCTTCTTTAAGACGAAAAAACAGGTTATTTAATTCGTCGACCAGTGGTTTTATTTCACTAGGTACTTCACTGATACTAACCGGCTCCAAATGACTTGATTGACGATTGGATACTTCTCGAGCCACACGTTCAAGGCTCTTTAGACCACGACCAATGATAATCCAGATTAATAAACCCGATAGCGGAAAGGTGAGTAGAAGAATGTAAATATCATCTTTTGCGATACGCTTACCGAGCTCGTTTCGTGCATCCTGGGGTTCAGCAACAATGGTTCTTATTTTAGTGTTGGGATTGTGTGTTGTAAACACGCGCCATTTTTCTGAGTTGACGTCTTTATCACTAAATCCATCGGTGTCCGCATTTTGGGGCATATTGGGTGCGTTTGATGAATGTAATAATAATTTGCCGTCATCGGTTCTGACTTGAAAATTAAATTTATCGAGATAAAAATCGGATTTATCTTCATAGAAATGTGGTGGTGGGTAGTATTTTTCGACTTGTTTATGAATTTTTTCGATGGTTTTCTGTATTTTTTGCAACGGCCGTTTTTGTATATCATCACTTAACAAGGCTTGATAAGACAACGCCGAAACAGCCATTAATGTATCCAAATGGTCCTGTATTTCTTGCTGATCCAGATAATAGTTGCCGATGGCTGTTAACATAGTCGTTATGCCGATAGCAATGAGTAGATAGATAAGCAGGAATTTTCGTATAGACGATTTCAAAGAAATTTAGCCCCGTGTATTGTCTTTTTTTTCTGCCATGTACCCTATGCCACGAATAGTACGAATAAAATTGGCATTGAGTTTCTTGCGTAAGTTATGAATATGCACCTCAAGGGTGTTGCTATCAACGTCTTCATCCCAGCCATAAATACTTTGCATGAGCTGGTCACGTGACAAAACTTGTCCATTGTTTTCTAATAGTTTTTGCAGCAGTGCAAATTCTCGGCGAGGAACGTTGATAAGGACGTCATCCATCATGACCGAGTGTGCAGCAGGGTCAAGTGTGATGTTCTGATATTGCAATACGGGATCAGCTCGTCCTTGTGAGCGCCTGATTAGCGCACGTATTCGAGCACTGAGTTCGTTTAAATCAAAGGGTTTGGTAATATAATCATCGGCACCACTATCAAGTCCTTTGATTCGGTCCTCTACTGACTCGCGTGCAGTTAATATAATAACTGGCGTGGGATTATTATCTTGCCTGATGCTTTGAAGCAGGCCAATTCCTGATAACCTGGGTAGACCTAAATCTAAAATGATGAGTTCAAAGGATTCCGTTTTAATAGCCAAACGAGCTGATTCACCGTCTTTAAGCCAGTCTACAACGTAACCAAATTGACTAAGCCCCGTTTTAACGGCATCACCCAGTAACTCATCGTCTTCAACCAGTAGCAATCGCATATTTGCTCCTTTAACGGGACCCTTCTGTGGGTTGCTCTATGGCGTGGCGCGTTAAGTATATGGCTTGAATAAACACAAAAACCAGCATAAAACCCGCACCGCCAAATAATTTGAAATTCACCCAAACATCCGTGTCATAATGGTAGGCAACGTAAAGATTTAATCCACCCATGATTGAGAAATATAAAGCCCAGGCCGAGTTTAAACGCACCCATATTTTTTGTGGTAAATTGATATTGCCATCCATCATCTTTTGAATGAGCGTCTTTTTTCCAACAAATTCAGATGCAATAAATGCAATCGCTGACAGCCAATAAATACCCGTTGGTTTCCACTTGATAAACCAGGGGTTATGAAAGAATAATGTGGCGCCACCTAAAACAAGAATAAGCCCTAAGCTAATGACATGCATCTTCTCGTAACGTTTATGCTTAATTCGATGAAATACTACTTGTAAAAGAGACGCAGCCATTGCGACAGCTGTTGCTATATAAATGCCATAAAATTTATAGCAGATAAAAAATAAAACAATGGGAAAAAAATCAAAGAGCATTTTCATGAAAATAACTTTATTTCTTAAACATAGTTCAAGTATAACACAGAATTTCGTGCAGTCATTGCTGGCTATTATGGTCGGTTAATGACTGAGGCCGGATTGCAGATGCGAATGACTAAATCAACCTAATATAATATGTTGGCCCGGATGAATCAGGCTTTTTCTAAGCTCAGGATTTAGCCTCATTAAGTTTGTCACGCTTGTATGATTAATTTTGGCTATTTGACTTAAAGTATCACCTGCTCTGACGACATAAGTACCCGTAGTTCGACTACGACGCCAAATCACCAACTGTTGTCCATGTTGTAGCGGTTTATTTGATTTTAATTTATTCCATATTCTGATTTGATTAGCGGATACACCATATTTTTTTTCTAAGGTCGTGTATGAGTCATATCGTTGAACAATATGCAGTATTTTGTAATTCGTTAGCATCGTAAAATGAGGTTTTGGTTTGGCGGGTGATGCTGTTTTTGAGATAACTCTCATATTTTTTGTATTTGGAATGAGGACGTATTGTCCTTTTTTGACGGAATTTGATTTTAATTGATTGAGTTCTTTAATCAGGTTAATTGTTGTGTGATATCGTTGTGCGATTAAGTTTAAGTTATCTCCGGCACTGACTTGATGACGTGTCCAGCTGATGCGTTGATCTTCAGGAAAATTAGCCAAATTTCGGTTGAAATTTTCAACGCGATTTGCTGGGATCAATAGTTTGTAGGGACGATAAGGCGCTGTGGCCCAACGGTTATATCCAGGATTTAGTTTAATCAGATCGTGATAGGAAATTCCAGCCAGTTTGGCCGCATGATTTAAATCAATTTGACTGCCGATATTGACCTCTTCGAAATAGGGCGTGTGTGGAATGTCGGGTAGGGTTATTTTATAACGTTGTGGATTTTGTATAATTTCGGCTAAAGCCAGCAGGCGTGGAATATATGCCTTAGTTTCGTTTGGAACAGGTAATGACCAAAAGTTCACTTTGCGACTGGTTTGTTTGCTATTTTTTATTATGCGCGCCATCGTGCCTTCACCCGAATCATAGGCAGCGAATGCGAGTATCCAATCACCGTTAAAAAATTTATTTAAATATAATAAATAGTTCAATGCCGCATCGGTTGCTGGACGAATACTTCGTCGGCCATCAAACCACCAATCTTGTTTTAACCCTAAATCAGTTCCTGTGCCAGGCATCAGCTGCCACAAACCGGCAGCTCCCGCACCTGAATAGGCAAAAGGATCGTAAGAACTTTCTATCATCGGAATCAGTGCAATTTCACCTGGCATATGGCGCTTTTTGATTTCAGTGAGGATGTGATACATGTAAGGTTCTGATTGCGCGAGTTTATTTAAATAGCTTGGATGTGAGATGAGCCAGCGCAATTGGTTTTGTACTTCGGGTTGTGTCACTTCATGGTTTAGTGAGAACTGATCGCGCAAAACATCCCACACATTAGGTGATGCTCTTGAAATAGCAGCTTCAGTTGAAAGAATGCTCAATGCGGTCAGGACGATACGGAATAATCTATTTAATTTAGACGACAATGCTACAGCCTGATTTAAAAAAACGATTATGCAGTCTACTAAATAAATTACAAGGAAGAAACCCTTTGTGGTTTATTTACGATCTATTAGACTCTAATTGATGCGAATAGTTAACTGAATCGGTCTTTTTCTTCCCGTAACCGTTTAAAAATGCCTAAAGAGTCCGTTGGCAAAACTCCATTTTTTAAAGCATAAGCATGCATTACCGATGAGTCTGTTCGTAAAAAAGGGTTTATGTTTTTTTCTATTTCAATGGTTGATGGTAACGATAGGGTATTGGGATTATTGTTTAATGCGATGGCTTTGGCTTTAATATCGAGGTTATGAGGCTCAATCGTTGCCGCAAAGCGTAAATTTTGACGTGTATATTCATGCCCACAATAGACTTCGGTTTGGTTTGGTAAGTTTTTTAGCACATACAACGAGTGATGTAAGGCCTCGATCGTGCCATCAAATACACGACCGCAGCCCCCAGAAAATAATGTGTCTCCACAGAATAACCAGTTCACTTGTTTCTCGTAGTAACAGATATGTGAATTGGTGTGTCCAGGTGTCATTAAGACCTGAAAAACAAAACCATCGATTGCGATAACTGCATCAGAATCAACGGTTTTTTTGGGAAAGGGGATACGTCGGTCATCAGGTGCATAGACAGTTGCATTTGGAAACGTTTCTAGTAATTTACCGACACCACCAATGTGATCGGAATGATGATGAGTCAGCAGAATATGGTCTAGTCTTAGAGCATGTTTAAAGGCATGAGCTAATACTGGTGCGGCATCTCCTGGATCAATGCAAGTCATGCTTTGTAGCTTTATATGTTCAATAACCCAGATATAATTATCTTGAAAAGCGGGCAGTGCAATGGGTTTAATCATGATTTAACGGTTTCCATTGAATACGATGAAACGCCAGGGTTTAAAATTTTACGTAACGCTTGCAAGATTAATTTTAATTCTTCAGCGAGTACAAAAGGGGGATTAATAATCCATAAACCACAACCCGTCATGCCCGGTTTATCTGCCGCTGTTAAATAAAATTCGACTCGTAAACTATTTTCAGCACCAATATTGCTAAGCCCTTTGAGTAATTGTTGATGGGTTTTGTTATCAACCATGGGGTACCATAAACAATATACACCAGTAGCAAACCGTTTATACGCTGTTTTAAGTGCCGTCGGGATGTGACGATAGTCTGTTTTAACCTCATAAGAAGGGTCAAGAAAAATTAAACCACGTCTCTCAGGCGGTGGTAAAAGAGCGTCTAGATTGTCTAAGCCGTCCTGATCACTGTAAAAAACGCGCTTGCCTTGTTTAGGCAATTGATTCAAGTAGGCGAACTCACCAGAATGCAATTCACTGAAGAATAATCGGTCTTTAAGGCGTAGGATTTGAATGGCGAGCTCAGGCGATCCCGGATAATAACGAAGTTTATCTTTTTCTATATTGACGTTTTCGATAGCACTTAAATAAGGTTTGAATACCGCTGGTAGTTCTTTACGATTTTTCCAAACCAATTCAATGCCATGGTTCGATTCCCCTGTTTTTAGTGACTGACTACTTTTTATGTCATATAGGCCACGACCTGAATGGGTTTCAAGGTACAGCAAGGGTTTATCTTTTTGAATCATATAATGCAGTAATCGTGAGAGAACGACATGTTTAACGACATCTGCAAAATTGCCAGCATGGTAACCGTGTTGATAGCTAAGCATAGTGTGAGACCTGATTGGAGAAAGGGCGAGTATAGCATCTCACGTTGCGATTAAATTTATTGAATAATAATTAACAACAATGATTTTATTTTATTCTATAATATAATATAATCTAACGGAATAACTTTTATAGTAATGGACAGGGGTGTCCCATTAAAAAATTCTTATGCTACCTGGTTTTAGACGAACCCGCTCCTGCGATCATCGCGCACATCCTTGTGCGCGATGGTTTTCAACTCAGGCACCATAAGAATTTTTTAATGGGATACCCCTATAGTAATGGAGAGCAGATATGAAGACCTATACAACAACGAATAAAATACTTTTAGTCTTAGCTACCATGCTCACTTTATCCGCTTGTACAAATACAGAGGTTGGAACTGCAGTGGGTGGTGCAACTGGTGCTGGTTTGGGATATGCCGTGGGTGGTGGCTGGGGTTCTGTGATTGGAGGAGGAGCCGGTGCTTTGATAGGTAATCAAATCGGTAGCAGTCAAACGAATCGTTATTATCAACACCGATATTATCGAAATGGTTATCGTTATGGTTATTAATCAATTAAATTGAAGTTAGCCATTGTGTAGTTTGTGACGCCCAGCTCATGGGAACGAAGTTCAAAATCGTTGGACGTTACAAGCTACACAACGGCTAAAATAATCAAATTGTATTCAAACGCTCATTAACAACACTAACCACAATATCACCGTCCTTGTTTTTCAATCGTTTTAGTAAGGTATAAACGGTTAGATGACTTGTATTAAGAGATGTATTGGCTACTGATAAAAAATAGTGGCTTTCAATGGTCACTTGTTCGCTCGGTATGTCTAGTTTTTTCAATAATTGACTGATTTTAATTAAGTTTGCGATGCCTTTTTTTCCTCTTTTTGATAAAATTTCATCAACTTGTGATTCATTAAGGCCATTACCCAAAGACTTTAGAAGGGTTGTGGATGCCGTATTGATATTAACCGGTGTAATTTCCGGTAAAGCGGTTAAGTACGGTATTAATGTTTCATAACGTGGAGCTGTTACACTATAAACCATGCGAAATTCGGATGGTGTTTGCATGGGTTGAAAGGCGGGATAGTAGGCTGGTTTTTGTTTAGTGTAGAAATCCAAAAATGGGTCTTGCTCACGTTCAGGTTGATAGGCACCAATCCAGTTTTTTGTGGCTTTGAAAATGAGTTTAAATTGTGAAGGTTCATTTTTTTCGGCGGTATTTTCTAGTAAATGATAAAAAATAGATTGTAGTTTTTCATCTTGCAAATTATTGATGTTAAACCGTGACTGCATGTCAATTAAAGCGCCTGAGGTCAGTATGTCAGGGTAGATATGCTTAAGTTGTGTGGGAAATTGGCTGACTTGTCCTGTTTTATTCGCTGTGGTAAACGTAACTTTTTTGTTCGCTAATTTTTCCATGGCCCACCAGGTCACGGCTTGCGACGCCAGGTATAATTTATCACTCGTCATGCTCGTTTGCGTTCTATGAATGTCCCACTGCACACGAGTACTCATTGCTGTTGCCGCAATGGCAACCAACGTCATGATAAACAAAGCGGAAATTAAAGCACTGCCTCGATTACGTGACATACAAGGCCCCCGGAATAATAAACAGTAAGCTCATGTTTCCCCAGTCATTTAAATTCAATGTAAGCTGTATGGCTGTCGGTAGTTTTTCTTGTTTTTGGTCTGGTCTTAGGGCGTAGCTCTCCCAAAAAGGCAGTATTTGTTTATCTCGTGTTAGATAATTAAAACTACATTCGCTTACGTTATCGAGAAGGGGGGTGTCTTGGTAGTTTGAACGATTGGGTCCATCCAAGGTGTTCCAACGCCGTCGAATGAAGCTTCCGTTTTTGCACAAATAGGCCACGCGAACCAAGGTGCTGGAAGGCGTTCGCGTATTGGTATTTAATGCGCCTCCTCGCGTAAACTCCAGATAGTCTGCTTGACCTATAAAGGCTGCGAATTCATGCAATTCATTACCGAGAATCGCGCGTGGCATGAGCTGTTGTGTATCTCGGTTAACCAAAGTCATCGTTAGCTGTAAGCTGTTTAATCGGTCAGACTGAGAGGTCACGCGGGTGCGTGTATTAAAAGCGTGTTGCATTGCAAATGCGGTTATTGTTGCGAGAATTGCAAAGACAGATAGGGCTATCAGAATTTCAAGTAAGGTAAACCCTCGAGTTTTTCTCATGGTTTTCGCCTAAAGGCAATGAGTTCGTCATCAAAAGGACCGTTTGGATTTTTACTTAAGGTAATCTTGATTTCTTGTACCTTTTTTATGGTGGTGTTGTGTAATGAAGTTCGCCAATACCACTTTTGTCCTAGCATGGTCGTTGTATTGGTGATTTCCTGGTTATCAGGTACAGTTAAGACGCCGAGTTGTATCGCTGTAACGGCTTGCATAGCAACCCAATGGCTAATAGATTTGTCTTTTATTCGTCCGGTGGTTGTCACGGTTTGTGCGGTGGATTTAATTAATGCCGTTAATGCAATAGCAATCACGGATAATGCCAGTAAAACTTCGATAAGTGTAAAACCCCTTGCTTGCTTAATTTTCATGGCGATTTTTCAATATCAAGATGCATGGTGCCATTTTGCTTTCCGATGATTGTGGCTATCAAGACGTTTTTTGTCGAACTAAACGTCAGTGTGAAGGGCGTCATATCACCCGTTGAATTGAATAGGATGAGGGAGTCACCTGATTTCGTTGTGATCAGATGGGGTATGAGGCCTTTTGGAAATAATTGAGGGTGAAAGACGCTGTTCATCGGCATGGCAGACCAGCCTGTTTTTTTCTGGAAACGAAGGACTTGGTAGCGCGTTTTATCCAGACGAATGCCTAATGTGATATTTTCCAATATGGCTTCTTGTTGTGCCAGTTTGACATAGTTTGTAAATTGCTCGGCAGCGACAACAATGCTTCGTTTCTCACCAAAATCACCAAAGGCTAATAGGGTAAAGCCCAGGGTGATGCCAATAATTAATAGCACCACCAGGATTTCAATCAGCGTAAAACCACGTTGATAAGATGACCGTAACGCCGAGTCAATTCGACGCATTTATTGCCCTGCAGTCCAGTTCCCAATCTCGGCATTAATACCCGTGCCACCCGGTTGACCTGCTGCACCATAAGTAAACACATCGACTTCTTCATGTTGACCTGGGTTTAAATATAAATAATCACGTCCCCATGGGTCTTTAGGCAAGGATTTAAGATAACTTTGCCAATGAGAGGGTGTGGGTGTGCTGGCGGGTTTTTCAACGAGCGCCAATAAGCCTTGATCCGTTGATGGATAAAATCCATTATCGAGTTTGTATAAGTCGAGCGCGCCTTGAATGGCTAATACGTCTTGTTTTGCTTTCACAATCCGAGCTTCATCCGGTCTGCTGATGATTTTTGGCACGACAAGGGCTGCTAGAATACCCAGAATGACGACCACTACCATGATTTCAATGAGCGAAAAGCCTCGTTGTTTTTGCATTTAACATACTCCTACGTAACCAGTTGTTCCATTGAAAAAATAGGCAACAGCGTTGCTAATACGATAAATAGCACCACAGCCCCCATAAACAGTATGACCAAGGGTTCCAGCAGGGTCAATGCGGTGTCAATTAATCGCTGAACCTCTTTATCGATATAAAGTGCGGCGCGCTCCATCATTGTGGCCAGTTGCCCACTTTTTTCACCACTAGCAATTAAATGCGTGGCCATGGGACTTAAAAAATGAGTCTCTTTCAATGCAAGACTGATTGCCGTGCCCTCTCGAACCCGAACGGTCGCCTCATCAAATGCGGCATGCATCACAAGATTGCTAACTAAACTAGCTGACACTCGCATGGTTTCTAAGACATTAACGCCTGCAGAAAATAATATCCCAAAGGTATGAATGTAGCGCGAGACGTTCACTGATTTAATCAAATAATTGGAAATGGGTAGCCGAATTACAACTTGGTGCCAGCGAAGTCTGACCTTAGGATTTTTCAAACTTCGATTAAAACCGATAATGATAAACACGAGTGCAATTAGCAAATAAAGTCCGTAGAGTCTGATAAACGTACTGATGTCGATTAACACTTGAGTCATTCCAGGTAGCGATTGTCCACTGCTGGTAAAGACTTCAATAATTTTAGGTACAACAAATGCCAATAAAAAACTAATAATTCCAGTTGACACCACAATCATCAATGAGGGATAAATCAGGGCTTGCTGAACTTTCTGGCGAGTGTGCTGTTGGTTTTCAGTATAATCCGCTAATTTTTCTAAGACCAAATCCAGTTTTCCGGTTTGCTCACCCGCTGATACGGTTGCTCTGTAAAGTTCTGGAAATGCGTGAGGGTAATCCCCTAAAGACTGAGCCAAAGAGTAACCTTCCGTGACTTTAGCCCGTACACCGATGATGAGTTGGCGGACAGCACTTTTTTCGGTTTGCTCGCTAACCCCTCGCAAGGATTCTTCGATAGGAATTCCTGCTGCGAGCAGTGTTGCTAATTGACGCGTCAAAAGAGATAAGTCGGCAACGGATAATTTATCTTTTCGTGTTGTTAATTGTCTTTTTTTAAGCGTTTGAATGATAAGAGGAATTAAACCTTGCTCGCGCAATAATTGGCGCGCATGGCGTTCGGAGTCACCTTCAATAACACCTTTGACGGTTTTGCCTGATTTGTTTAGCGCCTGATATTGATATGCACTCATGCTAATCCGATTTAACTTTGCTCAAACTTAGTTTAATATATGTCCTATGATAAGTCACTTAAGCCTTAAGTTTTTGATTTGCGATGATTGGCAATCAATGTCTTGAGGTTGTCTGGAGAAAATAATGCATAAAAACACGTTGCTTGCGGCCATTAAAGAACATGATGCTAAATTTATTGATTTACGGTTTACTGATACGCGTGGAAAAGAACAGCATATTACGATACCCGTTTCAGCTATTAACGATGATTTTATTCAAAATGGTAAAATGTTTGATGGGTCATCCATCAAAGGCTGGAAAAGTGTTCATGAATCGGATTTGGCATTATTGCCTGATTTAACACGGATATTTCCTGACCCATTTTATCAAGATAGCACGTTATTTATACAATGTAACGTCGTTGAGCCGCATACCATGACCGGTTACGAACGTGACCCTCGCTCATTAGCCATACGCGCAGAAGCGTATTTAAAATCAACCGGTATTGCCGATAAGGTGTTTTTTGGACCGGAACCTGAGTTTTTTATCTTCGATGATGTTCGCTGGGAAACCAGTATCAACGGTTCGTTTTATAAAATAGATTCCGAAGAAGCTTACTGGAATTCTGGACAATTAATAAAAGGTGGCAATATTGGTCATCGTCCGGCGTTGCAAGGTGGTTACTTTCCATTGCCACCGGTTGATTCATCTCAGGATATTCGTTCAGCAATTTGCTTGACACTTGAATCCTTAGGCATAGAAGTTGAAGCTCATCATCATGAAGTGGCTACTGCGAATCAATGCGAGGTTGCTACTCGGTTTAACAGTTTAACCCTAAAAGCCGATGAAGTGCAGATTATCAAGTATGTGATTAAAAATATTGCACATAATTTTGGCAAGTCTGCGACCTTCATGCCCAAGCCTTTGGTGGGTGATAACGGAAGTGGCATGCATTGTCATCAGTCCTTGTCCAAAAATGGTGTGAATTTATTTGCCGGCGATGGGTATGCTGGTTTGTCTGAGACCGGATTGTATTATATCGGCGGTATTATGAAACATGCGCGTGCATTAAACGTGTTTACAAATCCATCCGTTAATAGTTATAAACGGCTGATTCCCGGTTTTGAAGCGCCAGTTTTGTTAGCTTACTCCGCACGTAATCGATCCGCTGCTATTCGAATTCCGCATGTAAATAATCCCAAAGGTCGTCGAATTGAAGTTCGTTTCCCGGATTGCACAGCCAATCCTTACCTTGCCTTTTCTGCAATGATGATGGCCGGTCTTGATGGTGTTCAAAAGCAAATTCATCCCGGTGCGCCCATTGATAAAGATTTATTTCATCTGAAGTCTGGTGAAGCGGGGGATATCAAGACTATTTCTGATTCGTTAGAGCAGGCAATCGAGTCTTTAGAACATGACCATGAGTTTTTGTTACAAGGTGATGTATTTAGCAAAGACTTTATTAACAGCTGTATTGCTTTGCGTAAAACCGATATTGCCAGGGTTCGTAGTCTGGTTCATCCGATGGAATTTGAGATGTATTACAGTGACTGATGTCGATTAAAGTGACGCCTAACAGACCATCGGGTGCTACAAATTTAAAGTAGGTTGGGCCTTGGCCCAATATGATGCAAACGCCCGCATCTCAAAAAAAATGCGTAGTTAAAATAAACCATGGTTATTTTGTCATATCATATTCCATTCTTGTTGGGCCAAGGCCCAACCTATGCGGTATTATTTATTTACAGTAGAGTTACAACAGGCCATCTTGCACATCGCATAAGATGGTTTTTTTCTAAATCGTTTTAACTTTTCCCCTTGAAATTTCTGCTTTTGAACCTCATATAGCACTAGTAATATTTTTGCTTAACAGGAGATTCATCATGGCTAGTAAGCAACAGACACTTGGCTTTCAAACAGAAGTCAAACAAATGCTGCACTTGGTTGTTCATTCGCTTTACAGTAATAAAGAAATTTTCTTGCGTGAATTAATCTCTAACGCGTCTGATGCGCTGGATAAATTACGATTTTTAGCGCTTGCCAATGGCGCATTGTATGAAAATGATTCGAATTTGCGTATTACCGTCGAATTTAACGAAAAACTAAAAACCATTACCATTTCGGATAATGGGATTGGTATGAATTGGGATGAGGCAGTTGAAAACTTAGGAACAATAGCAAAATCAGGAACTAAAGAATTTATTAGCCATTTAACGGGTGAAAGTGCTAAAGATTCGCAGTTGATTGGTCAGTTTGGTGTGGGTTTTTATTCTGCATTTATCATCGCAGACAAAGTGACGGTTAAAAGTCGACGTGCGGGTTTAAGTGCTGATGAAGGCATTGTGTGGGAGTCTGCTGGTGAAGGTGAGTTTACCATCGGTCAAGAGAAAAAAGCAGACCGAGGCTCGCAGATTATTCTACATCTTAAAGACGGTGAAGATGAATTCTTAAGTGATTGGCGATTACGTAGCATTATCGGTAAATATTCTGATCATATTTCATGGCCTATTGAGATGAAAAAAAGGGTTGATGAAGATGATGAAAAGAAAACAGACGAGCCGGCTGATTTTGAAACCGTAAACAAAGCAACCGCTTTGTGGACCATGCAAAAATCTGAAATCACCGATGAGCAATATAAAGAATTGTATAAACACATTTCACATGATTATCAAGAGCCGTTAATGTGGTCACATAATCATGTTGAAGGAAAACATGAGTATATCAGTTTGTTATATGTGCCCAGTCATGCTCCTTATGATTTATGGCAGCAGGAAGTTAAGCATGGCTTAAAACTTTATGTCAAGCGCGTTTTTATTATGGACGATGCAGCCCAATTCTTACCCCGTTATTTGCGTTTTATCAAAGGAATTGTTGATGCAAGCGATCTGCCGTTAAACGTTTCTCGCGAAATTTTACAAGACAATAAGCAAATTGAAAGCATTCGTGGTGCATGTACTAAGCGGGTGTTGTCGATGTTAGAAAAAATGATGACAAACGATGCGGATGTTTATCAACGGTTTTGGGATGAGTTTGGTTTAGTGTTAAAAGAAGGTACGGTTGAAGATTTTTCAAATCGGGAAATGATTGCAAAATTACTCCGATTTACAACAACAAAAAGTGATTCTGAAAAGCAGACGGTTTCATTAAGCGATTATGTTTCGCGCATGAAAGACGGGCAGGATAAAATTTATTACATCACTGCATCAACCTATAATGCGGCAAAACATAGCCCTCATTTAGAGATTTTTAATAAAAAAGGCATCGAGGTTCTCTTATTGAGCGACCGAATTGATGAGTGGCTCACGAATCACTTAAACGAGTTTGAAGGTAAAAAACTGCAATCCATCAGCAAAGGTAAGATTGATTTGGGGCAGGAAGACGAGGATGTCAAAGATGTTGAAGAACAAGAAAAATCGATGGCACCGATGTTGGAGCAAATTAAAGGGGTATTAAACGATCGTGTTAAAGCCGTTCATTTAACTCACCGATTAACGAACTCTCCAGCTTGTATTGTGGCCGATGAGCATGATATGGGATTTGAAATGCAGCGCATTTTACAATCTGCCGGACAAGCATTGCCTGCAAGCAAGCCTATATTTGAAATTAATCCAGAACATCCATTGATTAAACGTTTGCATGATATCGCAGACGATACTCGCTTTGCAGAGTGGGTTATTGTTTTATTCGAGCAAGCTGTTCTTGCCGAAGGTGGCCAGTTGGATAATCCCGCTGATTTTGTCAATAGAGTGAATCAATTGCTCATTTTGGCTTAATTGCTTAGCCTCTGCGTCATCCTTTGCAAGGCCTAGGATGACGAACAAGCATTTACCTCATGATAAAAACAATGTATTTAAAGATGAATCACTAGCGTATGATTTATCCTTCGTGTACAATAAATCCTGCTTCCAGTTGTTATGGGTGCATTGGGAACATTTATTAAAATTAGAATAAGGAAGTTAACATGACTGATGTTGAAGTACAAAAAAACATTGAAAATGTGATACAAGAAAAAGAGCATGGTTTGCAAGACTTGGTTTATGGTTTAGTGACGCGTTTTCTTGCTGAAAACAAAAGTAAATCGATTAATGATTTGTATGATATGATTCTCTGCGAAGTAGAACCACCTCTTTTACAAGCCGTTATGGAAAAACGTCGTGGTAACCAATTGCAAGCAGCAAAAATGCTGGGTATCAGTCGTGGTACCATCCGTAAAAAACTTCAGCGTTATTTCGGAACAAAATATTTTCGTTTAACTGACGAATAGTCGTTGAAGTTGAAAAATAAAGGCTTGCTGCGGCAAGCCTTTATTTTTTATTGAGATTGAATCTGTTGGTTATGTTTGATAAAGTCATTATCGATTCGTATACCGATTAAAGGGATGTTAAAAATGATTAAAAAATTACCAGTATTATCAATCAGTCTCTATTATTTGTTTGTCTTTTCTTCAGCATTTGCTGCTTGCCCTCCTGCAACACCAACTAATGCCCCAGGTTTTTGTAGTTCATTTAAGCTTGCTGCACAATGTCACTGTACCTCATCAGGATTACCTTTGGGAATGTGCACGAATATGAGAGCGCTTTATGATCGCATGAACAGTATGTTCGGTTCCGTGCGTCGCGCTTGTGAATATCAGCATGAGACCAGTCCACAAAATTGTATTGACTCATGGAATTGTTATTGGTCTGGTGGACGAAATAGTCAAAACGAATTATGCAGTGGGACGGGTCGCTCTTGCGAATAATCTTTTCTAATTAAAATGAAGTTATTTATGCGTATTATTAATGGTGTTTTAATTGCCTCGTTATCGTACATGATTCTATCTTCTGATGTTTCAGCTCATCCTAACCCATCTAATATCTCTCAGTCACATCCATTATATCTGGGTGTGGCTGCAGGCTTAGGCTCTACGGTATGGGATGGTTTGGTTCCGTCTGCTAGAAATCAAGGGCCTGCCATGCAAACATCAACGCCTGTTGATGTGGCTGAGGGAGGCTTTGTGGGAGGATTTGTTGGAGGCTACGAATTTAGTCCTTTTTTTGCGGTTGAGGCAAGTTACTTACGCTATCCTAATGCCATGGTTACATTTGATGAATACAGCTTGTTTGCTTATGATCATGAGGGCGAGACAAAACTTTATACCCATACTGAAACCGGGTCTATCATGGCTAAGGTCATGCTTAACATTCCAAAAACACGATTACGTTTTTATTCTGCCGCCGGGGTTGCTGAAATTCATCGATGGGATATGTTAAACGAAAATCTACAATTGTCGCCGACCTTTGGTGTTGGTTTTAATTACAATATTACCGATCATATTATGGCGGAATTTATGGGTAGTTATACCGCGGGCTATGGTGAATCAGAGATTAATCCAGCCCTGGATTACGTTCCGTTTCTTTATGCGGGGTTTTTTAAGCTATTATATCGAATTTAATGTCATTCAATTTGTGTAGTCTATTTTGAAGCTTAATAATTATGTCTGCACGGCGATTGCATTTAACTGATTTAAATTACAACATAAAAACCGAGCCACGACCGTTAGGGAGTGGAAAAGTTATTCAAGCCACATTACAACCATAGCCTGGATGGCGTATGTTGTTAATGAGCAAGGATGAACAATGGAATGTATTTGAAAACAAAAATCGAACATCCATGACGGCTATTTAACTTTACCACTCCCTGATGGTCGTGGCTCGGATTGCCTGTGCATAGATTGAGCGTTTAAATGCAATCGCCGTGATTATGTCTGGCGTTTATCTGGCAACCGCCTAACTTTTAGGTAAAATTCTATCTAACCACTTCGGTAAATACCAGTTCCATGATTTGATAAGCGTCATGGTTGCAGGTACAAAAATCGTTCGGACAATAAAGGCATCAACGATAATGGCCACCGCAATCCCTAGCCCAAATTCTTTGACCAGAAGGACTTCGGCTACCATAAAAGAGCCACAGGTTACAATCACAATAATTGCGGCACTTGTGATAATGCGGCTACTATGTTCAATTCCAAACACAATACTCTCACCGTTTTGTTTGGTTTTGAGATAGTGCTCCTGAATTCGTGTCAGTAAAAAGACTTCATAATCCATGGAAAACCCAAATAAAGCACAGAAAATAATGACCAAAAGACTTACATCTAAAATCCCTTGTGCTTCAAAATTAAATAGCGTGCTAAAATGCCCCTCTTGAAAAACGAAGACCAATACGCCATATGTTGCGCACAGGCTTAAGCCATTCATTAAAATGGCTTTGAGTGGTAAAAATAAGGAGCGTAATAAGATAAGCAAAACCAAATACGTTAGCGCAATAATCCAGGCTATGGCATAGGGAAATATTTGCGCTATCCGCTCTAAAACCTCCATATTTCGAACGGGAACACCCGTGAGATGAAGCGTGAGCCCTCTACCCGGATTCATCTGTCGAAGTTCGTTGATTAGCGTTTTTGTCTCTCTGGCATTCGCATCATGTGTGCTCACAACGGTTATCAATGTCATCCGCTTACTCGTTGTTGTTTTGAGCAATTGGCGTACCTTTAGATTGGTTATAGGTGATTTATACAATAAATGCAGTTGTGTTTTATCCAAAGCCGGCTCTGGCGTGGCTATACCATAGACTTTTTTAACGTGAGTAAGGTGTTTAAGTTTATGAGCGAACGTATACAACCGGTTAATGTTTTTATCGGATAAGATCCGTCCTTTGTTGGTTGTGATGGCGAGTTGAATAGGGGTTAATTCTTGCACATTAAATGCGGCTTCATATCCATTAAAAAACTGTCTACTCTCAGTATGTTTTGGCAGAATGTGAACATCTGAAATACCCAGTTTTGATTTTAAAAAAGGCGTTCCAAGAAGTAATAATATCAAAAGTGCTGCAATAAAAAATAATAGCGGATTTTTAACCACGGTTGTGGCAAGACGTCGCCATATGCTGACATAGTGAGGATTTTTTTTCTTAAACAATCGAACCGGTAATCGATTAACATGGGTTTTAAGTACGGAAAGAAGGGCGGGTAGTACCACGATCGCTATCAACACAGCAAAAAATACAGCCGTTATCCCGCCAACACCCACTGAATAGAGAATATTAATAGGAAATAATAAGAGCGCGCTTAGACTGATTAAAACAGCTAATCCACTAAAAAAAACAGCTTTTCCTGCTGTTTCAAGGGTCGTCGCAATGGCATCAGATAAAGTTGCTTGATTGGTCAACTCTTCTCGAAAACGACTGACAATAAACAATGAGTAATCAAGACTTAGGCAAATACCTAAAAGCAATGCAATATTAATTGTAAAAATTGATAGTGAAATTGCATGCCCAATCGTAAATAACGCTGTTAAAATTAATATGGCACATCCGCCACCCAGCACAACAGGAATCGTTGCGGCGACTATCGAACCAAAAACAACAATCAGAATGATAAGCGATACCGGTGCTGCAATAATATCTGCGTTATACAAATCCTTCTGCGTTTGTTTGTTGACACTATCTAAAAAAACAGACTCCTCACCAATCAGCATGGTCATGTTGTGAGGTGTCTTGATGTTATCTTTTATTTGAGTGAGCAGTTGATGACCTGGTGTTTTTTTTGTCTTGAAAATAACTACGGCATATGCAGAGTGTTTATCTTTTGATACCTGCTGTTTGTTGATATCTGGATATAAAATTTCGTGTTCGGTTGAAATAGTGTCTAGCTGGACTAGTGATTTTTTTATTTTCTGTAAATACAAAGGGTTTGATGTTTTTAATGTTTTACTATGGAAGAGAATCACAAATCGATTGTGATTATAACCCAATTGTTTATCTATATCCTTATCAGTTTTTGTACTGTCTGATTGATTGTCGATAAATCCGGTGCTTTTAAAGGGAGTCATGATATCGGGTAAGAAAGGTAGACAACCCAAGATTAAAAAACACCAGATTACAAGTATGGCAATGCGGTGAGTATAGACACATTTTCCAAACTTAAAGAAAGGGGTTTGCCGCATAAGTTGAGAATCCCTTGAATTATATTTGACGTCCTTTGTGATTTATTATAGTTCATTTTGTGTAAAATACATTGATAAAAAAATAATTTTAATCAACGTAGATAAAATTCGTTTCGATCTGGTAGCACGAGCAACTTTAAGTTATAATGTGAATTTTTCGAGCTTTTTATGACGATCTGTTTAAAAACACAAGCTAAACAAGCGTCCGAACAACGCATTGCGGTTCTTCTACACGATCGTCTTCCATCAAAGGTACGCTCTCCTGTTGAATTAATGTGCTTGTTTAAAGTCGAGGCCGGTTCAGATCATTATTTGCTTAGTTATAACGTGAAGGGTTGTGTTGAAATGACCTGTCAACGTTGTTTAGGCGCTTTTCGCTATGATTACACCAATCAAACCTCCTTGGCTGTTTGTTCACGTGAAGATAGGGCAGAAGCGTTAATGGCTCATATGGATTGTATCGTTGCACCCGATAACCAGATTGAGTTAATCGATATTTTAACAGATGAGCTGCATTTGTTTTTGCCTGAAAAGCATGAAAATGAGGTTGAATGTGATGTTGAAATCAAGGCATTTATCGAAGATAAATGTTAATTTCTATTTATAGTACTTGGATTGTCCTTAAAAACTAGGTAAAATTCCGGTTCAATGAAAACAATTTGTTTAGGAGTAATACAATGGCAGTGCAACAAAATAAAAAATCTCGCTCTAAACGTGATATGCGTCGATCACATGATTCATTGAGCATGCCCACATTGTCTGTTAATTCGACAACTGGTGAAAAGCACCTTCGTCATCATATTACACCAGATGGTTATACTATTGATGGTCGTCAGGTTATTCTTTCCGGTACTGTCTACGAAGAACAAGAGTAAAATTCCTTGAATAATCTCACCATTGCGATTGATGCAATGGGTGGGGATCATGGCCTGAGTGTTGTGATTCCTGCCTGCGTTAATGCTGTGTTAAACAATCCTGATTTAAATCTACTGTTAGTCGGTGATAAAAATCAGGTTGCTAAGCATTTGAGTCAGCATAATGCCTCTGATAATAAACGATTGACCATTATTCATGCTTCAGAAACAGTGGGAATGGATGAACTGCCGTCTTATGCGCTTAGAAACAAAAAAGATTCGTCTATGCGTGTTGCCATTAACCTGGTGAAAGAAGGGCGTGCACAGGCTTGCGTGAGTGCTGGTAATACTGGTGCTTTAATGGCAACCGCACGTTTTGTTCTTAAAACGCTGCCAGGCATAGACAGACCCGCTATCATCGCTGAATTGCCGACTATGAAAGGTCGCACTCGTGTGATTGACTTAGGCGCTAACGTTGATTCCTGCGCTGAACATCTTTTTCAATTTGCTGTAATGGGCTCCGCTTTGATTCAAGCTTTGGATAGAAAAGCCGCACCAAAAATTGCGGTGTTGAATATCGGTGTTGAAGAAATTAAAGGCAATGATCAGGTTAAACGGACTGCTCATATGTTGTCTGAATGCAGTCTTATGAATTACGTGGGTTATGTCGAAGGCGATGATTTTTATTCAGGCAATGTTGATCTTGTGGTTTGTGATGGATTTGTGGGCAATGTTGCTTTAAAAGCCAGCGAGGGGTTGGCCAAGTTAATGATAACGGTGCTTAAAGAGTCGTTTCGTCAGAATTGGTTGGCCATGTTAGTGGGTTTAATGGCAAAACCCGCACTGACTCATTTGAAAAAACGCATGGATCCTGCTCGATATAACGGGGCGAGTCTTCTGGGTTTAAACGGCATTGTCGTGAAAAGTCACGGTGGTGCTAGTGAGCTTGCTTTTCAGTTTGCTATTGAAGAAGCTGTGCTGCAAGTCAAAAGTAATGTGGTCGATCTCGTTCGAAATCAAATTACTGATTTTATCAATCAAGGTTTGCTCCTCTAGGAATCCATCTACTATGTCAACTATCGCCTATGTTTTTCCAGGACAAGGATCCCAAACCGTTGGGATGTTGTTTGAATTTGCCAAACATAATCCACTAATTAACGACGTGTTTGATATTGCGTCAGAACGATTGGGTTATGATCTTTGGGATTTAGTGCAACAAGGTCCCGCTGAGCGTTTAAACCAAACCGAATATACACAAGCTGCAATGTTAACTGCTGACGTGGCTATTTATTGTTCATTACAAGAACGAGACGCGCCTCCTGCAACGATTATGGCAGGACATAGCCTGGGTGAATACGCAGCACTAGTTTGTGCTGGTGCAATTGGTCTAGCCGATGCTGCTGAATTAACTGCCAAGCGCGGGCGTATTATGCAAGACAGTTTGCCGCTTGGCCAAGGTGCAATGGCGGCTATTGTGGGTCTTACGGATGCTCAAGTTGATATGCTGTGTACCGAGTCCAGCACAACAACATACCTGGTTACACCTGCTAATTATAATGCGATTGGCCAGGTTGTGGTAGCAGGACACACGCCTGCTGTAGAAAAAGCCGTTCTTTTGGCCACTGAGATGGGCGCACTACTGGCTAAACAAATACCCGTTAGTGTGCCTTGTCATTGTCCTTTATTGCATCCTGCAGCAGAGCAATTTGCCGATGCGTTGCAAGCGATTGCTTTTAAAGCACCTGAAATACCCGTTATTAGTAATGTTGATTTGAGTGTGTATGGCTCTGCCGAACACATTAGGCGTTTATTAAAAACACAACTTTACAAACCGGTTCGTTGGGTTGAAACCATTCAATTGATGAAAGCAAAAGGGGTTGATTTGATCATTGAGTGCGGACCTGGAAAAGTTTTAAGTGGATTAACAAAAAGAATTGATAAATCATTGCGTGCTATTAGTGTTAATGATCAGCAAAGCCTAGAAGACTGTCTCATCGTTTGAAGAGGATGTTATAATGATTGATTTACAGGGTAAAATTTCATTAGTGACGGGTGCTACACGCGGAATTGGTCGTGCTGTGCTTTTGAAACTGGCAAAACAAGGTGCTTATGTGATTGGAACCGCCACCACAGACGCAGGAGTTAATCAAATTAAAGACGCTTTGCATCAAGAAAATCTGGCAGGTGATGCGGTCGTTCTTGATGTAACCAGTCAAAACGCTGTTGATGCATTATTGACTTACTTGTCTGCTGAAGAAAAAACGCCATCAATATTGGTTAACAATGCAGGGATTACGTCTGATAATTTGTTATTGCGTATGGAAGATGATGAGTGGTACCGGGTTATTGAAACCAATTTAAATGCCGTATTTCGATTAAGTAAAGCCTTTATCAAGCCGATGTTTCGCGCGCGTTGGGGTCGTATTATTAATATTGGTTCAGTAGTGGGTTCCAGTGGTAACTCAGGTCAAGTTAACTATACTGCTGCTAAAGCAGGTTTGATCGGTTTTTCTAAATCATTAGCGCAGGAAATGGGAAGTCGTGGTATTACCGTGAACGTTGTGGCTCCAGGATTTATCGATACGGATATGACAGAAGCACTTCCATCGTTAGTCAAAGATGAAATGCTAAAGCGTGTCCCGTTGAAGCGATTAGGTAGTGTTGATGATATTGCCAATATTGTTGTTTTCTTGGCATCTGATTGTGCAAATTATATTACGGGTGAAACCATTCATGTGAATGGTGGCATGTATATGAATTAAAGCATACATTTAATGAGACTTGCGTTATTTCAAGAATTGAATAAACTAGCGGTCAAAATTTTTTATTAACCGAAGAGGAAATATACGTTATGAGCACAGTGACTGAGCGAGTTCGTAAGATTGTTGTAGAGCAATTAGGTGTTAAAGAAGATGAATTAAAAAATGATGCATCATTTGTCGATGATTTGGGTGCCGACTCTCTTGATACCGTTGAGCTGGTGATGGCTTTGGAAGAAGAGTTTGAAACTGAGATTCCTGATGAAAAAGCAGAAAAAATTACAACTATCCAGGAAGCGATAGATTATATTGAATCCAGCATGGATAAAGAGTAGTCACTTTAGGAGTTGACCTTTGAATAAGCGGCATGTAGTTGTTACTGGCTTGGGAATGATAACTCCAGTCGGTCTTAATGTAGACGAGTCCTGGCGAAATATTTTGGCGGGTGTTAGTGGTGTGGGTCTGGTTGAGGATTTTGATACCACTGATTATCCAACTAAAATTTGGGCTAAAGTAAAAAATCTAAACATTGAAGATCACATGTCGCTAAAAGATGCTCGAAAAATGGATCTTTTTACGCAGTATGGCATGATTGCTGCTGATGAGGCCCTGGCTGATTCAAAACTTGTTATCACAGAGACCTTATCAAACCGCGCTGGAGTTGCGGTTGGTGCAGGAATTGGTGGTATTCAAACTATAACTAACAATCAAGAGCGTTTATTACAAGGTGGTCCACGTAAAGTGTCTCCTTTTTTCATTCCTGCCGGTATTATAAATATGGTGGCAGGACAAATTTCGATTAAGCATGGTTTGAAAGGTCCCAACATTTCTGTTGTGACGGCCTGCACGTCTGGTACGCATAATATTGGTCTTGCCGGGCGGATGATTGCCTATGGTGATGCCGATGTGATGGTCTGTGGCGGTGCTGAAATGACCAATACCCCCTTGTGTCTTGCTGGATTTTCTGCTGTGCGGTCGCTCTCAAAACGCAACGATGAACCTCAAAAAGCATCGCGCCCATGGGATAAAGACAGAGATGGCTTTGTTATGGGAGAGGGTGCTGGTATTTTGGTTCTTGAAGAATATGAGCATGCAAAAGCGCGTGGTGCTAAGATTTATGCGGAATTGGTTGGGTTCGGTATGTCGGGTGATGCTTATCATATTACTGCACCAGATGAAGAGGCCGATGGTGCCGTCCGTGCGTTGGAAGCGACAATTCATGATGCAGGCATATTGCCAGAGCTTGTTGATTACATCAATGCGCATGGTACATCAACTTATTTAAATGATATGAATGAAACCAAAGCTATTAAACGTGTTTTTCGCGATCATGCTTATCAGTTAGCGGTTAGTTCGACTAAGTCCATGACCGGTCATCTGCTCGGAGCTGCCGGTGCGATTGAAGCTGCATTTAGTGTTTTGGCAATACGCGACCAAGTGGCACCACCCACAATTAATTTGGATAATCCCGATGAAGGGTGTGATTTAAACTATGTTCCTCATACCCCTCAATATAGAAAAATTGACTATGCGCTGAGTAACTCCCTTGGATTTGGGGGTACAAACGGTAGTTTGCTGTTCAAGCGATTGATCTAGATGAATAAACGCTGGCGCCTGCTGATTGTTATTTGCAGTTTGTCAGCATTTTTGTATATCGCGTTGATAACAGGATTTGAGTTGTATCGTTTGTGTTATCAACCGATGAACGTTGTTGCCGATAGAATACCAATTGTTCGCATTAAAAAGTCCATGACGGCTTCATCCTTAGCGCATTATCTTAAGTCACAGCATTTGATAAAATCTGAACGATTGTTTCTGGCGCTTGTTCGTGCAATGGGTGTATCGCATCAGTTGAAAGCAGGGATTTATCAGATTAAAGCGGGTGAAACAAGCCTGGCTTTTTTATATCGAGTCGCAACAGGTGACGTGCTTTCAGAAACGTTTCAAATCATAGAAGGGACAACGCAACGCCAGGTATCTGAGCGTTTAAAAAAAGCAGTTTATCTTCAATACGCATCTAGTGATTGGTTAGCGATTGCAACTACTGACGCTCAAGCGGAAGGATTGTTGCTAGCTGATACTTATCGTTACAATGCGGGTTCAAGTGCTAAAACCTTATTAGAACGAGCGCATCAAAATTTAATACATTATTTGGAAACCAGTTGGCAAAAACGTACGTCGGGTCTGCCTTATAAAACATCTTATGATTTATTAATAGCGGCTTCAATTCTTGAAAAAGAAGCCGCTTTACCTGAGGAAAAACGCTTGATTTCGGGCGTGATTGTTAATCGGTTACGCCGGTCTATGCCCTTGCAGATGGATCCTACGGTTATTTATGGTTTAGGCGCTGCTTTCACCGGTAAGCTGACTCATGATGATTTAAAAATTGATTCGCCTTACAATACTTATCGTTATCGAGGATTACCGCCTACGCCTATTGCGATGGTAGGTAAAGACGCAATTGATGCAGCCGCGCACCCAGCGCTTTCGGATTACCTGTATTTTGTTGCGCGAGGTGATGGCACACATGCGTTTTCAACTACCTATGATAAACAAAGACAAGCAATTGATCGTTATATTAAGAAATCAACCCAAGGTGTTTCTCCATGATTAAGCACGGACATTTTATCGTTGTTGAAGGGCTTGAAGGAGCCGGTAAATCAACGGCGCTGGATGTCATTAAATCGATACTAAATCCTCGTGTTGCGGAGTTAGTATCAACACGTGAACCCGGCGGTACACGCGTGGGGGAGGTGATTCGAAGCC
>JAJZSG010000096.1 GCA_021849905.1 Pseudomonadota bacterium
TCTCAAGGCAATCCTAACCCTGATGGTTATGCACCCTCTAGTACTTGAACAAATAAATAATTATTTTTGGCTCTCTCACTGGGTAGGTTTGAGTAAGTGACAGATTCGTCTTATCGAATAAGTTTTCAAATCAAATAGCACTTCATTATAAAATAGTTTATAAATAATACTGATATTTGCCATATTGTTTGTGTGTCATCTTGAATGATTGATATCACTTTCTTATTTTTTACAGTAGATGGATAAACAGGGAGTTTTTATGGATAAACAAGTGGCGTTGGTAACCGGTGGAACAGGTGGAATTGGTACGGCGATTTGTCAACGATTGTCTGCAGACTATCATGTGATTGCTTGCTATTATAAAGACGGAAACCATGAAGAGGCACTACGCTGGCAAGCGTTGCAGCGTCAAGCGGGCTTTGATATTGAAATTATTTATGCCAATGTCACGCAATTTGCGGATTGTGAAACTATGGTGTCACTGATTGCCGAGCGATTTAATCGTATTGATGTGTTAGTGAATAATGCAGGCACGACTCAGGATGGAAGCTTTAAAAAAATGACATCTGAACAGTGGCATAATGTGTTGGATGCGAACTTAACGAGTGTTTTTAATGTAACACGTAACGTACTGCCGATTATGCTTGATAAAGGCTATGGACGTGTTGTGTCTATATCATCGATTAATGGTTTAAAAGGTCAGTTTGGACAGTGCAACTATGCCGCAAGTAAGGCGGCTTTGTTTGGTTTTACAAAAAGTTTAGCTCAAGAAGTGGCTCGAAAAGAAATTACAGTCAATACCATTTCACCAGGCTACATTGAAACGCAAATGTTAGCGGATGTTCGAGAGGATGTGTTGAAAGGGATTGTTGAAGCTATACCGGTAGGGCGCTTAGGCTTGCCTCGGGATATTGCAGAAGCTGTTGCTTTTTTAACGTCTCCTGCCACAAGCTTTATAACGGGTGCTAATTTAGATGTGAATGGCGGGCAGTATATGTAAGTTTATTATATTGCCTTAAGTTCTTGGCTCACCCTTAGCCCCTGTATAAATGTTGTTATCAAACACAAGTTTTTTTTACTTGGTAAATTAGGGTTAAGGGCACGGCTAATGATGGGACCTTAAAAGAGTTCGACTGTTGTATAATAGCTCAAGGTCATCAAGCGTCGTTCAATATAAAATTCACCACGCTATCAACGGTCGTGTTTTCACTGGTCAATATAGATTGAGTTACTCTTGAAAATAAATCGCTCATTAGTCTGTGACTATGCAACGAGCTATATTCAATTCTTTTTGTTTCAAAAAAATGATTTATTGCTCGCCCGTTAGCTAAAGGTGATTTGCGTGAAAGACTTAAGCAATCTTTTTTATGGTCTAATATCAATTGGTGCATGGATTCTTTCGAAAAAGTGCTCTCCATTTCATATACAAAATACTCAATAATTTCCAAATCACCGCGATAAGTAAGCAAAGCCAGCGGGTTGTGTCCGTTTGGGTCTTGTTGTAATAGAAAAACATGGTAATCCAGTTTTGTTAAAAGTCCATCTGTTAAGTCCTGTTTAAGTGCATCAAAATATATTTTGATTGTTGATAGATTATTGTATTTCAGTATTGTGTGTAAACAGGTATAACCTAGAGATGTTTTTTCCAATAATAAATTAGTATATTGCTCAGCTGTTACGAAGCCATATGCAATATTTTTTCGTAGCGTTTTAAGGTAGAGATCTAATACATCATCACTATAGCAGTTGGCTAATATTTGTTGTAACGGTGAAAACCCCGCATTATTTTTTTGTATAAGAGATGATGCAAATTGTTTCGTAGACAAAGTACCGCCTTGGACTTCCTGTTCCAGCGTAGTTATATACAGGTAAATGATATTTAAATCTCCTGTAATAAGACCCTCTTGTAACGGGGTAAATCCCTCTTGATTTGGTTTAGTGAGTAAGTTTTGGTAGTCTGATAAGTTAATGATTTCTTCTCGAAGTAGCCATTTTAGAACATGTAAATAATAGCTTAACAGGTCATAATTCCTGGATAACACCGCTTGGTGCAGCGTAGACGATTTATTACGTGTAACCGAAACAATTAAATCAACGAACTTTTGATTACTCAGGACACCTGCGTCTACAAAGCCACGTATGATTCTGTAATAAACGTTAAAGATTTCACAGTTACCTGACAGCAGCAGCTGATGAAGAGGATTGAATCCTTCAAATGTCGAGGTTGTTAATATGCTTTCAAATTGTTCCGTTGAAAGAGCATTTTGTTTGAAAGCTTGTTCTACAGTTCTGATATATTTGATCATATTATCAATTACACCACTCTTTAGAACTTGATGAAATGGGTTAAAACCTCCCGAATTAACAGACGTCAATAGAGTAGCGTATTTGTCAATAGGCATGTAGTTATTGTTTATAGCGTCTTGTAGTGCATCAAAATACAATGCAGTTTTTTCAATATGACCTGTTTGTAAAACGCAATGCAATGGTGTGAAGCCCCCTTGATTTGGGGATGTCAGGACGGCAATGTACTGTTCAGGCGTTAAATAATTCTGATTAACGAGTGATTGCAGCTCAAAAAGATAACCTGATAACGGAGCAAAGCAGTTTTTCTGTAGAATGCAGTGCAATACAGTGAACCCTTTGCGATTCATACTGGTCAGTAGGTATGCTTTGGCTGCATGATTATCTTTTACGCATTCCATGATCAGCTGATACAGCTCATTTTTCAGTCCTGCACAGAGATTATCATTTTCATTTTGATAAAAGTGATTGGGCAACAAAAAGGCATGGTGTAAAATTGTGTTTTGATGAGCGTCAATTTCAAAAAAATTCGCTGGTTCAAATTTGCCAATTAGCCTCTCAATAAGTCGTCTTGTTTGTGTTGTGGGAGAGGCTATATGCCGTTGCATTGCTTGTAAAAAGCATTGCGTTAAGATGGTTTGAGTCATTTTTTAGCCATAAATTAAAAAATATAGCCAATTGTAACCTATTTATGTCTTTGTGTGCAATAAAAATCACTATGTG
Organism: Pseudomonadota bacterium; assembly: GCA_021849905.1. Taxonomy (GTDB): domain Bacteria; phylum Pseudomonadota; class Gammaproteobacteria; order Legionellales; family Legionellaceae; genus DDPF01. The sequence continues at coordinate 3,028 of JAJZSG010000096.1, forward strand.
CAGATTGCATAATCTAAATCTGACAACAGGTCATCAACATGCTCTATGCCAACGGACAATCGAATTAAGCCATCGTCAATTCCCTGCGCACGCCGTTTTTCAGGGGGAATAGATGCATGAGTCATAATAGCCGGGTGTTCAATGAGGCTTTCGACCCCCCCTAAACTTTCTGCTAACGTAAATAGTTCACAACGAGACAAAAATCGCTCGGCACCTTTTAATCCTCCCTCAACCACGATTGAAATCATACCGCCAAATGCATGCATTTGGTGTTTAGCTAACTCATGCTGAGGGTGTGAGGTGAGGCCTGGGTAAATGACCTGTTTGATGTTGGGTTGTTTTTCAAGCCAGTGTGCAAGGATGTTAGCACTCTCGCAATGCTGTCGCATTCTAAGCGGGAGAGTTTTTAATCCCCTAAGTACTAAAAAACTATCAAAAGGTCCGGCGATTGCGCCACAAGAATTTTGTAAAAACGCAATTTTTTCACATAGTTCAGCATTTTCACCAACGACCACAGCGCCACTAATGACATCTGAATGACCGTTTAAATATTTTGTTGCAGAGTGCACCACAATATCAAAACCTAACTCAATTGGACGTTGAATCCAAGGGGTGGCAAAGGTATTATCGGCAACGGTGATAAGCCCATGTTGTTTGGCTAATGTTGCAATTTGACGACAATCTGCGAGTTTTAACATCGGATTTGACGGTGTTTCTAGCCAAATCATCCGCGTGTTGGGCTGAATTGCTTTTTCAATCTGTTCAATTTGACTCATGTCAACGTAAGAAAAAGATAATTGCGATGTACGGATTTTAACTTTATCAAAAAGCCTAAATGTGCCTCCATAAAGATCATTGGATACAATAACATGATCGCCTGCGTTTAATAAATCAATCACTGTGTTAATAGCCGCCATGCCGGATGCAAAGGCAAACCCTTGTTGTCCTGATTCAAGGCTTGCAATGCAGGCTTCATAACCGCTTCGCGTGGGATTTTGGGTGCGTGAGTACTCGAATCCTTTATGCACGCCGGGTGATATTTGTTTGTATGTGGATGTTGCATAAATGGGCGTCATGACAGCACCCGTGGTTTCATCCGGTTGACTTCCTGCGTGTATTGCGCGCGTATCAAAGTGTTTTATATTCATTTTTTAATTTACCGTTGATGAGCGTTTGGAGTAGCATCGCCAGGCCCTAAATTATTTTCATGTACAGGCCAATAATTATTTTAATTCAGAGAATGTTTTATAAGCGTATCACAAATCGTAGTTATAAATTCTCTGGTTATCCTTTCTTTTTTAATTTCAGCCATTTCACTTCATGACATGGATTTTTGTCCTCAATAATAACTATTCAAACAATATGGTCTATATTTGCATTACCAGTGATCAAAAAATTAGAGAATCTGATGAATCCATTGACTGACCATATTCGCTTTATTAAGGCAGTTGAGTATGCAAGTAAACGGTTTTTTTCAAAACCATACTCTTTAACGCCACAAGTGGATCGCTGGTTTAATCAACTAGCAATCATTGAACTCGAGAATGGCACATTAATTCCTATATCAGGAAATGAAGCTCGAAAGTATGTGGATATTAAGTTAGATGGTGTAGTCATTAAAAAAGAGGACATTGAATTAGTTCAGTTTTATTACTCAAACAAAAGTAAAGCTGAAGAAAAACGAGCAGAGATAGAAAGAATATTGGATGAAGCAAATGCTTCAGGTGAACAAACCCTTGAGTCTGCTGCCAAAATAGAGAAATGTAAAGAAGGATTGGCCAAACATGATCGAGACAAGATCAAAGCTGAAAGGTTGTACGACGATATTGTTGCAAGAGGTGAATCATCCATCAATCGTGAGCAGATTGAACAGGATACGAAGAGCAAAATAAAAAACATAGTTTATCGCCCGAATCATGGTCTGACGCATTCAGTGAGAGCAGCATATTACGTCGATGCTCTAGAGACTTTTTATCGCAAATTGAAAAATCATGTCCCTCGTACGCCTGAAGATATTGAAAAGCTAAAGCTTATGATGTTGTTTAGTGTAGTCGGTCGACGTGATGAAACAGGCTTTAACGACACCGGACATGGAAATAACAGTGGTCGTAAAACATATGAAAGCTTCAGGGTCGCTTCTGCCAGAGCTTATTTGGAGTTCTTAAAAAATAATTCACAAGACCTTTATCCCCAACCTGAATCATTAGATGCCCAATATCGTGATGCGATTGTTGTTGAGTTAATGGGTTATTCTAGTATTGAGGATGCTATAGAGCGAGGAGCAAAACCTGAGACGTTTATTGATTATGTCATAGAAAAAGAAAAAACCAAGAATAAGACCATTAGCAGAGAAGATGCTATTCGATTAATTTCTAATAAAAAATATAGTCTTGCCGGATTATACCCAAATGACAGGAAGCTCAGACAAAAGGCAAATGCCAATCTTGATATGATGAATCACGCGCATGGTTTGGATTTAAGTCGCTGTTATCCTCTGTATGCGCAAAAACCAGATGGAGCTTCTAGCGTTGGTAATATCAAATATTTCTTATCTCGAGCTGGTTTCTATAAATTTGAAGATCCTTCATTTCCTGATGGAGAGAAGTTAACGGATTGCTTTCAACTCATGCGCTACAATTTTGATGCATTGGCTGCTACAGGTCAACAATCTATGTTTGGCTTGTTGTCTTCAGAAGAGTTTGAAGCACAGAAAGACAGTATTCTTGATGAAGTTAAAACAAATTTAACCCGATTTCAAGATGCTGACTATGAAACACAAAGGAGAGAGGCAACTGCTGCAAGAAATGCAGAGTTCACCACAACGGGTTTGAACTTTACCAGCATTAATCTTGGTGATAATTTGATCGATGACTATAAAAAGCACTTAATCACAAAAACAATTACCGAACGATTGACTCGTTCAAAGGCGTTAACATCCAGAAATGTGATGTTTAATTTTCAGAATGTGACTGGTGATAATCTAGATGAGATTGATCATCAACAAAACGCGCTATCACTCGTCAATACGTTGCAGCAAATTACACCAACAGTGGGTGCAACGCCACTGTCCTTACCCATCGTGTCAACTGTTAAACATGATAGAGAGCATAGTGAGACACGTCTTGGTTTTGATACGCTTGAACAAGCGGACTCTTTTCAAAATACTTATTTTTTAATGTTTGGCAGTAAACCCGATATCAAACAAAATGCAAAAATGGAATATGAAGTCACTGTTGATAGAAAGCACTACAAAAAACTCATGAGCGCTCAACTTATTGAATTTAAACTCGTAACCATTCCTGAAAAAGTAAGTCGAGAAGAAAGCCTGGTTGACGAACATGGGGAAATAGAAGCACTGAGTTTGATTAAAGAGAGTCGAGGATTAACGCGTTTGGTATCGACCACAGCATTAAGTGGCGAAGATTTCCCTGATTATGAATACTTGTTTAGAGCATTAGATGACCCCATGCACGTTCGATTTGTTCATGGCCTGAAAGATGAAGCTGGCTTTAAGGTAAAACGTGATAAATATCATCATCCTAGAGATGGAAAAATATATAGCAGAAAAGAAAAATCTATCGTTCCACTACAATTTCAAGAGCCTGTTACTGAACCCAGTCGATTTGATGAAAAAGTAGAAGATGGATTATCGTTTAGAACCGTTAGAAATGCTGCCAAAAATACTATTTTTACTAAGAAAATGGCTCATTCATTATTACCTCCACATGGTAAGGTTGTTCCGTTTAAAGGTTACGTCCATACGATGAGTAACTATTTCCCAATTGGCGTTTTGTCTGATATTAAACAGGTTGATATCAGAGATGAGCGATATGTATGGTCATCCAATAGAAAATCGGTATCCTGTCACAATCGCCGGGTAAGTGCCTGTCAGGGAGCTCGGACTAACCCGAGCCGCGCGCGTAAGCAAGCGGAATTTTTAAAAAAAACACAAAATATTTAAAAATCC
>JAJZSG010000097.1 GCA_021849905.1 Pseudomonadota bacterium
GCCCCGGGTGAGTCGACATTTGCGTCATAGGCAGCAGGATTTGATTCAACAAAAAATACCTCACTTAGCGTTTAAGGTTAAATGGCAAACGCAATGGCCAGAGAATGCTTTTAACGGGGTTGTGGTTGCTAATGAAGTGCTTGATGCGATGCCCGTATCACGTTTTTTGCAAACAACAGATGGGTTATTTGAACAATATATTGGCTTAAATTCACAGGATGCATTGTGTGAGTTATTTGAGCCCTGTTCAAACTCGCGTTTGATTGAGTATTTGGAGCGCGTATTACCTTCCAATATGCCCCCTTATCAGTCGGAAGCCAATTTATTTATCGATGATTGGGTGCAACACTGTTTTACGATGTTAAAACAAGGCGCTGTTTTTTTAATAGATTACGGTTTCCCTCGACATGAATATTATCATCCAGACCGAAATCAAGGGACGTTAATGTGTCATCACCGTCATCAAGCACATACTAATCCCTTATTGCATGTGGGTGAGCAGGATATTACAGCGCATGTTGATTTTACGCATGTCGCTGAAGCGGCTGTTAATGCGGGATTTCATGTGGCAGGTTTTACTAATCAAGCCTCTTTTTTGCTGGCCAATGGTTTGTTAAGCTTATTATCCGATATAGACGATGAACGTCGTCGAATCATAAGTCAACAAGCGGTTAAAACGCTCATTCAGCCTAATGAAATGGGTGAGTTGTTCAAAGTAATCGCGTTGACAAAGCAACTTGATTTAGAACTTAGCGAATTTCAACTTCACGACAAACGAGCGAGCCTATAACCATTATGACACCTTATCTAACGACCGTTGAATTACAAAAAGAATCCATGAAATTTTCTGCAGGCCACACAACCATTTTTTCTGCAACCGAACGTGAGCCGTTACACGGCCATATGTATAGCGTCTACCTTGGATTAACAACTTGGGTTGAAGACAATGGCATGACCTTTGACTATCGATATTACAAGGAACGTATTCATGCTTTATGTAAACACGTGAATCAAACCTTTTTAATGCCTGAGTTTTCGCCCTATTTACAGTATAACGAAGACGACACCTACTATTACTTTACGTTTAATCATAAAAAAATACCTTTTTTAAAAGAAGACATAACCATGATGCCCTTAACAAATATTACCGTTGAGGAGTTATCCCGTTGGTTTGTGAATGAACTGATTCGTGATGAAGATGAACTTAAGCGGCACCGAATTGAACACATGACCGTGAAAGTATTTTCAGCTCCCGGTCAATCCGCAAGTCATACTTGGCAGAAAGTGTAATGTTAAAGCACGTGCATGGGGATAAAAGCCTGGCCCAATTGCAGCCATGACAAAGCAGATTTGCAACGTCAGCATTCCCCATACCAATAGGGATTTTTTTGATTACCTGGTTTCTGATATTGAGCCTTGCATTGGGGCACGGGTTTGGGTGCCTTTTCGTAACAAACGTCGTTTAGGTGTTGTAATTGGTTTGTGTGAGTCTGAACACTTGGTTATGGCGTTAAAATCCATTGAGGCATTGATTGATGATAAGCCGTTGTTTTCGAGAGAACTATTATCTTTGTGTCAGTGGATAAGCCACTATTACCAATCCCCCTTGTCTGAAGTCATTCCTTTAGCTTTGCCTAAAAGGTATCGACGAGGTGATGTGTGTTCGTTGCCAACGTCTACACATTATAAACTCTTGATGCCACCGGATTTGGCTCATCAAAAATTAAAAGCGAACGCGGCTCGTCAGCATGCTTTGGTTGATTTTTTGACGGGTCATGTTGATGGATTATCTAAACAAGGCTTGCTAAATGCTGGTTTTAATTCTATTCAAATTAATGCGTTGGTTGCCAGTGGTGTGCTGCATGAATCGATGCAAATTGATAAACCGCTTTATTCTAAGAGCCAACCGGATACGCCCCTACCGTTGAATGATGAGCAATCGCATGCCTTAGACAAAATTTGTGATTATTTACACGTCTACCAGTGTTTTTTGTTAAAGGGGGTGACGGGTAGTGGTAAAACGGAAGTGTATTTGCAAGTAATTGCGCGTGTATTAGCGCAGGGCAAGCAGGTGTTGGTGTTGGTGCCTGAAATTGGTTTAACACCGCAGTTATTGGCGCGTTTTACCGCACGCTTTCCTGAGCCCATTGCAGTTATTCACTCCCATTTAAATGACAGCGAGCGATTATCCGCTTGGCAGTTAGCCAATGCGGGATTAGTTAATCTGGTGATTGGGACACGTTCAGCATTGTTTACACCCATGCCGTTGTTAGGGCTTATCGTGATTGATGAAGAGCATGATGCGTCATTTAAACAAATGGACGGTGTGCGCTATTCCGCACGAGATGCAGCCCTTGTTCGTGCAAAAACGTTAGACATCCCCATTATTTTAGGCTCAGCAACACCCAGTCTTGAAAGCTTATATAATGCAAATCAAAAAAAATACACCCTGTTATCGCTCCATCAAAAGGCATTAAATAGTCAGCCTTTGCACTATCAAATCTTAGATATTCGAAACCAAGTCTTGCAACAAGGGCTTGCCAGTGCAACGCTTACAAAAATTAAGGCGCATCTGCAAGATAATAATCAAGTGCTGGTTTTTATTAACAGACGGGGTTTTGCGCCTGTGTTGTTGTGTCATCAATGCGGTTGGATGGCTGATTGTCGGGCTTGTGATAGTCATTTAACCTTACATCGAAGCATTAACCGACTCATTTGTCATCATTGTGGTTTGAAGCATGAAGTTCCTTTACAGTGCCATATCTGTCACAGTCGTGAGTTATTGCCCATTGGCGTGGGCACGCAGCGTGTGCATGATTATTTGGCGAGTCAATTCCCTACCTATACGACGGTTAGAGTGGATAGAGATGAAGTCGCAAAAAAACACGCCCTTGATGAACAGTTGGCGCGTATTAGCTCAGGAGACGTACAACTCATCGTTGGCACACAAATGTTGGCAAAAGGGCATCATTTCCCTCGTTTAACCTTGGTGGTGATTCTTGATACGGATAATGGTTTTTATAATCAGGACTTTCGTGCCATGGAGCGTTTGGGGCAATTATTAACCCAAGTTGCGGGGCGAGCGGGTCGTGCTGAATTTCCGGGACAGGTGATTATTCAAACCCATTTGCCTCAACATCCGTTGTTAAATGTGTTAATTCAGCAAGGCTATGATGCGTTTGCTAGCGCCTTGTTAGAAACGCGTTTTAATGCGGGCTTGCCTCCGTATCATTACCTGGCGTTGATGCGCGCCCAAAGTTCAGCTCCGGCTCGTTTATTGCGATTTTTACATGCCGTTAAAGCGCAGTTAAAAGATGTCCCTGTGAGCGTGTTGGGTCCCGCGCCATCGCCATTATCAAAAAAAGCCTCCCAGTATCGCATGCAATTATTGATGAATGCCCCATCACGACAAAAACGTCATCGTGCATTGACGCAGCTTCGGGAGTGGTTAACAATGGAGAAAATAAGTCAGACTGTTCGTTGGAACATTGACGTTGACCCTATGGATTTATCATGACTGATCATAAAATTATTGCACATCAAAAAATATTCGATATTGCCTGGGGTGATATGGATGCTTTGGGGCATGTGAATAACGCGCGGTATTTTGATTATTTTCAACAGGCCCGAATAGAATGGTTGGCCAGTTTGCAATTGGATATGCGTAACTCCACAGGCCCTGTTGTGGTGCACATTGCTTGCACCTATTTAAAACCGGTGGTTTATCCTGCCACATTAACCTTATTCAGCAAGCTGCATACATTGGGGCGCTCGAGCATGGTATTGGATCACGACCTTTATCAAGGTGAGCAGTTGATGGCTCAAGGGATATGCAAGATTGTTTGGGTTGATTATGCGATTAATAAAGCCATTCCTTTTCCTGATAAAATTCGTGAGCTATTCAAGTCATCGCTTGAGTCTTAATCAAATCGTCTTTAAAAATGTCCATAAATTTTACTGTTAAACAACAAAAAGTGATGCTAAAGTCCTAGTCTACTAAATTGGATTGCACTAGGGGTTTTTTGATGAGTATTTTCAGAGAGGTCGTGGTTGATTTTCTTTTTCAAGGCATTGATCTGATTTGTAAACGGTCTATAGACGCAGATCAATCTGTTGTTAGTAACTTGCGCGCTAAACTGCCTTTTTTCAAATGGGAGCGTGATGCTAATCACGCTAAAAACAAACGTGACGTGCTTGTTGAATTAAAAACGCAGTTGAAGGACTTAGTCGAATGCTGCGATGAGAAACTAATTGAGCAATGTCGAGTCTTTATCACTGAAATTCAAACTCGTTTATTTGATTTGTGCATGGCTAAAAATTATACCACAGGAACCACAGAGAAATCTGTGTCGGCTTTATTGAACTTTGTGAATACGTTGTATCAAGTCATCTGTGGAGAATTAAATTTAACGAACGTGAAGCGTGAAGATGATGCCATTAGTTGCTTTAAGTATTATGTGGCGATGATTTGTGCGAGAGATTTATTTGAAACATTTATTGTTCAATCACCTCAAAATTTTTTATTACTGAATGATAAGAAACGGATTATTTCGAAACATCTTCAAGAAGCGATTATTGATACCATTCCTCGTGCGTTTGATGAAAAAACCAAGGCAAGACAAATTATTCAACATGCTGAGGCGGTTATTCGTGAGTGTGCGGAAGTTGATAAGCAATATTGGTTAGCTGTAGGAGGGCCGAACCTTAGATTAAACGAAGACTACCATCATAAATACATGGCTTGTGTGGTTACTCAATTATCTGCTGAACAAGTGGCATCTTTCATGTGCGTAGAAAGGAAGATGGATGAAACAGCGAGTTTAATGACATGAAGATGCGTTATAACTAAGTGCACCTAGACCTCATAATGAACGCTGCCACTTTAAATAGGCTTCAAGTTGAGCCAGAATGAAAATATGAAAATCATTCAACAACAGTGGAGGATCCATAATGAAGAATATTACTGTATTAGGTACAGCAATTCCCGCTATTAAAAAATATCCAGGAAATTAGCGGATCATAGATGATCTAGGAGTTAATTTTTCGTAGACTATCGTCACGATATTATTTTACCTAGGAAAGCTGTTGGGATTTGTACGGAAGCATTTGTCTGCAGATGGACTGCATAAGATAGTGAAGCACAGCCTGCTTCGAGAAGAATTTAAAGTGATGAGACATTAAAAATACAGTTGGCAAGACATGCATCATGTCAGGGCTTGCTGTTTTTGGATTTAAAATGCCGTCCTTACTTCAATTTGAAAAAGATAAAGCATCTGAGCCGTTGATTCGACGTAATTTGCATACGTTGTATTTTGAGAAAGTGCGGAATCGCATTGATATTGGTATCTGGGAAAGTTGGCACCATTTGTATACTTTTATTGGTGACCCAAGCTCTAGACCACCTCCGACTGGAAGTGGGTGGTTAGTTGCCCAACATTAAGCTTTAGAGGATAAAAATAGTTCGCTCTTGGTTTTTATTGCCTGTAGGTGCTCTTTTGATAGAAAAGGCAGGATGGTCTTTGCTTTCAAAAGAGAGTTTAAGTGATGTCGCAATTTTCTTTGGTTGAATTTAAAGCATAACCATGTTTTTTAAGCTGGCATACGATTTAAGCGGGAATCTCTGGGTACAGTCTTATTAGTTTTACTAATTTTTTTGTTACTGGGTGGTTTGCCAACATGGGGTTATAGTAGAAGTTGGGGATATGGTCCATCAGGCCTTATCGGTACGATTCTAGTTATTAATTTAATATTAGTTTTGTTAGGGCAAGTATTAATTGGCTTTCATTAAAGTCGATGAGACCTTGATGACAAGTTTAGTCACCAATATTAACTTTATGACAAATCTCTTTAAATCAAAACATTTAGTCTAAAATTTAAGGAGATTGTTTTAAGCAAAACACAGGTCTTTTAATTGAAAATTGATGTAAAAAAATCAATAAATTTTGAAAATACTCTACCTGAGAACGGAGAGGTTTTTTACCATGGATGCATTTTATCCTCGGAGAGTGCACAGCATTACTTTGTTAAGCTCTTAAGTAACATTAATTGGAAACCGGATGAGGTGATTATATTCGGTAAACGCTTGACAACAAAGCGATGCGTGGCATGGTATGCCGATAAACCCTTTATATATAAATATTCAAATATTCCCCGACAGGCCCTACCTTGGACAGAGGAGTTGCTGGCATTAAAGACATTGGTTGAGTATGAAAGTAACGAGACATATAACTCCTGTTTAATGAACTTATACCACGATGGTCTTGAAGGAATGGGGTGGCATAGTGATGACGAAAAAGAATTAAAGCCATATGGTGCGATAAGTTCGTTGAGTTTAGGGGCTGAGCGTCGTTTTTTATTTAAAAATAAATCGTCAAAAGTGATAGTCCCTATTATGTTAGCTTCAGGAAGCCTTTTGGTGATGAAGGGAATCACTCAGCGTCATTGGTTACATCGGTTGCCGCCCACGACAAAAATTAAAGCGCCTCGAATTAATCTCACGTTTCGGACGATAATGACACCAGAGTCAACTTTAAATTGCAATAATACGTCCTAATTAAATAACCCATCACTTCTCATAAAATACATCTAAAGCTTTACGAAATAATTCCGCACGAGGAGGTAACCCCTCTTCTTGATAACGTTGTTTTTGCTGGTAAACGGCGTCTTTAAAGGCCTGCGTATCGGCATTTTCGCCAGATAAGTTATCAATGCTAAACTGAAATTTGAACTGACAAGTGTCTGATAATATCCATTCGATTGCTTGGGGTTTGATTTCAACCTGTTGAAACAGCGCTTGTTGAGCCACAGACCGTCCATCTGGAATATACCAGTAACCGTAATCCATTTGTGTCCGACGAGCCGGTCCTGCAATAAACCAATGTGCACACTCATGCAGTGCGCTGCTAAAAAAGCCATGTGCAAAGATAATACGATTGTAAGCCCCGTCT
>JAJZSG010000006.1 GCA_021849905.1 Pseudomonadota bacterium
TTTTTTTTAAAAATTCCGCTTGCTTACGCGCGCGGCTCGGGTTAGTCCGAGCTCCCTGACAGGCACTTACCCGGCGATTGTGACAGGATACAAAAATGACATTTTAACTCAGGGACTTTGCGAAAAATATATTTTTAAGCGCTTTAAATGCCTTATTTACAGCGGGTTCCGGCTTCACCGGGAACCGCTGGAGGCAACACGAACAGACTGCTTTCAAACGAATGATTAATAGAAAGACAGTCATTATTAAACGATTGTTTTTCATTCATGAAAGCAATGCCAGAAAAGCATCTTCATCCAAAATGCGAACCCCAAGTGCAACAGCTTTAGCCAGTTTAGAACCCGCATCAACACCTGCGACCACAAAATCCGTTTTAGCTGAAACACTCCCTGTCACCCTTGCACCCACTGCAAGCAATGCCGATTTTGCATCATCACGACTCATGCTTGTTAACGTCCCTGTCAGCACAACCGCTTTATCATAAAATACATGCTGTGTATTAACTAAAGGCTTGGGCATTTCAGGCCAATGAACTCCACAAGCAATGAGTTTGTTAACGACTTCAAGATTATGCTGTTGCGCAAAAAAATGCTTAACGGAAGCAGCACCCACAGGACCAATGTCTTTAAGTTCCATTAATTGCTCAGCAGACGCGGCTTTTAGTGCGTCAATATTAAGAAAATGATGCGCTAAAACACGCGCACTCGCCTCACCTATTTCACGAATACCTAAGGCATAAATAAACCGTGCAAAGGTGGTTTTCTTACTTAATGCGAGAGCTTGTAAAAGATTTTCTGCTGATTTGACACCCATTCGAGGCAAACCCGATAACACATCTAACTCCAAGCTATACAAATCCGATACATCATGTATCAAGTCGTAATCCACCAACTGCGCAATTAATCCAGCCCCCAACCCATCAATTGCCATGGCTTTTTTTGATGCAAAATGCCAAACCATTCGCTTTAACTGAGCCTTACAAAAAAGGCCCCCCGTGCAGCGTGCAACGGCTTCACCCTCGTCACGCACCACATCGGCATGACAAACAGGACAAAAGTCAGGTAAATGAATCATAACGGTATCAGTCGGACGCATTGAGACGACAACGCTCACCACTTCAGGAATGACATCTCCTGCGCGACGAATAATCACTTTATCACCGATACGAATATCTTTACGTGCGATCTCGTCCATGTTGTGAAGCGTTGCATTGCTAACGGTGACACCAGCAACGCTAACTGGCTCCAATCGTGCAACAGGCGTTAACGCACCCGTGCGCCCGACTTGAAAATCAACGTCAAGCAATGTTGTCATTTGCTCCAGAGCTGGAAATTTATGTGCACAGGCAAAGCGTGGTGCACGTGCAATAAACCCCAGTTTTTGTTGAAAAGCGGTACTATCAACCTTATAGACAACGCCATCAATCTCAAACGGTAAGTGCTCACGTGCTAACTGCATGGCGTTATAATAGTCAATACAACCGTTAAAACCAGTCACTTGTTTGGTCTCTGAAGAAACCCTGAAACCTAAACGACGTAAAAGCTCAAGCTGTTGCATATGGCTATCCGGTAAGCTGATTCCCTCACTTGCACCAATACCGTAACAATAAATAGCTAAAGGACGACTCGCGGTAATCGCGGGATTTAATTGTCTTAAACTTCCAGCTGCCGCATTTCGCGGATTCGCAAACGTCTTTTCCTGATGCACGCGGGCATGGGCATTTAATGCATCAAAACCGGCTTTGGGCATATACACCTCTCCTCGCACTTCGATAAAAGCCGGCGGTGTATCGGTCATTAGTTTTAAAGGAATAGATGCCATGGTCTTGATGTTAGCGACCACATTCTCACCAAAAAAACCATCCCCTCGCGTCGCTGCAGAGGTTAATAAGCCATGTTCATAGGTTAAATTAACCGCTAACCCATCTAATTTTGGCTCACAAGTGAAAACCAATGAACGCTCGTCACAACCCAATTTTTCACTCACACGCTTGATAAAACCCTCTAGCTCCTCGTCAGAAAACACGTTCGATAGCGATAACATCGGTTGTCTATGTTCGATTGATTCCAAATTACTAGCGATTGTGGTCCCTACACGCTGTGTTGGGGAATCAGGAGTAATCAGCTCAGGATTTTGTGCTTCTAAATCCTGCAAGGCTTTAAAACAGCGATCATAGTCAATATCGGGTACCAGCGGTTCATCAAGACCGTAATAATGATGATCGTACAATCTGATACGATCTCGAAGCTCATTAATCTGTTGAAATGGCGTGTCTTTTGGCATTAAAATCATCAATATAAAAAATTAAATGATAATTTTAGCAAGCCTGTCGCGATGCGTATATACTACGGAAATATAGGCGAAGTATCTGAGCCGCGACCGTCAGGGAGTGGAAATGTAGATGTCGAAGTCACAATAGGATATCGTTGTTAGTGAGCAAGGCTTAACCATGGCATATTTGAAAACAAAAATTGAACATTCAACACGGCAGTTTAACTTTTCCGCTCCCTTTTCCACTCCCTGACGGTCGCGGCTCGCATACTCTGCGTAGATATTGAACGTTTTAATGCAACCGCCCTATTTTTACATTAAGGTCCAATAATTAACATGCCAGATTTAAATACAATTATTCTTGCTCTCAGTGCTGTGAGTGCCTTACAAATAATCCTTCTATGCTGGATTTTACTTCGTCAAACGCATCTATCGAAAAACGCCACTGTGCATCATGAAAAATTACAACAATTATTTAATTCACAACTTCATCAAATCCACATGGATTTACAACACAACTATCAAACAGGGCAACACCAAATTCATGAAAAAATGACACAAAGCCAAATCAGTAACCAACAGCTCATCGCAAATATCGTTCAGCGACAGATGAACGATGTACGTGAACAAATTAGCCACAGCTTCGCGCAACACATCAGCGCACTCAGTACACATCTTAAAGCATTAACCGAGGAAATTCGTAGCCATTTGCACAGTTTAACGCAACAGGTTAATCACCGTTTAACGGAAGGATTTGAAAAAACATCGTCCACGTTTATCGATGTGGTCAAACGGTTAACGATTATCGATGAAGCTCAAAAGAAAATTACAGAACTATCCAGCCATGTCGTGAGCCTTCAAGATATCCTGATTGACAAGCGCGCTAGAGGTGCATTTGGCGAGGTGCAATTAAGCACGCTGATTGCGAACATGATGCCCAGTAACCACTACAGTTTACAGTACACTTTAAGCAATCAAAAACGTGCTGATTGTATTTTGTTTTTACCCGAACCTACAGGAAACGTCGTGATTGACGCGAAGTTTCCTTTGGAAACGTATCAGCGATTGATGAATACCGAGCCCTCATCAGTTGAGCGAAAATCATTGCAGCAACAGTTTCGTCAGGATTTACAAAAACACATCAAAGACATTGCCGAAAAGTATATTATTCCCAATGAAACAACCGATGGCGCGGTCATGTTTATCCCCGCTGAAGCAATTTTTTCTGAAGTTCACTCGAACTACCCGGAAGTAATCGCGCTATCTCAACGTTTGAAAGTATGGCTTGTCTCACCCAGCACATTAATGGCTGTTTTAACCACAGCGCGCGCTGTATTAAAAGATGATGCCACACGAAAACAAGTCCACATTATTCAAAAACACCTTCACGCGCTGGCCGATGATTTCCAACGTTTCGAAAAACGAATGGATAAGCTAACCAAACACATTGATTTAGCCCAGCAAGATGTCAACGAAGTGAATACATCCGCGAAAAAAATAGCCCAACGGTTTCAGAAAATTGAATCGGTTGAATTAGAGTTAGAGGGCGCTGTTGAGGCACTACCTTTAGCATAACCAGATCGATAGTAAATTACGATAGTACCTTTCAAAAACATGATTAAAAATATCCTACGATTTCATATCAAAACTCATCGTCGTATTTCCTAAGCTAACCTACTTAATGAAGCATGAAATGGCTGAGTTACGAAAAACTCGAATAGCAAATGCGGTCGAGCATGCTCATGATGCGATTGACACGCCGTTTGAAGTGGATGTGTTTACCGCTGGAAAAATGGGCCCTATTGATACGCCAGTTGAGATTGACCGGTATCTAAAAGGGTTAAATCCTTAAGCAATTGACTATTGAGTTTAAACCACACAAACCAATCTAAACAAAAAACCAATATTTATGCTATGATTCAAAATATCATTCTACGGGATAGACCATGCCATCACACTATCGCGCAATCTTGACACGTGCTATTTTATTATGCACTCTGCCTTTCACTACAGTTTATGCCGATTGTGATAACTGTTGCAGTAGGATGGGTGGTATTCAATACTGCGATTCATCCGCTGGTCGTTATGTTTGCGGTAATGGTAATTACTCACCGTGCTATTGTACCCGCCATGCCGTCATGGATATGCAAAAATTGGTCGGTTGCTGTTTATGGCAAGGTGGGGTTTTTAAAATTGGCTTGAAAGGATTAGTGATTTGCAATGACGGTAGTGTGTCGCAAATTTGCAGTATACAAGCCTCTTAACAGCGAGCTGTCAAATCAATGCCTAATCCTTTAATCGATATCAAACGGGTTTGTAAATCCTACAATACCCTTACCATATTAAATGACATCTCCTTTTCCGTAGAATCTGGTGAGTTTTTAACGTTATTAGGCCCTTCAGGCTGCGGTAAAACCACCCTGCTGCGTCTCATCTCTGGATTTGAAAACCCCACCTCAGGTGAGATCTACATTAACGGCCAATGCGTGAATGATTTACCCCCTCAAAAGCGTGATGTGCACACCGTCTTTCAAAGTTACGCCTTATTTCCTCATCTATCTGTTTTTGAAAACGTTGCGTTTGCTCTGCGTTGTAAGCGTGTTGATGAAGATGAAATTAGACAGCGAGTACATGAGTCATTATGCCTGATTCAATTAGAATCCTTTGGCTCACGACATGTTAAACAACTCAGTGGCGGGCAACAACAACGCGTTGCCATTGCCAGAGCCATCATTAATCGCCCACAAGTGCTCCTCTTGGACGAGCCCTTGAGTTCGCTTGATCATCGTCTCCGTAAAGCCATGCAATATGAGCTTAAGCAATTGCAAAAAGCCCTCAACATGACATTTATTTTTGTAACGCATGATCAGGAAGAGGCTCTATCAATGTCCGATAGAATTGTCGTTTTTAATCACGGACAAATCGAACAAATAGGCACACCCCGAGAAATCTACGAAACCCCTAGTAATTTGCATGTTGCTATGTTTATCGGTGATGCCAATTTTTTTGATATTCAAGTTAAAACCCTTGAAGAAGACGAACTGATCACTCAAATTGAATCAATCACTCTGCGTTGTAAAAATACAAACAATTATCAACCTCATGATCGTTTACATTTGATAGTCCGTCCCGAAGACATACGTGTCTGGGGTGAAAGCGAAGTAACCGATAATCAAGGCATGCTTCCTGGAAAAATAATTGATATTGTTTATAAAGGCTCAACGGTTGATTTAAAGGTTGCGTTGGCTTCAGGTAAAATCATCAACGCGACTGAGTTTTTTGATGAAGATGACGACAAACTGGAATATTTACCTCATGAAGCGGTTTGGGTTCAGTGGTTAACAGGCTGGGAAGTGCTATTACCTCAAGACGCTCATCAATCATGACAGAGCATTTTAATAAAGAAAACACCCTATTTATTCGTATAATTTATTCATGGATCATTTTATTCGGCTTAATTCCGCTTAGCCTCGTTTTATTAGCTAGTGTTTTATCCCAAGACAGCCTGCATCTTGTGTCACTTCCCTTGACATTGACTCATTATACCCACTTGTTATCTCATCAATTTGCGACTGTGTTTTTTCGATCACTCATCATTGCTGTGATTACCACATTAACTTGCCTGTTTCTTGCTTACCCTTTTAGTTACCTATTACTAAAATCAAAACATCAATCCGTTTTATTACTGCTTATTATCATTCCATTCTGGACAAGCTCACTAGTTCGCACCTATGCATTGATTGCCATTTTAAAAATGAAGGGATTATTAAATACCCTGTTGCTAAACCTGCATATCATCAACGAGCCTTTATCACTGATGTATTCAAATTTCGCAGTTATAAGCGGGCTTGTTTACACACTATTCCCGTTTATGGTGTTACCCATATTCAGTAATATGGAGCGTTTTGATTTCAAACTCATTGAAGCCGCCAAGGATTTAGGGGCTGGTCGATTGTTTATTTTTTTTCATGTGTTTCTACCCAATACCGCTAAAGGCATTATCTCAGGCTGTGCATTGGTTTTATTACCGGCCATGACCTTGTTTTATATTCCTAATGTTCTGGGTGGCGCGCGCTCCGTTTTATTAGGTAACATGATTCAAAATCAGTTTATGGTTTTAGGAAACTGGCCTGAAGGGTCATCAACCAGTATTGTCTTAACCGCAACGTTAATCGGTTTGTTGTGGATTTTACGACGACAATTCAAAGGAAGTATCATTTGAAATTATTCTTCCAAAAAATCTATTTGGGACTGGTATACAGCCTGTTGTATATTCCTATTCTGGTCTTAATCCTTTATTCCTTTAATAAAGCTCGTTTTTCCTTGCAGTGGAAAAGTTTCTCAATACATTGGTATCAAGAGCTGCTTCAGGATAAAGGCCTATGGACTGCCTTATTTCATTCCGCATACCTAGGTTTATCGGCATCGCTTATTGCAACAACCATAGGTGTAGCGGCCTGTCTATCGATATTCTTGCATCCCAATTACAAACGCTATCGCTCTTTTCATGCCACATTACTGATGATGATTGTTATTCCTGATATTGTTTTGGGTGTTGCTTTACTGATTTTTTTTAATAGCACGGGCATTCCGCTTGGTTTTTGCAGTTTATTAATTGCTCATATTACCTTTTGCATTCCCTTTGTTGTGCTCACCATTAACAGTCGTCTACATACACTCGATGTCAGCGTGTATGCCAGTGCACAGGATTTAGGCGCCAGTCGATTTACTGCGATAACAAAGATTGTACTGCCCTTGTTATGGCCGGCTATATTCAGTGCTTGCCTACTGTGTTTCACTTTATCCTTTGATGATGTGATCATTAGCTATTTTGTTGCAGGTCCTAGTTTTAATATTTTACCCTTGACGATTTACTCACTTGTCAGAGCAGGCGTGACGCCTGAACTCAATGCCTTGTGTACCCTGACATTCTTCATCTCCATGGTTCTTGTTATTTTTTCCTATCGCATGTCAGGCCAATCCAAATGAAGCACTGTTTTATTTATCTAATATCGCTATTCACAGCTAATCTTGCATTAGCTGATTCTGTTGTCAATGTTTACGCATGGGGAGGCGAAATCCCTAAACAGGTTATTTTGCAGTTTGAAAAAGATACCGGGATTCATGTTAACTTTTCTACTTATGACAATAATGAAACGCTTTACAGCAAGCTGCGCTCAAGTAAACAATCCATCTACGATGTCATACTGCCTTCAGCTTATTTCGTTGAGCGCATGCAAAAACAAGGTATGCTCACTAAAATTGATCATAATAAACTAACCAATATTAAAAATATCGACCCTCGTTTTACCAAGAATGATTATGACAAAGGTAATCGCTACAGTGTGCCTTTAATTTGGGGGGCAACGGGTATTTTTTACAATCAACACTGGATCAAAGAAAAACCACATCATTGGCAATCACTGTGGAATAAACGCTGGCGAAGACAGCTCATGCTGTTGGATGATTCACGCGAAGTCTTTGCAATGGCGCTCATGAGCTTAAACTACAAACCCAATGACGAAAATCCTAAACATATCCACGAGGCCTATCAAAAATTACTCGCACTCATTCCAAACATCAAGTTTTTTGCAAGCGACGGCATTCAAGCGACCATTATTGATGAAGATGCCCTTGCGGGTTCGGTTTGGAATGGTGATGTTGTTAAAGCGCAAGCAGAAAGCAAGGACATTCAATTTGTTTATCCGGATGACGGCTTTGTAATTTGGATTGATTGTTTGGCCATTCCCATTAACGCTCCACATCCCAATGAGGCCTATCAGTTTATTAACTACTTACTTAAACCCGAAATCGCCATACAAATTGCACTGAAAGAAGGTCATGCCATTACCAATCAAACTGCTTTTGCACAATTGCCAGATAACATTCGACATAATATCAACGCATATCCACCCCCAAGCATTATGAAGCACGGCTTTGTTCAACGAGATGTTGGGGATGATACCATTGCGTTGTATAATCACTACTGGCAGTCATTTAAATTGGCATTTTAATGATTTTTTCAGTTGATGAACGCATCTCATCCACCAGTATCGAGTTAGTCGACTGGGACTTGTCACGTGTTTATTTGAAAAACACTGCCGATTACCCCTGGTTTATTCTCGTCCCCAGACAAAATAATATTCAAGACATTGACCAACTATCGCAATCCGAACAACAGACTTTGATGAATGAAATAAACCAGTTGTCGTTAATTGTTAAATCACTATTCAATCCTGATAAATTAAACATCGGTGCACTGGGAAACATCGTCTCCCAGCTCCACATCCACGTGGTTGCACGCTTTACTCATGACAAACTCTGGCCCCATGGTATTTGGCAAGCCAATCAACAATCAACACCCTATAACTTAGAGCGCATTCAAGCATTGGTCAAGGCATTTCACCAACACACCCTGCAGACGCCTGATTAAGACACCATTTTAAAAAGAACCAAATTAACACTGTCTGTTTAAAAAAATTGACTAATTTTATTTTATCATTTATGATGATTATTTTATAAACAAACCCAAGGGTGTTCCATGCATTATTTGAATGGCTCACACGATAATCTTGCCCGTTATCATCGAAATACGCTGGAAGCATGGGGTGGACTAGAAACAGATTTATCTTTATACGGGACAATGACTCATCCCGGTTTTTTCACGCCGTTTGGCGCAGATAGACTTCGTTTGCTACGCAGAACTGAAAGAGTCGAAAAAATGGGCCTTAAAGAAGCGGTAATTGCGCTCTTTGGCATGCCAACACTTAGATTAGCTGCTGCAGTTCGAAATATCCTTTTAATTCCTCTTCACATACTGCATGCAGTTGAAGAGATCATTGACGAGGATAAATCTTTTAGGGACAAAGATATTTCCAATAACTTAATCACTGCCGTTTACCAAATTGGACCTAGTATTGGCCTATCTTTTTCTTTTGTATTTCAAATAATGAAAGAAATGACTGCACTAATAACACGAACTATTGCAACCATCGTGTCGAGGGTATCAAGACACACCCAGTCCATTGATGACAACCCAGTTGACGACGTGAGTCATTTATCACCTTCTAATCCTAATAGGCCTATATTTTTAGATCATCAGTCACTACACATATCTTAATTAAATAACTCAGATGAAGAAGATGTAACAACGTTAGATTTTGATTTGTAACCGTCTTAGATGAAATTTTTACAGCCTAATACTTGACATTAAACGCTTAAAAAGACAAAATCACCGACTTCGTGGCTATGTAGCTCAGCTGGTTAGAGCGCGGCACTCATAATGCTGAGGTCGGTGGTTCGAGTCCACCCATAGCCACCATATTAATCAATACCTTACAAAAAGACTATTACAACCGTCTAAAATTCGTTATCATGATTTTATGAATTCATTAACGGTTGCGTATCGGGTGTGATTAAAACGACTCCTATATCGATTAATAGAATACCTCTCCTTTCAGCAGAGGAAGTTCGTACTAAATCGCGACTATTTTACGCACTCAGTTTTACTTTTATCGTATTATTTGTTTTATTATCTTCTTTCTGTTTTGCAGATGACATAGGTATTTTAAACGCCTCACTTGCCAATGCCCCACCAAAACCGGTTATAACAAAGCCTGCACAACCCAAAGCATCCAATAAAATATGGAATTTAAGAAATGCCGATATTCGAGCGGTTATTGCCGAAGTATCTCGCATTACGGGTAAGAATTTTTTAATCGACCCTCGAGTGCAAGGCAAAATTTCCATTATTTCCAGTACGCCGATGTCTGACAAAGAACTGTATCAAGTGTTTTTATCCATGTTACAAGTTTCAGGCTATAGTGCAATTCCTAACGGGCAAATCATCAAAATCATTCCCAATATCGATGCGAGAACCCAATCACCTGACTTATTAAACGAACTCAAAAACCCTCCCCGTGGTGATGATATGATGGTCCAAGTCATCCCCGTACGATACGTTCCCTCAGAGCAACTCGTGCCCGTGTTACGACCATTAATGCCTCAGTGGAGTAGTGTATCGGCTTATGGTCCATCCAATATGCTGATTCTGTCGGGACGTGCAAATAACATCAAACAATTAGCCGGAATCATCAAACAAGTCGATAGCTCATCGTCTAACGGTATTGACATTGTTCATCTTCAGCATGCCTTGGCAATGGATGTCGCCAGCACTCTAAAGGAGCTGATTAAATCACAAGGCACACCGGGTTCGCAGAATAAAATTACTTTGGCACCAGACGATCGCAGTAATTCAATTTTGCTAAGTGGTAGTAAAACCGAACGCATTAGACTGCGTTTATTGATTGCAAGGCTCGATCAAAATAACACCAGCACCCCAAATGGCAACACGCAAGTAATTTATTTAAATTACCTGCGTGCGGAAGATTTAGTACCCATTTTAGCAGGCATAGCACAGGCAAGCTTTAGTGGTACGGTTGGCACAACCATTGGTACGGTTTCAAGACCCGCGCTTGATAGCACCAATCCCGCTGCAGGCCTTGCCAGTGGCATAGGCAACGGCATGCAAAATAATAGCCCAGCGCCTGCACAAACAAATTCTGCAGCAACACCCAATACGACAGGTGCAACAACTCAAAATGAAGGGGGAACCAAGCCAACGGTTCAAATCATTGCTGAGCCCAATACCAACTCGATTATCATTAATGCACCGGTTACGCTTATTCGAACACTAAAATCAGTCATCAGCCAATTAGATATTAAACCCGCACAATTACTCATAGAAGCCTTGATTGCAGAAATCAACGAAAGTGACTTTAATACACTTGGCGTTGAATGGGGAAGCATCAATCAAAAAACACGAGCCGCAGACACCTTCACGCCTGGTTTTGCTATTATCAATTCTAAAATCAGTATTAATCAATTCCAGGCTCAAATTTATGCTCTAGCCAGAGCACATAAAGCCAATATCTTATCAACACCGTCAGTTGTGGTTTTAGATAACCGACAAGCTAAAATTTTGATTGGTAAACAAGTTTCGGTGCAATCATCGTCTTATCCGAACAATGGGGGAGGCACAACGGGAAGTGGTAGTCCTTATACAACATTTGACCGGGTCAATGCAGCATTGCATTTGTATGTTCGTCCTCAAATTACGGAAGGTCGCGGCATTGAAATGCAAATAGACCAAGGCAATGAAACCTTGGAGCCTACTGATGCATTAAATAACACTACACCAACTTTTAATATTAGTGCCATTGTCACCTCTGTGCACGTTGAAAGTGGCGACATTATCGTATTGGGTGGTTTAGCACAAGACAGCCTTGGAAATGATAATAATGGCATCCCCATCATTGGCGATATTCCAGGCATTGGGCGTTTATTTCAGCGCAACAGTGTTAATCATGAAAAAAAGGTTTTAATGGTCTTTATCAGACCCCATATTTTACAAACAGAACGCGATAATATACGAGTAACCAATGGTAAATATAACCACGTGCGCCAAGATGAACTAGCCATCGTGCGAGCGCAGGAACAATACAATCCTTATGATTCAAAAACCATTGCTCCCCCTTTGCATCAACCAAGAATTCCTAAACCCTTTTGTCATACGGCAAAACCAAACATGATGAAATAGCGTATGGATGCGTCTAAAAAGCCCATTAATCTGCCTTACTTGTTTGCAAAGAAACACGGAGTGATCGCATCAAACACTCTACCCGATGGTAAACGAATCATCTATCATCTAGCTAACATACCGTTTTCTATTTTTGCTGAAATCAAGCGATTATTACAATGCGAATTACAATTAAAAGAAGTCGGCTCAACTGAATTTCAACAACAATTAACCCAAGTCTATCAATCCCAATCCGCCATATTGGATGCCACAGAAGGCATGGAAGAGAATATGGATCTGATGCAATTAGCCGGTCAGTTGCAAACTAGCGAAGATTTACTGGATAATCAGGACGATGCACCGATTATTCGTCTGTTAAATGCATTATTTACACAAGCCATAAAACAAAAAGCTTCCGACATTCACATTGAAACCTATGAAAACCGCGTGTTAGTTCGTAATCGTGTTGATGGCGTCTTGCAAGAGGTGCTAGAAATTCAACGCGGTATTGCGCCATTAGTCATTTCACGTGTTAAGGTGATGGCCAAATTGGATATCGCCGAAAAACGCATTCCGCAAGATGGACGCATTGCGTTGCGTATAGGCGGACATAATATCGATGTTCGTGTTTCAACATTGCCCTCTAATCATGGCGAGCGAATCGTATTAAGAATACTTGATCAACAGTCGGCTCAGTTAGACTTGAGTTTATTAGGAATGCCTGAACACGCACTTAAGCTGATTCGAAACATGATTGCCGAGCCGCATGGGATTTTGCTCGTTACAGGACCCACGGGTTCTGGTAAAACAACATCGCTATACGCCATGTTAACCGAACTCAATCAAGTGAGCCGAAACATTTTAACCATTGAAGATCCTATTGAATACGATTTACCGGGTATTGGACAAACACAAGTCAATTCTAAAGTGCAAATGACCTTT
This sequence comes from Pseudomonadota bacterium, assembly GCA_021849905.1. Taxonomy (GTDB): domain Bacteria; phylum Pseudomonadota; class Gammaproteobacteria; order Legionellales; family Legionellaceae; genus DDPF01. Next base: position 12,792 of record JAJZSG010000006.1, read on the forward strand.
GCAAAAGGATTACGCGCTATTTTACGCCAAGATCCGGATGTTGTGATGATTGGTGAAATAAGGGATCTTGAAACCGCTGAAATCGCGGTACAGGCAAGTCTCACCGGTCACTTGGTGCTTTCAACCCTGCATACGAACAGCGCCTTAGGGGCCATCACTCGTCTACACGACATGGGTGTTGAATCATTTTTACTGTCATCTAGTCTCGTGGGGCTTATTGCTCAACGACTGGTTCGAAAGCTGTGTCCTCATTGCAAAAAGCTTCACTCATTAAGACCCGATGAACAGGCGTTAATGGGTGTTGGTTCTGACGATGATTTGTCTCGCGTTTGCGAACCCCATGGTTGCGAGGAATGCAATCAATTAGGTTATCGGGGTCGTACCAGTATTTATGAGTTAATTACCATAGATGAAACTTTGCGTGGGATGATTCATCGCAACGAAGGTGTGCAGATAATGGAAAATCATGTTCGTCAACACACACCGAGCATACGTGAAGACGGTTTTAAACGGGTGCTGCTCGGGGACACATCATTGGCAGAAATCCTGCGTGTAACCAGTCAGTATTAATCTTTATGTAATAACTGCTCAATATAACGTCGACACGTCAGCGGTTTATTCAAGTAATTCACAAGCTGACGCGACCCACCCGTGCCGGTGATCACCAAACAACCGTAATGCAGCAAACTTCCCAAAATAGACTGACGAATATCGATGCTTTCTATTTTAGTAATTGGCACATCCAGCGTTTGTCGTATTAAAATCCCCGTGTACAAAACAACCTGGCTTTTTTTGATAACAAGCGATGTACACAAGTATGTCAACCAAGTTATCAGCAACCATACAAGCGCACAGCCACCGGATATGTAAGCGGGGATTTGCAGCTGTGAAAATTTCATCGCAATAAAAGCCACACAACATAAGGCAAGGATTGGCCATAAAAAAATAATCAAATGAAGACGAGCTTGATATACCGTATTGTTTTCTGTCATAACGAATCCTTATCTCGAGATATAAATGGTATCATAGATGAGCATAGTCAATAAACCAAGATAATGTCAGGATATTCCATGCGCCACATCACACGTTGTTTGAACACCCAACTTGCAGACATTTGCCAACACGCGATTAAACTTGAAGAATTAACCGCAAAAATTGTCAATTACTTACCAGAAAATCTTCGTGAACGGTGTCGCGTTGGCAGCTTTAAAAACAGTTGCCTGGTTTTAACCACAAATGACCCCGTATGGGCCTCACAACTTCGTTACGTGCTTCCTGAGCTGCGTGACAAACTCAGAACCGAGGCGGGCATTCATCAACTTGCTTCCATTAAAGTCACGGTGGATACAGCATCCTATATCCACTCTCCTGTTTCGCTATAATCTAAATACCAAAGCGAGGCGAGGCATAAGACTCTTCAGCGTCGTTTTCAATTATGTTAACTTCAAGTTGTTTGGTTTCTGTGGCAACCGAAATAAAAGCAAACTTGATTTGATCAAATGATTCAGGGGAAATAATGCCTCTTAATTTGTCAAACTCTGTTTCATTTTTCACAAAGTAAGCCCATTGCTCGGGTAATACCGTCGCTAAAACCTCTTCACGCTGTGCGTCATTTAAATAAAAAAGAATATCGATTAAATCATGAACGCTATAAATCAACCGAGGTAAAACCTCTCGAGTAGCATCCAAGACATAATCGCACTGTACTGTATTGAGATGACGAAATACATTACCGAGGATATCAGCATGGCTAAACAATTTCTTTAGACGAGGCTTGATAGCAATAACTAATTCTTGGCTCTGTTCATCATTTAGCTCGCCCAGCACAGAAATTAGCACGTCAGGCGTTTTAATCAGTCGCGATAAATGAGCATAATCAATCGTTGCTAAAAAGTCTCGACACTGAGGGCGCTCAAGAAAGCGAAGCACCGTTAATAAATGCTCATGAGTCTTGATAGTACCGGGTAAATCAGGTTGAATAACAGACAACACCGCTCGATACTGTGCGTCATTAAAAGAACGAAATACATAACCAACGTGGTAAGGATGATTTATCAGATTAGGTAAACCCTTTTTAATCTCAGCAAAAACAGTCCTGCATTGATCTTCGTTTAAAGAAGACAACATAGGCACTAAATCATCAGGGCTTCTTATGTCACCAGAAAAACAGTGGTTAATAAACGCTTTTACGTCTTCACGTACGATACCATTTTCATCTACAGTCCTTGCCTTTAGCAAAGGTATTTGACTTTGAATTCGAGTCATAACATCTGAACGTAGCTCATTATTGAGATACCAGAGCAAATTTGATAGATCATTGGCATTTGAAATCAATCCAATCATCGGTTCTTTAACCAACTCGAATAATTCAATACGCTGTCTTTCATCAAGAAAATGAAAAATACGACGCATAGCTAATGGATCTATTATTAAATTCGGCAAATAACTTGTGATAATATGCAATACATCTCGACGCTTATCCAAATCAAGCCCTTGAAGTATGTCACATAAAATTTCAGCAGTGGGAATCAAATTAGGTAGTTTTATTGAAACTGCTGATAACACATATCGACACTGCACCTGCTTAAGATGTTGAAGCACGTCAGATAAATCCTGGCTGTTTTTAATTATACTGTGTACCTGGTTTTTAAAAGCCAATAGCACCATGCGGCACTTGACATGATTCAAATTGGACAGCGCAGACGATAACGCTTGAGTACTGTGAATCAAAACATTCAAACTTGATGAAGAACTTAAGCCCCTCAGCACCCCACTACACTGTTCGTCATTAAGACAACAAAGCAAATTCGACAGCACGTGGGAGGAGTTTATGATATTAAGCAAATGATTTTGTGAAATAGTAAAAACCAATGTTGCACATTGCTCTTCATTTAAATCAGTGAGTGCATCTTGCAAAGACGCTGATGAATTGAGCAAATAGGCTAAACAACCCTGACGCTTCAAGACCTCCAATACAAAATCACCATAATTGCTGTCAAAATGGCGATACCAACCCGCTAAATCCTTGGGCGTTTTAATCAGTTTAGGTAAATGATTTGCCATGGCACACCAAATCTCTTTACGTTTTATTTCGTTAACAGGGGCGAGTATCTCTGATAAACGCTGAGGATTGTTAATTAAGTTCGGTAAGTGTTCTTTTAGAGTTGCTAATAAATCCCGAAGGTTTTCCTCATGAAGTTCTTTAATCAGAAAAAATAAGTCTTCATGTGTATTGACTATACCAGATAGACGATTTTGAATTGTATTCAGAATACCACTAAATTGTGCTCTGGTAAGACAAAAAATCTTGCAAACCTTCAATAATTTATGAGCACCACTGATAGATTCAATAAAAGACGTTTTTTTTATATCGAATAAAACACGACGTTGGTCAGGGCTTAAATGTGACATTAGACCAACGAGCATCTGTTTTTGATAAATTCGATGTTTTAATAATCGCACAACAGTTGCAAACTTATCGATTTGCAAGCTAATAAGCAAGGCCGCCATGTGTTGGCGCGTTACGACCATACGATTGATATACTGTTGAAGAGCTGAAAAAAATACGGGCAGCTTATCCTCACGTGTTTCCATGATAAAAATAACCAAACTATCCAGTCTGGGTAATTGACCGATTAAACCAGCTAGCAGAGATCTATCACCTAGCAACTCAGCGATTTCTTCAATATTCAATTGACGCAGTGCATCAACATCTTTCTCAGACTGAATTGACCATTGCAAATCAAGTTTATCTAATAATGCACGAGTAATGGGTTGCTTATCGCATCCCGTGTAAGTTCCGTTAATCAGCATATCCCTTAAGGCTTGTTTAGCCGCCACAAAAGCAATACGCTCAGAATAAATTGCAGCAGCTTTGTGTGTAGCACTTAAACCAATGCTAGCCAATAAGGTGTCTTGAACCGTCATAGCAGCCTTTAGTGAGTTTTTTCGAGCCGCTAAACAAGTATCTATCTTATCTAATCCGATTTTATTTGCATCTTTATCTGAGGACAAAATCAGTAGTTTTTCGATTTCAGTTTTTAATGCAGGCGGAAGCTGTGCTTTTTGGGTTGCATTTAACCGGCTGTAGAATTCGTTAAATGCGATAATCGCCGGATATGCCCCATCTGCAGCGTTTGCTACCGTTCCTTTCCCTCCGTGCGCTGCATTAATTGACAATTGTGCGCATAAATAATTTAATTGGTTTAACAATGAATTATCACTTGACATTGTCTGCTCATAACGTTCCTTTGCATCGAATATTGCTTCTGTGTGCGGTGAATGCACCTTCAACCGCTCAATGTCTGCTGGCGACAGAAAAGATCCGATAGGGTCATATGGATTAGGAATTGTCGAATTATCTCCCGGTGGTAATTCCAAGTTGTTTATCAATAATACCGGCAAAGGATAGGATTGGTCGCTACTTAAAATATGCGTTTTTAGTACATTTAGCACCTGATCTTTGGTTGATGGGTTTAAATCAGGGTAGTCTTCATCATCCACAATACTTGTGTAATTTAAATCGGGCATGAGTGAATTCAGTGGATTGGCTGGACTGATGAAACAGGCCACGTCCACGAGTAATTCTGTCAGTAATGAATTGGGCTGAGCCATATAACTGAGCGATGTGCCTCTGATTAATTCCCAGCTAGCCTTTAAAAACTCATGTAAATCGGCACGCATCGTCTCCTGCGGGGCATTTGTTAATATCTCGTCCAGAACCTGCAACTGGTGCAATTGCCATGCGAATTCAAGCTGCTCTTGTAAACTTAAGTCTAGATTTGGATTAGGTGCGCTTAACGCAAGTAAAAGTCGTACTTTTATGCTTAACTCGGCTTGATTCATGCAATATAACCTGAAAATCAAAAATGATAAACAGTATACGCTGTTTAGTGATTTTTTGTGAACAAAAATAATTCAAAAAAGGTTTTAGATAAACATGGTCGCAACTGTTATAACTTGTGGCGATTATTCTTTATCGATATTTAAACGATATTAAGATCCTTTTCATCAACAAAATGACTTAAATGACGACGCTGATGTCGTTTCAAATAATCAACGGACTGCATTTCTTGTAACCGACTTAGCGTTCGTTGAAATGATTTAATCATAGGCCCTTGTGTATATAACTCATCGGGAGGCACTGCTGCTGAAACAACAAGGCGTATTCCCTGGTCGTACATCACATCAATCAAATAAATCAACAAAATAACCTGTGTTGTGTCATTTTGCGTTAAAACAGGAATATCACTCAAAAATACCGTATCAAAACGTTCTGCTATTTCCAAATAATCCAATTGACAACGCGGCATGTTACAAATCACATCAAAAGCAAACCAAACCGCACGCTCGCCACATTTTACCGATACAATGGGACGGTTTTGGACGGTTAATTCAACATGATCAATCGGATTCGTGACAATGGTTTCAAACTGTTTAATCAAGGTGTTTTTCGCAAGGTCGTCTAATGGAGACAGGTAGGCTTGAAATAAAGCTTCTCGTCCTAGGCGATAATCATGGTCTTGGGTCAAGGCTAAAACCTCGCAATGCTGTTTAATCAAATCAATAGCCGGTAAAAAACGCTCTCGACGTACACCATTTAAATACAGATCATCAGGGCTGGTATTCGTGGCCGCAACAAGAACGACATCATGCTCAAACAAGGCCTGTAATAACTCTGATAAAATCATGGCATCTGCAACATGATGCACTAAAAATTCATCTAAACACAGTAGACGCACGGATTTAGACAAATCATGAGCAATACGCCTTAAGGGATCTTTTTGTCCTTGAAGACAGCGTAATTGAGAATCAATTTCTTGCATAAAATGATGGAAATGAAATCGTGCTTTATGGGGTTGCGTGACGGATTGATAAAATAAATCCACTAACCACGTTTTACCAACTCCCACAGGACCATGCAAATACAAGCCTTGAGTCAATTTTTTAGGTCTAAAATCAAACCATTTGCGAAGTGGTTGATTCAAGCCTTCTCTGACTCGCTCAAATTCAGTAACAACCATGCGCTGAATGGGATCATTGCGAATGGTATTAGACGCCACGGCGGCATCATACTGTTCAACTAATGTCATAAGTTTTCATCGCATCGATTAATCGCTGTTTCAATGGAATTAATTGTCCATGAAAAAAATGTCCCGTTTCTGCAAAACGCAACAAACAAATATGTGGGAATGATTCAACAAAATCAAACACCAAATTTGCCGGCACAACCTCATCATCATCGCCTTGGGCTACGATCCAGGGCGTTGATCCCGCTGCAAACTCGGTGTAATCAAAATGATGAACCGGAGGAGCTATGCTTATTAATAACGCATGCGGGTGTTGTGCAGCCGCACGCCAAGCAACATAGGAACCAAATGAAAAACCAGCAAACAAGAGCTTCGTATCGGGCCTGTCTTGCAAACAACAGTGTGCTAAAAACAACATATCGTCACTTTCACCAATTCCTGCGTCATATACGCCTCCCGATTGCCCTACCCCTCGGAAATTAAAGCGTAGACTGGCAATTCCTAACGCTTTGAACATACGCGCCAAGGTGGTCACAACTTTATTATGCATGGTGCCACCCATAAGCGAATGAGGGTGTCCTAATAGGGCCACAAAGCCTGCGTTTAAATGATCAGGAACCGTTAGTTCCACATCCAAAGGGCCAACTAATCCTGGCAAAATAAACGCGTGCTCTCCCGGGATATTTAATTTGTCTGTTAAGTTCATAATCGATTTTACGTATCCGTTCTTAATAACCAGACATCACTGTATATCTAGAACAAAATATCGACGTAGGTTGGGCCTTGGCCCAACGCACCGAAGCACGGAGCATGCCTTGTTGGGCCAAGGCTCAACCTACGAATGTTATAGACAATTAATAAAACCCGCTTATACAAAAAATAAAAGCCCTATAACAAATTATACAGTAAATTTAACTTGCTGAATAATGCAGGGGTGTCCCATTAAAAAATTCTTATGCTACCTGGTTTCAGACGAACCCGCTCCTGCGATCATCGCGCACATCCTTGTGCGCGATGGTCTTCAACTCAGGCATCATAAGAATTTTTTAATGGGACCCCCCCTACTGAATAATGCTCTTCTTTGGACATTTGTCCATATATGTACTATTATGAAGTCAAGCAATGATGAGACAATCGACATGAAAACTAACATTAACCAGTTAAACGATATTCCCAATGAAGTGATATGGAAATCATTGACTACTATTGTCAGTCGCTTTGACCTTAAAGAAATTGAAGCGCGTATTTTAATGGGGGACATGCCTCGCTCGACTTATACATCACAAAAAGCCAAATTAAACCGAGATCAAAAAGAAAGAGTATCCTATCTATTAGGCATTTATAAATCGTTACGCATTTTATTTGATGATGAGCAACAAGCCATAACATGGATTAATCGTCCAAACACATTGCCACCTTTCAACGGATTAACACCTAAAAAGTACATGTTGGAAGGCGGAATCATTCGTCTTTCTGAAGTGAGGAAATTTTTGGATTTTTGGAGAGGATATTAGCGTGTACTCTTTTGTTAATTTCAATCAAAATGTTTATAGACTAATACCATCCAAGTTTCCTCCTTCATCATTGTTTGATTGGGCAAGTTCCGAGGAAGAGCTGGAGCAAATTGCTCATCTGGAAGGATTAACCAATGAGCGAATTCAAACCGAACTCGGTAAAATCAATTTAATAGCAAAAGAAGATTGGGTTGGTGGCCCTGGTTCAACGTCAATCATGGCGGCCTTTACTCATATCGGCTTTCCCTCACGATTTAGTGACGGAAGTTATGGTATTTATTATGCAGCTTCATCTCTGGAAACCGCAATAAAAGAAACTGTTTTCCATCGAGAGCAATTTTATAGTGCTTCTAACGAAAAAACGTGCTCTATCTCCATGCGAGAATACATAGCTAAAATTGTAAAACCGTTATTGGATATAACACAGAATGATTATGTCGACTTTTTAAATCCAAATCCCTGCTTTTATTCTAAAAGTCAGATGTTTGGAAAAAAAATTCGCGATGAAAAACATTGGGGTTTACTATATCCAAGCGTACGAAATGAAAATGAATTATGCATGGCTGTTTTTAGACCGCGCGCCTTAACCATTCCGATACAAGGTTGTCATTTGAGATACATTTGGAATGGTACTTGTATTTCCGAAGTTTACATTGAGAGCAAAGTCACTAATTTTTGAAGTTTTTCTGATTCATTATTCCTGAATAGACATTTCACAACCTATCATCTATGATGCAAATTGGGCCGACTGGTAACAGCGGTGACCTAACAAAAGTAACTTGTTTTTTTATTAAGGAGGACTTGATCCATGAGACAGGTACCTGAATATAAAGCCGCCCTCAATGGGAGGCATCAATGAAGCTTCACGATTTTAAACGTTCCAAACAGCAACACAAAAAAATCAGCATGTTAACCTGTTATGATTACCCTTCCGCATGCATGATAGCCGAGACCGACATTGATTGCGTATTAGTCGGTGACTCTGTCGCGATGGTGGTCCATGGGTTTGAAAGCACCATTATGGCCACCATGGATATGATGTTACTTCATACCGCATCGGTTGCGCGTGGTTTATCAACTCAATTTCTGATTAGCGACTTGCCCTTTCTATGTCACCGTGAATCTCGAACCAATACGATTCAACACGTGCGTGCCTTACTTAAAGCCGGCGCTCAAGCCATAAAAATTGAAGGCGGTGACGATGATGTCTGCCAAACCATTGCGCGCCTGGTCACAGCGGGTGTTCCCGTGATGGGACACATTGGTCTAACACCTCAATCGGTCTTGCAGCTGGGTGGTTATCGCATTCAAGGGCGCGAGCAGGATGAAGCCTTACAATTATTGAAACAAGCACAAAATCTTGAAGCAGCCGGTTGTTTTGCTATTGTTATCGAGTGTGTTCCTGGCGATTTAGCTAAAACAATCACTCAATCACTGAGCATTCCGACTATTGGCATTGGTGCAGGCATTGAAACTGACGGGCAAGTTCTTGTCTGGCATGATATGTTGGGTTTACAAACCGAATTTAAACCTCGCTTTGTGAAACATTTTATCAATGGAAAAGTGCAATTAATGTCTGGCATTAATGCGTTCGTTAATGACGTCCATCATGCACACTTCCCAACGCCTGAACACGCGTTTTAGTCATCCAATTTCAGTCATCTTGTTGCTTTCAGCAAGATCACTGATCTCATCTGTCGAGTTAATCATGCAAATTTTTAAAAATCTTGAGGAATGGCAAGCACATCGTAAAACGCTTTCTAATACTTTATCCATAGGATTTGTCCCTACCATGGGGAATCTTCATGCAGGACACGCATCATTATTCAAAAAAAGCCAACAAGACAATACTATCACTATTGCCAGCATTTTTATCAATCCCACACAATTTAATCAAGAAAACGATTTTAAACATTATCCACGAACATTGGAGCAAGATGTAGCTTTACTATCAAACTTAGGCGTTGACTATTGCTTACTGCCTGATGAAAAAGCAATGTATTCCGATGGATACCGCTATCAAATCGATGAAAAACAACTCACACAAATCATGGAAGGTAAACATCGAGCGCATCATTTTACCGGTGTACTCACCATTGTCATGAAACTATTTAATTTGACAAAACCGAATCGCGCTTATCTTGGTGAAAAAGATTATCAGCAATTCGAGCTCATTCGAGACATGAGTACCGCTTTTTTTATGAATATCGAGGTTATTGCTTGTCCTACCGTGCGTGAAGCCAGTGGATTGGCTTATAGTTCAAGAAATGGTCGATTAAATGCCGAACAGCGCACGCTTGCTGAACAATTCGCTCGTATATTTCATCAACCCATTCCCATTGAAAAGATCATTCATGAGCTCAAGGACATGGGGATTCGCATTGATTATGTTGAAGAACATCAACGAAGGCGTTATGCGGCCGTGCATATCGGTGATATTCGTTTGATTGATAATTATCTTTCGTGATTTTTTAAATCCAATAAATTGCATAAATAAAAAACTAATCGTACAATATTAATTATCAATAAAAACACTGAGACATAATTATGATGCGAACTGTATTATTATTATCAACACTCTCTTTAATATTATTACTAAGCAGCTGCTGCACCACGAATCAACCCAGTTACAGCACCCCATGTACACTAACCATGTCGTCTAATTGTCAACCTAATTATCAGCATAATCCCTGTAATCAATGTAGAAATACCTGCGATTATGCTCCAGATTACAGTTATAGTGGTTGGTATTAAGTAAAACTTTAAGCGTTCTTAAATCATCGTTGCGCGTGCAAGTGTTTCTTTAGCTAACGTTAATCTACGTTCAGCATGACCTATATCAACTTGCAAAGCTAAAATGGCTTTTGTGTTGTTCTCTTGAATTAATTTTATGAGTGCCGCATTGAGTGCTTGATGTTGCTCCCTCAACCTATCTACCTCGTCATGCATGGTCTTAAGCCACTGCTGGCGGGTGCCAATTGCTTGAACTCCAAAATTAGGCTGATAGTCTGGTTTTTTTTTATTTGAAAGATGTTGAGATAACTTTACAAGTACATTGATTTTTTGACTCACGCGTTTCGCAAGGTAATGTGCACTTTGCAATGTATTTTGTTTTTTTATTGATTCAATATCCGCTTTAATTTCTTCAATGCAAGACCGTGATGTATATTCTAAACGATGACGAAATAATCCTTTAGGCAATATGTTGGGATGAATATCGGTGGTCTGCTCCCCTAACTTCCATTCCAGCTCAGGCAAACGTGACGATAACGCCAACAAGACATCATCAAGCACACTAACCCGCCATCATTGTCAATTCAGACAGACGTTTCGTACGTCTTAATTTGAGCCATCCTGTGATAAAAGGTGGAGAGCACATTAACAGCAAACCTAGAATCAACGTTGTTTCATATCGTGCAATGCTGCCCACATTGATACCTTCAGGTGGAATGAAGCTAACAGCCAATGTCGTCAACACACCGAGCATGCCGACCCCTGCAACCAGTAACATACCGAAAAAACCACCCGGAATTCGAAATGCTCGCGGATGATGTGGGGCTTGAATACGGAGTTTAATCGCTGCAATAAACATCAACAGATACATAAACATATACAATTGCGCAGCCAATGCAGTCAACAACCAGTAAGAGCCGTTTACACTCGGCATAAACAGAAATAACGTCGACAAAAGAGTTACAATCACAGCCTGCCCTATCAACATGGCAACCGGCGCACCCTGAGAATTAACCCGTTGAAAAAAACGAGGTAAATTTCCATCAAGCGCGGCAACCAATAAACCTTTAGTGGGTGCAATAATCCAATTGCTAACGCCACCTAAACCACCCATGACTAACATCAATGCAACAATTGGCATCATCCAAATCATGTGATAACGGGCAAAAAAAGCATCAAAAGCCTGCATAATCCCTGCAACCAGATTAATATCCTGTTGAGACAATACCATAGCAATCGCCAATGAACCTAGGATAAGCGTACTTAAAATAATTGCCACCGAATAGATCAGTGCACGCGGAAAAGCACGCTGAGGATTTGCGACATCATTCGCATGCACAGTCGCAATTTCAATACCACAAAATGACATAATAATGGCTGTGAGTGAAACCCACATTGAACGCTCTTGCCAATGCGGCAGCATACTCTGCACATCAAATTGCACGTGAACCACATTACCACTGATAAACCAGGCGGCACCCAACCCGATAATCAAAGCCATCGGAAGCAGCAAACCTGAAATAGCACACACGTTGCTTAATATTGCAGATGAGCGCATCCCATAAAGGTTGATACACGTCGCAGCCCAGAAAGACGTCACGATAACAAGGCATAAAAAGTAAGGATTAGCCGCCAAGGATGGATCGATTAAATAACCAATGGTTCCTGCAACAAAAGATAAAATAGTCGGATACCAGATCACATTTTCAATCCATTGCAACCAAATCGCGAGAAAACCGACTCGTTTACCAAATGCTTCTCTAACCCAAATATAAACGCCACCTTGTTGCGCCCACCCTGAAGCAAGCTCTGCTGAAACGAGTGCCGTCGGAATCAAAAAAAACAAAGCACCTAAAATAAAAAAAGCAACAAGCTGACTACCGAATAATGCCGTGGCGGGTAAATTACGGATACTATCAACCGATCCCACTGTAATCATGGTTAAACTAAAAATACTCAACGCATATTTTTTATGACTCATTGGATTCCTTTAATACAGAAAGCAAGGCTTTAACTCAAATCAAAGCTATTCCCTATGCTGCACTATACATGGCATAACTTAAGGTTTTATTAAGTACAAAACTAACGCAATCGCGTACCGCTTTGTACATCATAAATAGCACTGGGTTGATTTAAACCGCCTAAATCCGCATGCATGATGGCATCAAGCCCTTCTGGAAATTGCAAACGCAATTCCGTAAGCGTCCTTGCTGGTTCATAACCGCTAATATTAGCGCTCGTTGACACAATAGGCCCCTCTTCACACAATTGATACGCAATATCATGGGCACTCATTCGAATGGCAATACCCTCATGATGACCTGATATCCACTCAGGGACCGTACGCGCCTTGGGAAAAACCCAGGTTACAGGGCCCGGCCAACTCTTGCGAACCGGATCGAGCAATTGATCTGAAATGGGTGCAATCAGTGATATCAGCTGCTCCCAGGTTGAAATCAGAACAATCAGCCCCTTACTTTTATCGCGCTTTTTCAATGTCAGGACTCGTTCAACGGCATCTTGTTGATAGATATCACACCCTAAACCGTATACGGCTTCAGTAGGGTATGCGAGCGTATACCCTTTCCTCAATAAAACGCGTGCGTCAAAAACATTCGTTACAATAGTCATAACTCGATTTTAATTATCCTGCACTTCAGTGATCGAATGAATAATAATGTCTTCTTCTGGCACATCACCATGCCCATGACGTTGACCTGTTTTTACTTTTGCAATCAAATCAACAATATCCATTCCATCAACAACTTCAGCAAATACACAGTAACCAAAACCATCTGGTTGCTCGCTTCGAAAATTTAAAAATGCATTATCAGCAACATTTATAAAAAATTGTGAGGTAGCCGAATGAGGATCATTCGTTCTTGCCATTGCCACTGTTCCGCGCGTATTTTTCTTAGCAGACTTAGCTTCGTTTTTAACGGGCTTTTCTGTTGGTTTGTTTTCCATTTGAGCGGTTAATCCACCCCCTTGAATCATAAACCCATCGATAACGCGATGAAAAATAGTCTCGTTGTAAAATCCACGACGAACATACTCAAGAAAATTAGCCGCCGTATTAGGCGTATTGGCTTCATCCAACTGAATACGAATATTCCCTCTTGATGTGTTAATTAAAATCATAGTATCTCCTTTGAAGAAATTAGAGCGCGCATTTTAGCACAAGCATCATGTAAAACATGCACATTATGAATACTTGCAAGGGCTGTAAATAAATTGGCTTTTTGTTTAAACAGATGATGTAAATAAGCGCGAGAACAATGCTTGCAAGTATAACAAGTACAGCTAGCCATAATTGGTGAAACATCATCAGCAAAACAGGCTTTTTTAATTTGAATACGAGCCTGCTCATGCTCACTGACAAACTTGAGCCAATGACCATCCGCCACAATCTCCCCACAATAAAGTGCGCCATGTCGAGCATTGCGCGTGGGCGCTACGCAATCGAACATATCGATGCCTTCAGCCACCACATCAAACAAGTCTTGTGGCGACATGCCAACACCCATGGTGTATCGCGGTTTGTTTTCAGGTAAAAACTCGTTGATCCAACGGATGACTTTGACGGTTGCCGACATATCAAAACCAATTGTTTCCCCACCGACAGCAATGCCATCCGTATCCATTTGTGCTACAAAATCAGCACTTTCACGACGCAAATCCTCGTATACACCACCTTGTACAATACCGAATAATGCTTGCGATGTGCCATATGCAGAAGCAGGATTATCTTGATGATATCGTATCGACTGCCCCAGCCAACGGTGCGTTCGAGTCATAATATGACGCACTTGGTCGTGGGTACAATCATCCGGGGTGCATTGATCAAAGGCCATGATAATATCTGCACCAATAATTTTTTGCGTCTGCAATGACATTTCAGGCGTCATATGAATTAAGCGTTGCGTTCCGGGCAAGGTAAAATGCGCGCCCTCTTCATCAATAGTACAAATTTTTTTATTTTTAGATAAACTAAAGACTTGAAAACCACCACTATCGGTCAGCATAGGGCCATGCCATCCCATAAAAGGATGCATGCCACCGGACTTTTGTATGATGTCCATTCCAGGAGCACATAACATGTGATAGGTATTACCACCTAAAATAATTTGACTTCCGGCATCAATCAACTCGGCTGGCATCATGTTATTAACGCCAGCACGGGTTCCAACAGGCATAAAAACAGGCGTTAAAAATTCACCATGGGGAGTCGTCACACGAGTCACGCGCGCTTTGGTATGGGCATGACGATGAATAACATCACAACGAAACGAAGATATCACGTCAATTTAACATCCACTAATTCCCGACGAACGAGTATATAAAAAACAACACAGACGAGTAACATACTTAGGAAATAAAACACTGACCAAACCGGAATGCTTAAACCCAACCAACGCCCTGTGACCTCGCCACAATCCCCCGCACCCCAAAATAACGCCTTAAAAATTTGATCATTTGAGAAATAATGAACCAACATTTCGAAGTTGGGCATGCAAGACTTGGCTTGTTTATTGGGCCAGAACTGCATCCAGGTTTGCCTTGCCGCAAAAAACAAACCAAAAGCAGCGAAAAGTCCCTGTATCATTAACAAGGGTTTAACGCGATTTAATCGAGTGACACTTAGTCCAGCTAACGCCAACAAACCAAATAAAAACGCACATAAACGTTGCATCAAGCATAAAGGACAAGGTTGTAACCCCTTGATATATTCGAAATAAAATGCAACGACAATAACAGCAATTGTTGTTATTAACAACGCGAGTTGAATAGTTCGAAAAATTGTTTTGGTCATCGCCATCGCTTGAATACTCTGTATTTGACACCGCATATAGGCTAACCATTTTAATGTAAATTCTTGGCACTGTACACGACTGATCTAAAATCGGGTGCAACTTTCACGTAAACCAGTTTAACGTAGGTTGGGCCTTGGCCCAACATGATAAGAAAAAAATGCATAGTCAAAACAAACCACAGCTTGCTTATCAAAACATATCTTCATGTTGGGCCAAGGCCCAACCTACGCCGTTTTAATTACCTTTCCATGATAATAGATCGCATTAACCGACCAATCACAAAATTAAGACCTACGCATAACAACATCGCAATCACAAGTGTATAAAACAAATGGCTAAACGATAACGCATAATGTTGCTTTAATTCATAAAGCGATAAATTACCCGATGGAACAGCCGTCAACTCAGCCAGTTTTCCTGCTAAAAAAGCCCCTATCCCTAACGATGCGAAAAAAACTCCCATTAACGTACTCACTTTTTTACGACAAGCCAGTAACGTCACTGCTGACAAGCCAACTGGCGACAATAACATTTCAGCCAATGAAAAAATCAAATAAGCCGGAAGAATGAATAAAGGCGATAACATACCCGTCCATAAACTAACATAGCAATCCAAAACAATAAGACCATAGGCAAGGGTAGTAAAACAAATTGCAGTTAAAAATTTATTCCCTGTGCTAATAGCCTGTTGAATGATATTTAAATTTGTTTTTCGCCGAACAAGAAACAATCCCAAAGCAATCATACCCACACTTTGCACACCAACGTAGTATGGTGCAGGAAATGCAAAACCCCATAAAGACGGCTCTGCAACACGAAGAATAAATAGCGTTAACGATAAAAACATTTGAAAGTAAAAAGCCCAAAACACCACCGATATCAAACACAATAAACCCAAAACCACAGTCTGGCGAGCTTGAACCACAGACTCATGCTTGACGCAGTAGAAAAAATAGCTTAAGGAAAATAAAACAACGACGCAAAACAAAACATCAGCAAAAAAAGGGTAGTGCATAACGTAACAAGCGACGATCCATGCTAGCACACAAAGGCTAATCGCCATCAACTGGTTCTGAACCTTGAATTCGAAGGGTTGATAGTCAAGCAAATTATACCGATGGATTCCGAATACAAAAACACCTGTTGCAATCATCATGCCCACAGCCGCACTCAAAAATGCTGCAGACCAGCCCAAATGCTCATGAATAAAACTCGGTAAAACAGTTCCTAAAACAATACCGATGGTTAGGCCCATATAGAAAAACATAAATCCACGTTCGCGGTGAGGCGAGCCAGGAGCGTACTCATTACCTAATAATGATGAAATATTAGGCTTCAATAATCCTGTCCCCACTGCAATTCCAGCCAGCGATAAGACGAGCACCTGTTCTGAGATAATAAAACTTAACGCACAATAGCTTACGAACAGAATCAGTGCACCAATCAAAATTGTTCGTTTTTGGCCCAGTAGATGATCAGCAATCCAGCCACCTAATAATGGAGAAAGATAAGCCAGTGCAGTAAAACAACCGACCAATGAATACACGTGTTTATCAGGCCACTTAAACTGGAACACAAGATATAGTGCCAAAAGGGTCTGTACCACGTAAAACCCATATCGCTCCCACAACTCCGTTGCAAAAAAAACAAGTAACGATGGTGGATGGTTTTTTTGGTTGTTTTGCACAAGACCTCGCTACACGTGATGAAGAAGAAAAATCTCACTTAAAAATGAGTCTAACAGATAGTCTAATACGCTACAATTTCAAGTTTTTGTATGTCGAGATGATTGCTGTTATACTGCGCGCGTTTACAGATTTATCAACAACCTAAGGATCCACGGTTAATAATATGCACGATAAAAAGCAAGGGTTAGATATATTAACGAAAATATTAGATGACATACACGCTATTGATGTAATTATCATCGATGTGAGCAAACACACAACTATTACTGACTATATGATAGTCTGTAGTGGACGTTCTTCACGTCATGTCAAAGCCATTGCGACTTACGTTATCGAGCACGTCAAAGCAGCAGGCTTGCCTGTTATCAATCATAACGGAATAGATAGCGGTGACTGGGCTTTGGTTGATTTAGGCGATTTCATTGTTCATATTATGCAACCTGAAACGCGTTCTACCTATAATCTTGAAAGTCTATGGCAAGACCGAACTGAGTAATTTGGACAATGCGTGGATATCGGCAAGTAGACAATACACGGATTGAATCCCGATTGCATCATTTTAGATTAAGCTTGTTGGTTGCCATTCTTATCGTATTTTCGCTTATCCTAGTACTGCGATTGGCTTACCTTCAGTTTTCACAGTATAAACGGTTTGCCACGCTGTCTTTAAAAAATCAAATGAGTATCGTGCCCATTGCTCCTCCCAGAGGGATTATCCTTGACAGAAATGGGGTTATATTAGCCGAAAACATTCCTGTGTATGTTCTGGAGATTGTACCTGAGCGCGTAAAAAATCTCAGAGACACCTTGGAGCGATTACAAGCATTATTGCCTTCTATAAGTCAGAATGACCTCGATAATTTCGAGCATGCTCGTCGTCAAAATCATGCCTATGTACCTATTCCGCTTAAGCTTAAACTAAATCAAGATGATGTTGCTTTATTTGCAAGTAATCAATATCAATTTCAAGGCGTTAGCATTAAAGCTAGACTGATGCGATTTTACCCATTAGGCGAAACATGCGCGCACGTTCTGGGTTATGTGGGACGCATTAACATCCAAGAGTTACAACAGGTTAATGCCACCAATTATCGTTCAACCAATTTTATTGGAAAAGCAGGCATTGAGAAATATTACGAAGACAAACTCCATGGCAAGGTAGGTTACCAACAATTAGAAACTGATGTAAGCGGCCGAGCCGTGCGTGTTCTAACAAAACAAGCACCCGTTTCAGGGGAGAAACTTTATCTCACCATTGATTCACGCTTACAACAAGTGGCTTATGATGCGTTACAAGACAAACGCGGAGCTGTCGTCGTGATGAACGTCAATAACGGTGATATTCTAGCCATGAGCAGTGCCCCTAGTTTTAATCCTAATTTGTTTGTTAATGGCATTAGCAACGACGATTATAAGACCTTGTCTAATGCGCTAAACAGACCCATGTATAATCGAGCAGTTAGAGGATTATACCCCCCCGCATCGACAGTAAAACCCTTTATTGCGATAGCAGGATTGGATAAAGAGATCGTCAATATCCACACCCGCATTTTTGACCCCGGTTGGTATAGATTGCCTGGTGTTAAACATCAGTACCGCGACTGGAGACGCAAAGGACACGGCGTTATCAACGTCAAACGAGCAATTACCGTATCTTGCGATACATTTTTTTATCAAATGGGAAATAAAATGGGCATATCAGCCATTGAGGATATGCTCGTTCAATTTGGCTTTGGGCAACTAACTCATGTTGACCTACTTGAAGAAGCACCAGGCCTTGTACCCAGCCCCCATTGGAAACGCCAAAGTAAAAATCTACCGTGGTACCCAGGCGACACGTTAATTACATCCATAGGTCAAGGCTTTATGTTAGCCTCACCTCTGCAATTAGCCAATGCAACGGCATCCATGAGCCAACATGGACGACGCTTTCGCCCGCATTTACTGAGTAAAACGGTAGATGATGAAAATAAAGTGCATCATTTTAAGCCGGTTGAAGAATATCCGATTCGCCTGAAAAATACAGATAATTGGACCATCATCACAGAAGCCATGCATTCTGTCATCACCGAGAATGAAGGGACCGGTTATAAGTTCGGGCGCAATGCGCCTTATTCAGTGGCTGCGAAAACAGGAACCGCGCAAGTTTTTAGCTTAAGCCAAGATGAAAAAAAACAATATCAAAATATCCCAGAAGGCTTACGGGATCATTCATTGTTCATTGCTTTTGCTCCAGTTGAAAAACCTGAAATTGCCGTTGCCGTGTTAGTTGAAAACGATACCGTTGCATCCATCGTTGCCCGAAAAGTGATGGATGCCTGGTTTAATTTAAACAATAAGGGTGTCACTTAACCTGTGTCTGCTAATGCAGATCTTAGTTCCGGTCAGATGATCTGATTTTTTTATGCGGTTCTGTTTGAGCGTAGCGAGTTTAGCGCATAAAAAAATCAGATCATCTGACCGGAACTATAAGTGATACACAAACAAGAGCCCAATATGAAAATAAGCAATCGCCCCATGTACCGATTTACTGGTAAATCATTGCATATCGACCTGCCGTTGATGGGTTTGTTATTGTTATTAATCGCCTGTGGTTTGGTAATTTTATACAGTGCATCCAATCAAAATATGGGCATGATACTTCGTCAAGGCCTGCGTTTAAGTCTTGCAATCGCTATCATGATGACATTTGCGTTTATCCCACCTCACAAATATAAAGTATGGACACCCTGGATTTACGCCATTGGCTTAAGTTTACTGATTGCAGTTATGATTATGGGTAAAATCGGTAAAGGCGCGCAACGGTGGTTGGATTTGGGCTTTTTTCGTTTCCAACCCTCAGAAATTATGAAATTAGCCGTTCCCATGATGGCCGCATGGTATATCGATAAAAAATCACTACCAATCGATTTAAAAGCTTTATTGATGACCGCTCTTATTATCTTTATTCCGGCCGTTTTAATCGCCAAACAACCGGATTTAGGCACCGCCATCATGGTTATTGCATCTGGCCTTTGCGTCATATTTTTAGCAGGCATTAGAATGCGCATTGTTCTGTTCACAGCCTTGGCAATGAGTTTTGCAGCCCCCTTGATTTGGCATGTCATGCATGATTATCAAAAACAACGCATCATTACTCTACTAAACCCAGAGCACGACCCACTAGGCACCGGTTATCATATCATTCAATCCAAAATAGCCATTGGTTCGGGCGGCGCTTTCGGCAAAGGCTGGCTTACTGGCAGTCAGTCTCATCTAAACTTTCTGCCCGAACACGCCACTGACTTTATCTTTGCAGTCAGTGGGGAAGAATTTGGATTTGTCGGCAGTGTGTTACTTATCATACTCATCGGATTGATTTCATTACAAAGTTTGAACATTGCAAAACATGCCCAAACCTGTTTCACTCGCCTTTTGTCCGCAAGCCTTGCCATGACCTTTTTTTTGTCGGCCTTTGTGAATATAGGCATGGTCATGGGTATTTTACCGGTTGTGGGTGTTCCCCTCCCCCTTGTAAGCTATGGTGGCTCCGCCATGGTAACCTTCTTGGCTAGTTTTGGAATTTTGATGTCGATTAGCTCGCATCGGATTTTATTTAATAAAATGTAAATTGAGTCATGAGCCCAAATAATTCATTAAAATTAAT
>JAJZSG010000098.1 GCA_021849905.1 Pseudomonadota bacterium
ATACGTCAGGCCTTAGTATTAATGCATTGGCTAAAGTCTTACCTCTTGCGCTTCAATCCCGATTTTGTGGCGTTCATTTTTTCAATCCACCTCGCTACATGCATTTGGCTGAATTGATTCCTGCATCAACCACCCAGCCTCTGCTTTTAGATAACCTTGAAACCTGGCTAACCAGCCGTTTGGGTAAAGGCGTTGTTCGAGCAAAAGATACACCGGATTTTATAGCGAATCGAATTGGCGTCTTTTCTTTGCTGGTTACTTTGCATCATGCTGAACAGTTTAAATTAGGCCTGGATGAAGTGGATGCGCTAACAGGCGCATTATTGGGCCGGCCAAAGTCTGCAACATTTCGTACGATGGATGTGGTAGGCCTTGATACGTTGCAGCATGTTGTTCATACCATGCAGGCGCATTTGGAACGTGACCCTTGGCATGATTTGTTTAAATTACCCACATGGTTAACCGGTTTGGTTAGCAAAGGTTATTTGGGTCAAAAATCAGGCCAAGGTATTTATCGAAAGCAAGGTAAAACCATCCAAGTGTATGATGTGCATACGGGTGATTACCTGGAAGCAAAGGGTGAGGTTCATCCCGATGTAAAATCCATTATGAAGCTTGCATCTTCAAGTGCTCGAATGGAAAAATTATTAACTTGTGATCACCCGCAAGCTTGCTTTTTAAGTGCGTGCTTTCTTGATTTATTTCACTATTGTGCGTTCCATCTTGATGATATTGCTAATACAGTTCGTGATATTGATTTAGCGATTCGTTGGGGATTTGGTTGGGATAAGGGGCCGTTTGAGACTTGGCAAGAGTCGGGTGTTGGTGAAATACGGGCTTCTATTGAGTCATTTATCAATAATGGACAATCCATTTGCGCAAAACCTTTGCCTGCCTGGCTCTCATCTGTTGAACATTTTTACTCTGAAGCCGGTGCTTATTCCGTTTCAACGAGGGACTTTGTTGGGCGAAGTCAATTGCCAGTTTATAAACGTCAATTTTTTCCTGATAGCGTGATATCCGAGCCATCCTATAAGCCTGCAACACTTTTTGAAAATGAAGGTGTGCATTTATGGCATCTAGAGGATGATGTTGCGGTCATTAGTTTTAAAAGTAAAGCGAATACAATAGGGCAGTCGGTATTGGATGGATTTAATCAAGCACTGGATATTGCTGAAAAACAAAGTCAGGGTTTGATTATTTATCAACATGATGCCAATAATTTTAGCTCAGGAGCCGACTTAAGAGGCGTGGCGGGTCTTATTCAATCAGGTAATATGGCTGCATTAGACAGCATGATTAGTGATTTTCAACGGTTGGCTATGCGATTGAAATACAGTCCCATTCCAACCGTTGCAGCTCTCAGAGGACGAGCCTTAGGTGGCGGATGTGAACTGATGTTGCACACTGACTGCGTACTCGCTGCTTTTGAATCTTATCCGGGCTTGGTGGAAATTGGTGTTGGTTTAATCCCTGCCGGTGGCGGATGTAAAGAAATGGCTATGCGTGCTGCGCATTTATCTTCAAACAAGGATTTGATGGCTTATATTCGACCTTACTTCGAACAAATTGCAACCGCAGTGGTTGCGGGTAGTGCGCCTGATGCACTCAATAAAGGCTATCTTCAGGAAAAAGATGATTGGGTTATGCATAAAAACGAAGTGCTTTATGCAGCCCTTGCGAAAATTAAGTCCATGCTCGCTGCAAACTATGCACCCAAAATTCCAACACGCTTTCAAGTTGCTGGGCGTGAAGGCCATGCCATGCTTCAAGCAGGGTTAGTGAATTGGCTCGAAGGGGGATTTATTTCGTCTCATGATTATTTTTTAGCGAACCAACTCGCCTCTGTTCTATGTGGTGGTGCTGTTAATCAAGGTGAGACCGTTGATGAAGCCTGGATATTACATTTAGAAAAAGAAGCGTTTTTAACATTAGCAGCGCATCCCCTAACGCAAGCACGAATTGGCTATTTATTGGAAACCGGCAAACCATTACGAAATTAAAGATGTTGTGAGCTGAATTTAAGGAGATTTGACGATGACAGATGTTTATATTGTTGACGTATTGCGTAGTCCAGTTGGTAAAGCGCCTCGGGGTGTTTTTAAAAACACGTTGCCCGATGATTTATTGGCGCAAACCATCAAGGCATTAACCACACGTCAAACCCAGGTTGACTGGAAAGAAGTCGGTGATGTTGTTATTGGTTGTGCGATGCCTGAAGCCGAGCAGGGCATGAACGTTGCTCGTATTGCATCATTACTTGGGGGGTTACCTGAATCAGTCCCTGCAATGACGCTGAACCGGTTTTGTTCGTCAGGTGTGCAAAGTATCGCGACGGCGGCTGCAACTATTTCGCAGGGGGATATGTCACTAGCACTTGCCGGTGGTGTTGAAAGCATGTCGATGGTGCCATTAGGGGGCAATAAATACACCGCCAATCCCGCTATTTTTGATAACGAGCACATTGCTATTGCTTACGGAATGGGGATTACTGCTGAAAAAGTAGCGCAGCGCTGGCAAATAACGCGTGAACAACAAGATGAGTTTGCAGCAATTAGTCATAAACGAGCTATTGAGGCACAACGGCGTGGTGATTTTGATGCTGAAATAACCCCCATTACGATTACAGAGCGCCATGTGAATTTACAAAATTCAAGCGTTACCGCTCAGCAAAAAATCATTACAACGGATGAAGGCCCACGAGCCGAAACCTCTTACGATTTAATTGCTCGTTTAAAACCGGTATTTGCAGCAAAAGGAAGTGTAACCGCCGGTAATAGTTCACAAATGAGTGATGGCGCAGGAATTGCGTTACTTGCGAATGAAGAGGCATTAAAGCGTTATAATCTGAAGCCTCTGGGTCGTTTATTAAGCTATGCCGTTGCAGGGGTTCCTCCTGAAATTATGGGTATAGGACCTATTCATGCCATACCTTTAGCGTTAAAACGCGCAGGAATTAAGCTGCATCAGTTGGACTGGATTGAGTTAAATGAAGCGTTCGCAGCCCAAGCCTTAGCGGTGATTAAAGAGCTTGGATTAGATAGAGAGAAGGTTAATCCTCTTGGTGGTGCCATTGCATTGGGCCATCCTTTAGGGGCAACAGGGACACTTCGAGCTGCAACCTTATTGCATGGATTACGTCGCACAAAAGGTCGCTATGGCATGGTGAGTATGTGCATTGGAACCGGCATGGGGGCTGCGGCTATTTTTGAAGCCTTATGAGGTCTTGTCAGACCCTCTGAGCTGATGATCCTTACTGTAGAAGTTTATATTTGATCTGACACTCGGAGTTAAATCGAGTAGAATTGATTTAACCTCGAGTGTCAGATCAAATATAAACTTCTACAGTTTCCTAAGGTCTTAATGAACTAATATAGCTACAGTCGAGTGGGGAATTAAACCAGAATTTATTTAGATAGTCCCACTGTGAGTTTCTTTTGAGATAACACTAAGGTCTCTTTTATAAAGGCTTTAGGTATGTTACGAGAATTTTGAAGTATAGCCTCCCAAAACATTTCCCAATTTTTAGGGTTGCTACTTTGCAAGTACGCATCGCATATGTTTTTTGCAGCTGCGTCCTCGGATAATTTCTTACGTTTGGAAATCAATAGGTCTATCGCATCGTTTATTCTTCCGGCTTCAATATCGCCATACAATTCTGACGATAAATCAGGCTCGTCAAAAAATTCCATAGTACACCGTAGTATTGAGTGTTCATACTACTAACTATAGATCATAATTTTCACATGGTGTTTAATTTAAGATATTTTGCCGTGCATTTTCAGAATGATTATTATAAAAACCAAACTGAGAATGAGGGTTGCATTACGACGAAGCTTATAAAACCATAACGGCAATACACCTGCATTTTTCAAGTTTGAATCTAATATCAAAATACATAAAAAACAAGCTAGTTGTAGGCTAAAAGCCAAGGTGTGTTGAGCGATATAAAATGAACCCCAGGCAAGAAGGGCTATCACATTACTGGTTATCAATAGATTTTGAGGGCATTTTTCCGAAAAAAATAAATACGTTGCCCAGTGTAGTCCACTTAAAAAAGAGATGATTAATATGGCGTATGTTGATGCAATTCGTTTTAAATCAATAAAATCGACATTAAAATAGAGCCCTATACAGCATAAGATAAGGGGAAATGTTCCGCTATACGTGAGTATCTGCGCTAATCGTTTGTTTTTCTCGTTCATGAGTATAGGCCTGTAACTTGATAAGTTATCATAACAACTTAAATGTCGACTTTCAAAATTGGTTTATGTTCTCATGCAGTCGAAATCATGACCTGATTTCAAGTCAACACTTTGTTTTTTAATCATCGGTTCAATCATTTGTTTCACCAGATTAGTCCAAAAGGACTCATACAATGGTTTTTGCAAGGGATGATGGGGTTCAATAGGAAAACAGGGTCCATGATTGACTTCAAGTAACCACATTTTATAATCGCTATCCATCATGAAATCAAAACCAAATATAGCCAATGCGTCTTCTTTTTTTATATGATACGCATGAGGGAACGCTTGCTCTAACGCATTTGTTACGGATTGAACAATGGGTTTAATCTGGCTATACCAATTCGGGTATTGCATTGTAATTATCGTGGGTATTTGAATCACATTAGGTATATCGTGATTGAGATGTTCATTCGTTAAATGACCATTTAAACGAGAATAATCAGCCTCAGCGTATGATTCTAGTGCAACATTTAAATACCCATGTCGGTATAAAAAAGCACCGGCGTTTTGGGTGATCACCACAAAAAATCGTAAGCTGTATTTTCGTTCTTGATATAAATCAGGATTAATAACATAGCGTTGAAGAACATGAGGCCCACCTAGACGGTTAAAACTCATAAAATGTGATTCAATCTGACTTAACCGGTCAAAAATTTTAATATCTTGCCCATTGTTCAATAACGCCGGCTTCAAAATCCAGGCCAGTTTTTCAATTTTATCAGTTAATCCGTATTGATTTGTATAGTATTCATCTGCTAATTGATTTAAAACAGTAGGCCAGTTGTGATCATCGATAACATAGGTTTTAGGCATGACATCGGGGCAATGATTGAGCGTTAGTTGCGATAAATTGTGCTTGAACTCCAAACACTCACACGCGTCTGGTGCAAAATTTAAGTGTTTTTCTCTGAAAGCCATGTGCCAAGGCCATCGGTTTTTTTTAAATCCGACACGCTGCATGGCATTAACCAGATTAAAGTGTGTTGGGGAAGCGGTGCTTGATAGGTCGAAAAAATACTTTTTATTTCTCATGTGGTTAATCCGTTAACAGAAAAGCCGCCGTGCTATTTTCAGGCCAATGAATGATTGAATCAGAATCAATTTTTTTCAAAAAACCTGATAGTATTTTGTACGTATCAACATCATGATCTGCATGATGTTGTTTTATAACATCATCATTTTTTGTCTTGATAACGCTTAAGGTATGTCGCCATTGGTCAAACACGGAATATTGAGTGATATCGTTTATAACGCAATGTTCTTTAATGGCGATAGGGCCTTTGAATGGCCAATCATCTTGCTTAAACTTCAAAAGTGCGTCTTTCATCCTTTGGTTGTAAGCTGAACTTGATTCTTTACCCATGCATGCGCCCAAACATCGCTTGATATGATAAGAAAAACAAGCACCAATTCCCGTTTCCAACCCACAATGTTTTGGACATAGTTGATGTGTTTTAACCCATGATATTAATATTTTTTTTGCTTCATTTTGATTTTTAAACGAGCCGTACAGTTCATGATTTATTCCCGATTCATCGATGCTATGAGATAAAGTAATGGTTAAATAATCATTTATTAAACTGAGTTTAAAGCCAACTCTATTTTTTTTTCGTCGAAGTCGTCTGTTAAACAGCGGCATTTTTTCTTTAATGAGCGCGGATTCAAGCAATAATGCACTGAGCTCGCCCGCTGTTGGCATAATCTCTACACGCTCTATTTGTTGCGCCATTTTAAATTCTTTAGGGTTTTGATGGTCAGATTGAAAGTGGGATAGGATACGTTGGCGCAAATGAATACTTTTACCGATGTATATAGGTAATGATGAATGGGTACTGTAAAAAAGATAAATGCCAGGGGAGTCTGGGAAAGCATGAATATCTGTTTTGAGTAATGATGGTAAACTGGATTGTCTGTAACTCTGCTTCGCATGGTCACAAAAATTATCAACAGACGCATCCAGGAGAGTCTTAACCAGAAGAGTGTGCAATAACGAGACTTGTGTTTTTGCATCCTGTGTCTGTGGACCTTCGATAGACAGTCGCTGTGCGACGTCGGTTAAATGGAATCGTTTTAGTTCTGGATATGCATTTTTAAATAGTTTAATCGTGCATAGCACCTGGGATTTTAAAATTAATCCACATGACTTAAACGCATTTTTCAAGAAAGCATATTCGAATCGTGCGTTGTGTGCTACGAGTACGCAATCATGGATTAGACTCATTAAATCACACGCAACATTCGAAAATTCAACACATGATTGTTGTGTCTGTGAAAAAAAACGATGCCAAGTTGACTCAATGCCTTTTTCTGTAAAAATAATAACGGCTATTTCGGTTATTTTATCTTTTAGGATATGAGGTCCTGTGGTTTTAATATCAATCAATGCCCAACGAAAGACTTGATTTTTCATTACAACGCATTCCCCTTGTGACTGGATGTGTTTATGATGCAAGTTTTGTAATGGCTCATATGTTTGACTAATTAGCTGTTATTTTTTAATTATACTAGAGAGTGACCCCTATGAGTACGCTTCGTCTTGTCCTTGGCGATCAATTAAACGATTCGATATCCTGTTTAGAGGGCTGTGACAAAGCACGGGATATTATCTTCATGTGTAGATCGGA
>JAJZSG010000099.1 GCA_021849905.1 Pseudomonadota bacterium
TCCGATCTCAAAAGCCAATCAATAAATAAGAGACTAAACCAACGCCTTCCCAACCAAAAAACAGTTGCAGGAAATTATTTGCCGTCACTAACATCAACATCATAAATGTGAATAATGAAATATAACTAAAGAATCGTTGATAGCCATCATCATCAACCATATAACCAATGCTGTATATATGAACAAGCAGGGAAACAAAGGTCACAACGACCATCATCACAACAGTCAATGGATCAATATAAAAGCCTAGATTAAACACATAGGGAAAATAAGAGCCACCACTTGCCCACGTATATAAATTAGTGTCCAATGCCAGCTGACCGTTTGCCAATACAGTATATGCAACGTAGACAGCCATTAAAAAAGACAAGCCAACCAACGAGATTGTAATACGGTGGGCGCCTAGGTGACCGACTTGTTTACGAAAAAAACCTGCAATTAAAGAACCCATCAAGGGTGATAATACAATAACCAAACAACACTGTAGAATACTCACGTTGCTACCCTTTTAAATAATTCATCATGTTTACGTTAATATTGCGCCTGTTTCTATATAGCAACAGCACAATAGCCAAACCGATCGCTGCTTCTGCAGCAGCCACAGTTAGAATAAAGAAAACAAATACTTCACCTGCATTCCCAGGATAATAATGAGAAAATGCCACAAAATTCGTATTAACGGCCAGCAGCATCAATTCAATGCATATCAACAACAAAATAATATTTCGACGATTTAACAGTATGCCAACCAACCCTAATCCGAACAAAATGGCACTAAAGGTCAGATAATGTGTAACAGGAATCATATTTTCTCCGAATTCATTTTGACTAATGTCACTCTATCATCGCGACGCGTCATAATCTGTTCAACAATATCTTGGCGCTTTGAGCGAATAGGGTTCCGATGAACCAAGGTAATCGCTGCAATAATTGCCACAAGCAAAATGACTGCCGCCAACTCAAATGCGAATAAATAATCAGTATACAGTACTACCCCTAAAGCTTCTGTGTTCGTCAAACTCGCAACATTTTCAGACTTCGTATCCGTTTTCATCGAATTCAATTGGGTTGATACCGCCATTTTATCTATGTTAAACTGTTCTTTTGGCAGAGCCAAAAGAAGCAACCCGACCAATAAAGCAACGACAACAAGCACTAAGGGTAGATAACGCGTAAAGTGACTTTTCATCGACTCAACATCGATATTCAGCATCATCACAACAAACAAGAAAAATGTCATGACTGCACCGACATAAACCAAAACTAATATCAGAGCCAAGAACTCAGCATTCACCAATATCCACAATACCGAGCTGGCAAAAAAAGCCAAGACTAAAAATAGCACACATCGAACCGGGTTATTCTGTGTAATGACCATTAAAGCCGAAAAAACAGCCAAACCAGAAAACACATAAAAAATAACCTGTAATAACATCCCATCCATATCTTACCTCGCTTAACGGTATTTTTGGTCAGCGGCTCTATCCGCTGCTAATTGGTCTTCCATCATATCGCCCACAGCGAGAAGCTTATCCTTGGTCATAATGTTTTGTCCTCGTTCGCTGATATGATAATGATGTATCGGTGTGACAACGATTGAATCAACAGGACAAGATTCTTCGCATAATCCACAGTTAATACATTTAAATACATCAATATCATAGCGTGTTGTTCGCCGAGAGCCATCTTGACGAGGTGCTGATTCAATAGTAATAGCAAGTGCTGGACATACCGCTTCACACAGTTTACAGGCAATGCAACGTTCTTCGCCATTTGGATAACGCCTCAACGCTAGCATGCCTCTAAATCGAGGAGACATAGGGGTATGCTCTTCAGGAAACTGTACTGTGATTTTTTTCTTAAAAAAATACTTTCCCGTCAGATTCAACCCGACGAGGAGATCGAGTAATAGAAAGCTACGGAAATAATGTTTAATATACTGGTATATTTTTTTCATTTTACTTTATCCTGTTAAACTTCAGACAAACGCCATGAATGGGTTTTGCTGGTTTATCTAAATAATTCAGGGTACTCGTTATCATCATATTTATCGACTAAAACCATGGTTTAAGATGAGCAAGAACCATCAGGCTTGTCACAATAACCCAAACGATGGTAATTGGAATAAGTACTTTCCAGCCTAAACGCATCAGCTGATCGTAACGATATCTTGGAAATGTAGCTCTTACCCACAAATATACAAACAAGAAAAAGAATATCTTGATCAACAGCCAAAAAAATCCAGGAACAAAGAAAAAGATGCTATTTAAAAACGGTAAGCCTTCAAACGGTGACAACCAACCACCCAAAAACAACAGGGCCATAATGGTTGCAATCATAATCATGCTGGCATATTCTGACAGAAAAAACAAAGCAAAACCGATAGCTGAATATTCAACATGAAAACCGGCTACAATTTCCGACTCTCCTTCAGCCAAATCGAATGGTGCCCGATTTGTCTCTGCAATGCCTGCTATCCAAAACACTATAAATAACGGAAATAATGGCACAAACCACCAATGTAAAACACCACCTTGCTGAGAATGAACGACATCAGTAATGTTCATACTTCCCGCCGCAAGTAAAACACCGACCAGAGCAAAACCCATTGCAATTTCGTAAGATATGGTCTGAGCAGCACTTCTTAAAGCACCCAACATAGCATATTTAGAGTTAGAGGCCCACCCGGCAATCAATATCCCGTAGACGCCTAATGAACTCATTGCAAACAAGTACAAGACCCCGGCGTTGATATTCGCCAGAGCCATGCCTTCTTCAAAAGGAATTACAGCCCAACCTGCTAAGGCGGGAACCAATGAAAACAATGGTGCAATAACAAAAAGGTATTTGTTAGACCGTGTTGGTACAATAATTTCTTTGCTGATTAATTTAATCAAATCTGCAAACGGCTGTAACAATCCAGCCAAGCCAACGCGATTAGGACCAATACGGACTTGTATATAACCAATGACTTTTCGTTCAGCGAATGTCAAATAGGCTACACATAATAACAACGGTATAATAATGACCAAAATTTTAATGACTATCCATAACAATATGCCGATATCTTGTAACATGTTTATACCTATGATGAATCAGGAATCTTAGTTAAGATCACATTCCTTAACTGTAATTGCAGCATATGCATATCCCAGATCAACCGTCTCGGACATGGCATTTGCTACCCATATAACATCCAGCGCTATTCGCTCATCGCACTCTAATGGCAATGTTATCTCAATATCACCTTGAGAAACAGTAACATATTGATTTAATTTAAGTCGTTTAGCTGTTTCGGGATGAATACGCACACAAGCTAGCTCTGCAGATGCACAACGTTGTAATTCTTCGGCCTGTCGAACCATGGCATCAATTCGATACAAAGGCCATTCACCGACACGAACCAAACTGATATTATGTGCTGGTAATGATTGAGGATAAAACAAAGCGTGATTATGTGATGGCATCATAGCAAAGAAAGACTTAACTTCACTTAACACATCGTTTGTTGACTCATACTCAAAATCTTCAAGCTGTAACAAATTAGCCAAAACCCTTAAAATTTTCCACGCAGGACGAGCTTCAGCATGAGGCAACAAAGCACCTTTCACAGTCTGCCATACTCTATCAACATTGATATAAGTACCTGATGTTTCAGCATATGGCGCTATGGGCAAAATTACATTAGCATAGTCTTCAATTGCTTTATTTTGATAGGCAGACAGTACAACAACAAACTCCGCGGCCAACATCGCCTGTCTTGATTTATATGGATTAGCGAAATCAAAACTAGGCTCTACAGCCATCAAAAAATAACCTTTAAGTTTTGATTCTAGCGCGGTATGAACATCCATACCTGGGACGTCTGTACTCTTTCCTGCAACAGTTCGATGAGGTAGCATCCCAGCTAGATGAGCACCTGCACTATTGGCACCAACGGTCAAACGCAATAGTCGTGATCCGGTTACTTGTTCTATCCATGAAAGCAAGGTTCGCAACAAGGCCGCATCGGGGTGGTTATCGCACAGTGCACCCGTCACAATGACTGCTTTTGGCTGCTTTAGACTTTCAGCAATCCTGCGAGTTATTTCATCAGGCTCCAAACCAACAAGCAAGGCTTGGACTTCTAACGGCAAATGGCTCACGTCGTCGACAGACGCTAGAAGTAATTTCGCAAGCTGCAGAGGCATATCCAGAGGTGAAAGAACAATTTTGCCAGCTGTATTAAAATGATAGGAATAATCTACTGGATTGATGGCGTAGACATGGCTGCCGTTCGTAAATGCTTTACGTACTCGAACACCAGCAAGGGGCACTTCACGATCGATATTACATCCGAACAGCAATATCGTATTTTGATTTTCAAGCTCAGCATATGGCAATGAACTATTTGGCATAACGGGTTGCGACGCTTGATCTCGAAAATCAGTTTGTTGCAATCGATGATCAAGGCTATTAACCCCCAAACCACGCATTAATTTTTGCAACAAATATAATTCTTCTAATGTTGAAGACGGCGAAGCAAAAGCTGCAAACTGCTCGGGTCCATACTCTTTAATAATTCGACTCATGCCTGATGCAACAAACTTTAGCGCCGTTGGCCAGTCAACTGTCTCCCATTGCCCATTTCGTTTTATCATGGGTTGTTGTGCGCGCTCTTTACTATTTAAACCCAGATAACTAAAACGATCTCTATCAGACAACCAAGTTTCATTGATGGATTCATTCTCTTTCGGTACCACACGCATTAAACGATCACGTCTCGTGTGCAAATAGACGTTAGAACCTAAGCAATCATGAGGCGCCACACTATCATGTTGTGTCATTTCCCATGATCTAGCCGTAAAGCGATATGGCTTAGACGTTAATGCACCAACAGGACATAAATCAATCACATTTCCTGATACTTCAGACACCACACTATGTTTAATGTATGTGCCAATTTGCATATCTTCACCACGGCCAATCCCGCCTAGTTCAGGAAGACCCGCCACTTCATCACCAAAACGAACGCATCGTGTACAATGGATGCAGCGCGTCATTTCCATTGCAATCAACGGCCCAATATCATCACTGTGCACAGAACGTTTGCTATTTTCATAATTTGAACGATCAGCACCAAATCCCATCGAGACATCTTGCAACTCGCACTCACCACCTTGATCGCAAACAGGGCAATCAAGTGGGTGATTAATTAATAAAAAGGCCATGACGGCTTCTTGGGAACGAATAGCCTCTTTCGACTTAGTAAATACTTTCATACCGTTCGTGATAGGCGTGGCACAAGCTGGAACCGTTTTTTTGTTATTTTCAACTTCAACAAGACACATGCGACAGTTTGCAGCAACAGATAATTTTTTATGGTAGCAAAAACGAGGAATATAAATTCCCTGCTCATCAGCAACCTCGATGATCATTTTTCCGTTTTCTACTTCTATTGTTTTGCCGTCGATTTCAATGGTGGCCATTGCTAAACCTTATTAATAAAAGAATCAAATTCATGATAAAAATGTTTGACGAAACTTTGTACTGGCCATGCAGCCGCTTCACCTAATGCACAAATAGTACGTCCTTCGATGTTATTTGCAACGTTAACCAATTTTTCAATATCGCCAGGTGTGCCATGTCCCTCTTTAATACGATGTAACAAACGGACGAGCCATCCGGTGCCTTCTCGACAAGGGGTACATTGTCCGCATGACTCATCCATATAGAACTCAGAAATATGATAAAGCGTATCAACCATACAGGTTGTTTCGTCCATGATAATAACTGCACCGGAACCCAAACCAGAACCTGCTTTTTGAATACTGTCATAATCCATATCAAGCGTCATCATCACATCACCCGGAACTACAGGCATCGACGTTCCGCCCGGAATGACAGCCTTTATTCGACGATCTTCACGCATACCACCAGCAAGTTCTAATAAGGTTTTAAAAGGTGTGCCTAAAGGAATTTCAAAATTTCCTGGCTTATTGACATGGCCACTGACAGAGAAACACTTTGTTCCACCACTATTAGGCTTGCCTAACTTTAAAAACCAATCGCCGCCTTTTTCCATGATAACAGGAACTGAGGCAAAGGTTTCGGTATTATTGATTGTTGTTGGCTTGCCGTATAATCCATAATTTGCTGGAAAAGGAGGCTTAAACCGAGGTTGACCTTTTTTTCCTTCTAGTGAATTTAATAATGCTGTTTCTTCACCACAAATATATGCACCTGCACCCATATGGTTATACAAATCAAAGTCGATGCCGGAACCCAATATATTTTTACCTAGGAAACCAGCATCATAAGCTTCACGTAAAGCAGCTTCAATACGCTGAAAGGGTTCCCAAAACTCTCCACGAATATAATTATAACCAACAGTAGCGCCAATAACATATCCGGCAATTGCCATTCCTTCGATGAGCTGATGTGGATTGTATCTTAGAATATCTCGATCTTTACACGTACCCGGTTCGCCTTCGTCCGAATTACAAACCACATACTTCTGCACAGGCGCATTACGATTCATGAAACTCCACTTTAAGCCGGTGGGAAAACCTGCACCACCCCGACCTCGAAGTGCTGACAGTTTCAATTCATCGATAATATGTTGTGGTGGTGTTTGTTCCTCGAGAATACGTCGCAAAGCACTATACCCCCCCACACTTTGATAAGCAGCAAGTGTCCAGGGTTCGTGCAAATGTAATGTTCGATAACAAACTTGATTCAACTCAACCATGGCATTAACCTCTTTACCTTCTGTTGTTGCTATTCATAATAACATTAGAAAACCAACCACCCATTAAACTTATGGATACTGCTCCAGAACAACATCAATTTAGATCG
>JAJZSG010000100.1 GCA_021849905.1 Pseudomonadota bacterium
ACTAGAACGAAAGATAACTGCTCACGCGTCATCCTGAACGCAGTGAAGGATATCCAGGTTTATGGCACAGCGCCTTGTTTTGGAGATCCCTCACTACGTTCGGGATGACGTAGGGGTGAGCAATTACAAAAATACATCAATAATCATGTATTATTTTATCTTGCCTTTAATTTTATATCGCCTTTTACAAATCAACGCAATAGCAGCCAACGGTTTTGTTTTATTCTGCTACACTTTAAATTTGTCGTCATAATATCGGAGCTAAGAATCGTGATGAGAGCATGGATGATTGTCTTATTACTTTTTGCAAATCAAGTATTTGCCCAAGAGATGCTGACTAAAGTCATCGATTTGAATTATGTCTCAGCAAATCAAGTCATTACGTTGATAAAGCCTTTATTACAAACTGGTGAAGCAGTTAGCGGTTCAGGTCAGATGCTGGTCGTGAAAGTGAGCCCTGATACCTTGACTCAGGTGCGATTGGTGTTGCATAAACTAGATCAACCCCCCACGACTTTTCAAGTCGAAATTTATCAGGGGACACCCGATTGGCTTAACATGCAGCAGTCTGGGGGTGAAACCGTGACGTATAGCACGAGCGGAGAATATACACAGCGACAAAGTCAAAGTGTTAAGGTTTTAGACGGTGCGGCCGCCTTTGTTTCAACAGGCGAAGATATCCCTGTTTTGAGTGCGGTCGGCGTGGGCTGGTCAACGGGTGTTGCCTATCAACGTTATAATGCATCAACAGGCTTTTTTGTTCAGCCTCATTTAGAAGGGTCGCGCGTGAAGTTGACTATAAAACGAGTCAGGCAACAGCAAAACCCTCAAAATGATCAGCAGTTTGATAACCAGCAACTGGATACTACGATGATGGTTCCTTTAGGTAAATGGGTGTCATTGGGCAGCGCGGAAGGGCCAGATTCGCCACCGTCAACCACACAAACCTATAGTGCGGGTAATAAGTTTTCTCATAATGCAACGTTGTATATTAAGGTTTCTGTGGTTAAGTAACAGATACTAATCTTGTTAATTGAATCTCACCCCATCTCATGGGGTGCAATCCAATGAAATTTAAAGGCTAGAAATAAAAATAAAAACAACCCTAACGATAAACCAATGCGCAAGGTTAATGCTTTCACCGTTCGATTGGCTTTGCCTTTGTCGCGGACTAAAAAAATTAAGCTGCTTGCAAGGGCTGCAAGAATAATTAACATGACCGTTATCACGATAATTTTAGCGACCATTTGAATACCCTCAATGAAATCAATTAAGACGGAGTCAGTACTTGCCCTATCGCTTGAGCAACCGTCGATATATTACGACTATTTAAAGCCGCAATGCATAACCTGCCGGTTGATAAAACGTAAATACCGTAGTGTTGTCTTAGTTTCTCAACTTGCAGCGTGGTGAGCCCAGAATAAGAGAACATGCCTTGTTGCTGATTAATGAATGAAAAATCAAATCCTGGGCTTAAGGGATTTAATCGAGCGACCAACTCATGGCGCATGGCTTGAATTCGTTGACGCATATCGGTTAGTTCACTCTCCCATAGGGTGCGTAATTCAGGACGAGTAAGGATAGTTGTCACAATAGCTGCGCCAAATGAGGGCGGGTTGGAATAGTTTGTTCTGATGATTCGCTTGATTTGTGATAATACGCGCACGCTTTCGTTTTTGTCTTCAGTGACGATTGACAGCGCACCAACACGTTCTCCGTATAGTGAAAATGATTTAGAGAATGAATTCGATACCAAGACAGATAATCCTGAATCAGCGAATAAACGAACCGCTTTTGCATCGGTTTCAACATCGTATGCAAAACCTTGATATGCCATATCTAAAAAAGGGATTAATTCGCGCGTTTTACACAACTCGATAACCTGTTGCCACTGTTCGGTATTCAAATCAATGCCCGTTGGGTTATGACAACAGGCGTGCAAAATAACGATGGATTTAACGGGGAGCTTATTTAACGATGACAGCATGCCATTGAAATCCAGTGCATGTGTTTTGGCGTCGTAGTAGCTGTAGGTTGTAACGGGAAATCCTGCTGACTCAAATAAAGCACGATGATTTTCCCAGCTAGGGTCACTAATGGCGACCGTTGTATTCGGAAAAAAACGCTTTAAAAAATCAGCCCCAATTTTAAGCCCACCGGTGCCGCCTAATGATTGCACGGTAACCACGCGCCCGCTATGAACTACTTCAGCGTCTTTTCCAAAGATGAGCTCTTGTACGGCGTGATTATAAGCTTCTGAACCATTAATGGGTAAATAGGCATGGGGCTTTGCTGTTTCAATCAGCAACTGCTCGGCATTATGTACCGATTTTAAGAGCGGGATCTTGCCTTCGTCGGTTAAGTAAACACCAATGCTTAAGTTAATTTTTTCGGCATGCGTATCGGCATTGAATAATTCATTGATTCCCAAAATAGGGTCGCGAGGTGCTTCTTCTATAGCAGTAAATAAAGACATGATTAAACCTGTATTTTGACATATAAGCGAATTAAATGGGCTATATCGAGACGGTCATCGTTACTGGAATCTCGATAGAGTCATATTTTTTCCCCAATCTTACAGGGATGACCTAGTGAATGCTAGCATCAGATCAGCGGATCCTAATGATGGTTTTTTCGTTACCTACAGCCACATTTCCAACTTGCTTATAGTGGAATTATTTGATTTTAATTAACATTACATGTTAATATAATTGCCTTTATTTTCAAAACAAATTCAATTATGCTTGAAAAACACCTGCATAAGCTAACCTACGATGAATCAACCAGTGAACAAGCCTACACGGTTAAGCCGCAGGGTGTTCTTAATCCGGTGCGTTTGGCGCAAGGACGACAAGACTGCTGGCCGAAATTAACACCAAGTCGAATACGTCAAAAGAAAGCACTGATTCTAGCAGATTGGTGGGCGGGGAGTTGGGATAAAATAACGCAAACACGCGTTTTAGCTTTATTTGCCGCTTTGCTACGTGAAAATTTCGTCATTTATGTTTGGCAGGCTCCTGATGTCATGGTGTTTGATAACTTGATGGATCTGCATGACACGGATTTCTTAAAAAAAATAACGCCTGAATACCAACAAGTCATTGAGAACCGTGCGATTGAGCAGCATAAATTAACAAAAGATAAACTTTTAATTATTCAGCACAAAACGTTACTGGAGTTGCTCGATGTGCCTTTGGCCGCGTGCACGGCTATTCCGGATACCTACTTGGTAAACAATATCAACAATATAGCTAAAATTAGAGCCATCGAAGCCACCGAACCGTCATTTGATACGGTCACGGCGCATGATTTAGCATTTTATCAACATTATAAAGATGATAATGTTGGATTTGAAGGATGTGCTTACGAGACCGCAAACTATATTTCCGAACATATTACCTGGTGGTCTCCGGATTTGGTATTTCAAGCGCCGAGATATCAGCAATTTTATTTAAACGGTGAATGTGAACGCCTAAGTCTGACGCACGGACAACATGATTCATCGGATACACCTAGTTTAATGATTGATGAAACGCCGCTATATTTACCGATTTTATCTTTGGATTTAAATTGTTATAGCCAGTCACATGAAGAAGATATTGAGGGTGGTGAGGATAACGAGGATGGTGACGATAATGAGACCCCACCGCATTTGTTCGACCAATGTTTCTCTCCCGATTTGAAAAGTCTGATTATCCATGACAGTTCTTTTCATGACGAGCAAAGTCTTCGTAGTTTCGCTAAAGCGACTTGTCTTGAATATTTTGAGTGGAGTGGTATTCCGTCTAGCCCGGTTAATCAGATACTCAGCGCCTCTCAATACACGCTAGTCAGTGCGAGTCTGCATAATTTTGAAATCAATGCGGCATCAGATATTCAACTGAATCAGCTTATCTCACTAAAACTGGTTGGCTTCAACGTAATCACGATGTGCGCTTTGTTGGAACGAACACCAGAACTGACTTGCCTTCATATCGACGCACCTCAGACGCTTAGTCTTGATGCATTCATATTATCTCGTCCACTAGATAAACTAAAATCAATTAAACTCACTGGGCATTGTGATGCGCATTTTATTCCCCTGTTATTAGCAGCGGCCCCGAATTGTGAGCATTTGGACTTAAGCGGTGCTAAGCTGTCTACTATCATTCCACCGATGAATTTATCTTGGCTCATTAGTCTTCGTTTAGGTCAAAATAGTGCTAATTTATTGCAGCATGCATTACAAATAAGACGATTATCTATCGCTTATATCCCTGCTAGTATGATCCTGGAGAGAGATTATGCTTTTTTAAAGGACAGTAAATTACATAATCTGGACACATTAGTTATAAATAACTGCTTACTTACGACAGAGACGTTGAAATTATTCATCAATGCACAGCCTCATTTAAAGCACTTATTTATCAAGGCTCGAGACGCCACTGTTTTAGATTGTGATGATGTGGGGCTATTTGCTGGCGTTGAAAATATCCGACTGGACAATGTTTTTTTGCCAGGTGTGGGACGTCTTGCGTCCGTTACAGTCGGATATAATCATTTCGTCACAGATCCTGAGGATCGCAGCTATTCTCCGTTTGTTTATGAGACTTTAATTCCTTTTTTTCAATCCACCCAAGTCAACGAATTAGTTATCCATGATTATGTGCCCCCAGATGATCTTGGTTTGCAACCGTTAACCCCTCATTTACCAGACTCCATTGAGCGGCTCATTGTGGATTGTTATCAAGGGGAGCACGACATCACTGTATCGGTTGAGACACTTAAGGCGCTCATCAGGCAATTGCCTAATTTAAATTTTTTAAAAATTACAAATCGTTATTTTTTTACCTCGGATGTGGTTGATTATGAAGATTGGTTTTTGGATGAGGAATTACAATCCTTGATTAGCCGCATACCGGATCTGATTTTGCCCTACGACTATTACGAGTATCAGCGTTCAAGGATCCGCAAAAGCATGCCAACGGGTTGTGATGGGGATACGACATTTCATAAAAATAAGACGTTTACTCTCGAGCGCATTTTTTATGCTGCATCGGGCAACTCACCCTCTCCATCGCGTTATCGTTTAGAGGTGTATAATGGAGTTTCTTTGACAAATTATTTGTCAAGTTATTTAAATATTGAGCCTTTTATCTATGAAAGTTCCAGTGATTTGCAAATCGTTTCAACGAACGTCATTCAAGTGTTTGATTGGATCCCTGGACAAGGTCCAGAAGATTATTTTGGCAAGCAAACGTTTTTATTGACTGATTTATGGGAGCCCATCGCGTCATTGGAGCCTAATGAAAGCATGACACGGTATCACCTGTCTAATCCAAGAGTTCAGGTCGAGATTGGTTATTCTTTGCGGGATAATCTGTATTATATTCGTGGTCAAAAACGTGCTCAAATGGTTGTCTTGGATTTTGCTATCGTGTGTACACAACAACCTCAACCCGTTTCGTGCTTAATTTCTCCCCTTAAAGAATTAGTCACTTTTTTTCGTTCGTTTCGTGCCAAAGCATTACAGCACACAAAAAAAAATCCAAGCGCACAAGACATCATCGATGCCATCATCGAGCAGCGTGTTGGCGCTTGTCGTCATCGTGCTGTTGCATTTAAAGTTTTGATGGAAAAAAGATACCCTGACTATCCGGTGCGGATTGTGAATAACCACTGTCATTCTTTTGTTGAAATCAAACAAGGTGATGATTGGATACGGTGCGATTTAGGTGGTTATCCTGCCAAACTCAATGTTATCGAATCCATTGAATCGATGTCTCGTGAACCTGGCGCGCCTACAATAGAGCAGATGGACGCGCTGTCTGAGAAAAGTCATTTACGCGTGGAGAGACTCTTTCCAAAACGACAGATGGACACGCAACCTCAATATGTGGGGGCGGATAGAAATCGTTTGTTTGACACATCGAGTCGTGCAAAAGCAAGCGCGTCTCCAGAAACATTATCAAACGGTTCCGTACAAACATTAGATCGCTCCCAGCCAACAGTAGCCGCAACGGCTCAAGACGTTTTATTTGATGAAACAATATCTGATCAGATCGAAGTTTCGCCAGTTAATCCGGTTGATCAAAAATCAAATCACAAACTTTCAGATCAAGACGTTTTATCTGATGAAACAATACCTGATCAGATGGAAGTTTCGCCAGTTAATCCGGTTGATCAAAAATCAAATCACAAACTTTCAGAACAAAAGCGCACCTTTGAACGGCAGTTTGAGACCTGGTCAGCGGCACCGGATATCAGCACATCAGACAGCCGTATCTATTTTCAACGGCGTTTAAACGCTGTTTATAAAAAACAATTGATTCAGCTCGGTGCAGAGCAGATTCACGTATTTAATATTGCATTGCAAAGCCAGGCTCTTGATGCGGGGCATCCGGTTTTTTATGTGCATTCGCCAGACGATTTGGTCTGTTCCGCGCCCTTTATTCAGCGCGAAGGTCATCGGGGTATTTTGTGTACGCAGCATGGAGGCGGTGGCGTGCTACACGATTTTTTAACCGCTCCACGAGACGCCAATGAGCCTGACCCGGTTTTAATTGTGAATTACAACCGCTTTCTTGCGGATGATATTGTGCGCTTCAACGGATTATTGGATGAAAAACGTCATGCAGACGGAACACCCCTGCCTGATAATATGCTGTTAATCGGTCTATACGACCGCAATCAACCTGATGCGTATACGGGTGCTGATTTTTACTCACGCTTTGACCATGTCGAGCAATGCCCGATACGCGAGCTGCCGACCGTGGAGCCTGCCTTTTCT
>JAJZSG010000007.1 GCA_021849905.1 Pseudomonadota bacterium
CTTAGCAATCCAATATCGAAATAATTCCGCTTGCTTACGCGCGCAGCTCGGATTAGTCCGAGCTGCGTGACAGGCACTTACCCGGCGATTGTGACAGGATACATTTTTTCCTTTTTTACAATAACATGGTGAGCATGTGCACTAATTAATGTCCATTATATTGCCATTTGATCTTTGTTTTGATAAACAAACATGGTAAAATGCGCCCATATTGAATTCTAAATGACATCTTAACACTAAGTGAGAATATAAAATAAATCTTGTAACTCATTAGTATTCTTCATCTCGTTAAGAATGACTGACCTGGGGAATCGATTATTTTTATAGGTTGGATTGGGGGATTTTATGCCAGATAATATGCAAGTGGATTGGAATATGAGTATAGGCAAGTGCCTATCATTGGATCTCGATCATCCTTGTCGTCAAGAAATTGAAAAAATCAAAGCTCATATCAAGAGTATGGGTTTTAAATTTAAAGGCGTGTCCGATCACGGTAGTTCTGACGATGATCATTGCCGGATTGAAGTGATAAGTAGTTTTTTAATCAATTTTTCCCAAAGCCATGCTAATTCGATAACATTACTTTCTCCAGCGGCTCAATCCTCCAATGAGCAATTAACTTTTTTATCTCAGACGTGTATTGTTCGTTTTAGCCCCCGTTCGCCATTACGCGATTTATTGCATGAGCTTGATCATATGTACCAATTAATTGAGGATGCTGATCGTAAAGGGCGCCCTTATTTAAAAGCGACTCGCGTAAATATTTCTTTGAAATCCACATCTGATTCTCCTTATTCTTTGAATACGCCATATGCAATGGTTAATTTATTTTTTGATGACATCATGAATAATGATAATTTGAATGTAAAACCCTGGTCTAACTCATCTCAAGACATTGATTCTTTGGATATTCGTTACAAATCTAAAGACCTAACCAGTAAACAACACGCTCGTTTTGTATTGTTTGTAAATACTTTTTGCAATCTTAATAAACAATCTAAGGGCGTTTTGTTTGAAAGCCTGATTTCCAGATTTGATAACGAAGAAATGGAAATAAATGCTTACACTCGTGAAATACAACGATATGAAGATCATCCCAATATGTTCGACGTTGGTCATGAAGAGTTAACCCGATTAAAGTACATGCGCGATGAACGTTATCTGCGCGGTCATTATACTGGGATAACTCATCCTAATTTCTACGCGCATTCATGGGGAACAGATGAATGTCAAGTTCGTCTTAAGACCCTCCCTCATGTCTATTTTGAACAAGAATGTTTGCCTGGCCTGGATGATAAAACGACTTTGGAAAGCATATCCTCAGAAGAATCATCCATTCAAGATGTAGGTCGCTCACTTTCAATATAGTTATTCCGTCTATTTAACATTTAATGCTATGAATTAAAGAGGATTGATTATGCAGGTATTTTTATACAACACGTTGTCTAGAAAAAAAGAAGAATTCCACTCTATTTTACCGGGTCAAGTATCCATGTATACTTGCGGCCCAACAGTTTATCATTTCGCACATATCGGAAATTTAAGAACTTACATATTCGAAGACATATTAAAAAGAACATTAACCCAAGCAGGATACACAGTTAATCACGTGATGAATATTACCGATGTGGGTCATTTGCAGTCGGATGCTGATGATGGTGAAGATAAAATGAATATTGCGTCTGTTCGGGAGCAAAAAACACCCTGGGAGATTGCCAGGTTTTATGAAGATAAATTTGTTGAAGATTGTCATAGATTAAGTATTATCCCTCCAACAACAATGCCACGTGCTACCGAGCATGTTAGCGAAATGATTAACTTTGTGAGTTGCTTAGAATGTAAACATGCGACTTATGCTGTTGATGGTAACGTTTATTTCGATACGTCGACATTTAAAAATTACGGCAAGCTTGCTCGATTAAAGCCATCGGATGTGGCTAATGCTCAGTCCAGGGTAGAGCAGGATCCTCGTAAACGTAATCAAAATGATTTTGTATTGTGGTTTTCTTCCTCAAAATACCCAAATCAGGTTATGAAATGGGAATCACAGTGGGGCATTGGATATCCAGGTTGGCATATTGAGTGCTCGGCAATGGCTCGTAGATATTTAGGTGAACACATTGATATACATTGCGGTGGTCAGGATCATATTAATATTCATCATACAAATGAAATAGCGCAAACTGAAATGGTTACTGGAAAAAAATGGGTTAATTTTTGGATGCACGGTGCCTTTCTTGAAGACCAAGATGGTAAAATGTCTAAGTCTAAAGGTGCGTTTTATACATTATCCTCGTTAACCGATTTGGGTTTTGAGCCCGTGCACTTCCGGTATTTCTGTCTTCAAGGGCATTATCGTAAGCCGCTGAAATTCAGTATGTCTCTCTTGAATAAAGCGAAAAATGATTTCGATGTGATTAAAATGGGCATTATTTCATTAAAATTTGCCGATTCTCAATTCGATTATTCTGCTCATCATGAAAATAGTACACGGTCAAGCGAATATAGAAATAATTACTGGGACCTTGTTGGTGATGATTTGAATACCGCCG
Source organism: Pseudomonadota bacterium (assembly GCA_021849905.1). GTDB lineage: Bacteria > Pseudomonadota > Gammaproteobacteria > Legionellales > Legionellaceae > DDPF01. The sequence goes on from JAJZSG010000007.1 coordinate 2,553, forward strand.
ATGCGCTTAAGCTTGTAAAAACGCTTATTAAGGATAATAAACTGAGCCCACGTGAGCGTTTAACGTTGTTAAATGAATTTGATAATGTTTTGGGTATTGGTTTTAATAGATTTTCACAACCTGATTTGACAAAGCGCCAACGCGTGCTACTTGATATGCGAAATAAGTTTCGTCAACAACAGCGGTTTGATTCTGCTGATGTTATTAGAAATGCCTTCGCAGATAAAGGCATTGCTTTATATGATCGTTCATCCTCAGAAACTATATGTGTACAAAACAGGGTTGATTTTCAATTTGAATCCAATAGTACGGCTTCGAGTTGTACGAATGGTACATTAATGACGTCTACGTTGATTTCAGTGACGCGCGAGACTTCTGCATCTTTATCGAGGGAATCATCTGCATCGCTTTCTGAGCAAGTTACTCGTCAAACTTTTTTTGGAAACCTTACGTCTTCAAGTGCTAAAGCCGCATTGGCTTCTCGATCAAGTAGTCCTAAGATTTGCGGTGAAGACTTTGTTCAAGAAACGACGCCATCAACCTATTAGTGCTATATCATTACCCATAACTTTAAAGCTATCTTCCTCTGCGTTTTATCCGCAGGGGAGATATATATCCTTTCAAAGAAAGAAGCAACTCCCCATAATTGTAGGTTGGGCCCTAGTCCAATACTACAAAATTTAAATTCACGGTTGCAGTAAAATTCAGGGCAAGATAAAGTACTATTTGATCAACCATGCGTTTTGCATAGGTAAGTTGATATTTATAAAAAATCAAGTTGTCGCCAGGCTTCAAAAAGAATAATAGCGACAGAGTTGGATAAATTTAAACTTCGACTCGATTCTTGCATAGGAATACGAATGCTGGTGTAACGCTCTCGAAGTGCTGCTGGTAAGCCGCGAGTTTCTGAACCAAATAGCAATAGATCGTCATCTTTAAAGGATATGTCACTGTAATTTTGTTTTGCTTTAGTTGAGCATGCAAACACTCGCCTGTGCTGATTTTGTTCTACAAACGTTTGTTCATCAGGATAGTGAATAACACTCGCCCATTCATGATAATCTAATCCGGCGCGCCGCATTCGTTTGTCGTCAAGCGCAAAACCCAATGGATGAATTAAATGCAACTGTGCGCCGCTATTGGCGCACAGTCGAATGATATTTCCCGTATTAGGCGGAATTTCAGGCTGATGCAGTGCGATGTGTAGCATGATGTGCCGTTGTGAGTGGAAATTTAGAGGGTTTGCCGTTAGCCGGTATTTCTGGAAGTACCGCTGTTGCCTCGTCTTCATCGATATATAAAGCCCCGGTTTCTTTTTGCTCTCCAGTCATTAAGTAGTTTCGATGTTGGAGATAGGCATCTCGCATGAAGGAATACTCATCAATGGCATCCGCCATCAGTCGCTCGGTGCTCAACATTTGTGAGCGCAAATCAATATACCGTAAACCCAATACGCCATAAAGTAATGCATCCGGTCTAACGTAGGGGTAGGGTGTGAATAATATGCAATCAAACATCATTCCCATGCCATCACGAAACGTGCTGGGTCCAAGAAAAGGGACAACGAGGTAAGGGGATTTTTTATCGCCCCACTTAGCAAAGGTTACGCCTAAATCATTACTATGTGGTGGAAGTTGAAATGATGTGGCGGGATCAAAAATACCTCCGATACCGATTGTTGAATTGATAATAAAGCGCCACGTGTCTTTGATAGCGGCATTTGAATCGGCTTGTAACAGGTCATTGGCAACGGTAGGCAGCATATTCACGTTGTTATAAACATTATTAACACCCGCACGAACTTTCGCTGGTACGATAGTCGCGTAGAGTATTGCAGGAGGCTTTAATATTGCCTTATCAAACGCTGAGTTAAATCGATAAATTTTACGATTAAAGACTTCATAAGGGTCGTCAGGATTACTGCTTTTCGTAACACAGGCTGATAAAAACAACGAGCTTATCAGTATTGCTAAAGGAATCAGTGGGCGCATGATTGCTAGGCTTATTTGATAGTAAAATATTATGTTACCTCATCCTATTGGGGGTTACAATTTGATAGCTTTGATATCGATAGTCATCACGGTACAATGGGTGCTCTTAATTTTGTATCGGGAATGACGAATGTCTACTGCCGCCTATTTGAATGGGTTAAACGAACGACAATGCACTGCCGTGACAGCACCAATGGGTCACACCCTTGTTTTAGCCGGTGCTGGAAGTGGAAAAACACGGGTTTTGGTGAGTCGTATTGCCTGGTTGGTTGACGTTCAACATCTCTCCCCTCATGCCATATTGGCCGTGACCTTTACGAATAAAGCAGCCGGTGAGATGCGGGCACGCTTAAGTGGTTTACTGGATTGTTCCGTACAAGGATTGTGGGTGGGAACGTTTCATGGTTTGTGTCATCGTCTGCTTCGACGGCATTTTGATGAGGCTAAGCTTCCGCAACAATTTCACATTTTAGACAGTGACGATCAGGCGCGCGTCATCAAACGTGCCATTGTTATGCTCAATCTTGATGTTGAGCAATGGCCTGTTAAGCAAGCGCAGTCTTTTATCAATGCTCGAAAAGATGAAGGCCTTCGCCCTCAACATATTCATTCTCAGCAGTATGGCCCCATGCGGACGTTGATACAAATTTACCAGACTTACGAACAACTCTGTCAAACGGCAGGCGTTATTGATTTTGCTGAAATTCTCCTTCGCACGCATGAGATGCTTCGTGATAACGCTGCTTTACTTAGTCATTATCAACAGCGTTTTCAAGCTATTCTGGTCGATGAGTTTCAGGACACAAACACAACCCAATATGCCTGGATTCGCCTGCTCGCAGGCCTTCAAACGGTTGTGATGGCTGTCGGTGATGATGATCAATCGATTTATGGTTGGCGAGGTGCGAAGGTCGAAAACATTCAGCGTTTCTCGGATGATTTTCTACATACGCAAGTTATTCGATTGGAGCAAAACTACCGTTCTACCTCAACGATTCTTGATGCAGCGAATGCGTTGATTGCTCATAATGGGGCTCGTATGGGTAAAAATTTATGGACTGATGGCCAAACGGGTGAAAAAATTGTTGTTTTTAGTGCATTTAACGAGATTGAGGAAGCACGGTTTGTCAGTGAGCGAATGCTATCTGAAATTAAGCAGGGTCGCAGTGCCGATGATATGGCGGTTTTGTATCGTTCAAATGCCCAATCTCGTGTGATAGAAGAAGCTCTGTTACGGGCCGGAATTGCCTACCGAATACATGGTGGTTTACGATTTTTTGAGCGTGCTGAAATCAAGGATGCGCTAGCTTATTTGAGGCTGTTGACAAACCCTCAAGATGACACGGCTTTTGAACGGGTTGTTAATTTTCCAACACGCGGTATTGGTGAAAAAACACTCGATGATTTACGAGCTCTTGCCAAAGCGCAGTCAACCTCATTATGGCAGGCCGCGTTACAGTTGATAAGCTCAGGCCACCTACCTCAGCGTGCATCCACTGCTTTAACGGCTTTTATTCATTTGATTAATCAATTACAAGTTAAGACGTTAACCCTTGAACTGGATGAGCAAATTAGTGAGGTCATCCAATCAAGTGGGTTATATCGGCATTTTGAGAAATCCAAAGGGGATAAATCGGAGTCTAAATTAGAGAATCTTCAGGAGCTCATTAGTGCCGCAAAACAATTTCGTTACGATGTTGTAGCTGATGACGAGATGCCTTTAATGGTTGCTTTTTTAGCACATGCATCGCTTGAAGCCGGTGAGATGCAAGCGGATGAAAACGAACGTTCTGTGCATATGATGACTTTACATGCAGCGAAAGGATTGGAATTTCCCGTTGTATTTCTAGTTGGATTAGAAGAAGGATTGTTTCCCGGAAAGCAGTCTATTGAGGAGCCTGGACGATTGGAAGAAGAGCGCACGCTTTGTTATGTGGGAATGACGCGCGCGATGGAAAAATTGGTGATAACCTATGCTGAAATACGTCGCCAGTATGGTCGAGAAGAGTATCACCGACCTTCACGATTTTTAAGTGAGCTGCCTCCTGAGTTGTTGGATGAAGTGCGTGCTAAAGCCCGTTTTCAAGCACCAGCACCGTTTATGCGCTCATCACTTGCCGCAGATGAGTCTGGTTTTAAGTTAGGCCAGCAGGTGACGCATGCAACCTTTGGGCAGGGCGTGGTTTTAGCTGTGGAAGGCAGTGGAGCTCATACTCGAATACAGATTAAATTTGGCGACGTTGGAACCAAGTGGCTTGTGCTGGCTTACGCGAATTTGACTGCATGATAATCAAATGCTAGGGTTGCGCGGTGGATATTCATTTTAATTTAAAACGGAGAAGAACATGACATTTACTCGATTATTGACCGCCAGTGCATTAGCCAGTGTGATGGCTGTATCGCCAGTGATGGCCGCTGATAGTGCGATGAGTCCTGAACAAAAAAAACAAGTCGAACAAGTTATTCATGATTATCTTGTTAGCAATCCCGAAGTGTTGGTTGAGGCCTCTCAAGTGCTGCAACAAAAACAACAGCAAACCATGCAAAAAGAAGCGCAATCCTCTATTTCTCAAAATGCAGATGCCTTGTTGAGTGGCAAGTTGGCTGTCGCTGGCAATCCTAAAGGAAATGTCACTGTGGTTGAGTTTTTTGACTATCAATGTATTCATTGTAAAAAAATGAAGCCTGTTATTAGTGAATTAATCCAGAAAGATAGTAATGTTCGTGTTATCTATAAAGAGTTTCCTATTTTCGGTAAATCGTCTGAATTAGCATCCAAAGCGGCTTTAGCTGCCGCAATGCAGGGTAAATATATTCCTTTCCAAGAGGCATTATTACAACTAGATAAGCATTTGGATAAAGACTTAATTTTATCAACGGCTAAATCAGTCGGATTGGATGTTAAAAAGCTAGAAACCGATATGGATAGTAAGGCGGTTTCTGACGAGTTAGACGCTAACCGTAAACTGGCTGAAAAAATGCATTTAATGGGTACGCCTGCGTTTGTTGTCTTGGCGACACCCGGTGGTGTGTTGAAGGCGGGAACTGAGCCTGCGTTTATTCCAGGTGGAACGACGTTTGAGGCGTTGCAAGCGTTGGTTAGTAAGGCTGCTGCACAGTAAGCGGTTTGCCTATCGACTCAGCCTGTTTAGTTGTTTTGTAACTGCTCACGCGTCATCCTGAACGAAGTGAAGGATCTCCATGGTTTAGGCTCTGCGCCACATTCCGGAAATCCCTCATTACGCTCAGGATGACGTAGAGCCTGAGCAGTTTTGTTGTATTTTAAGGTTATTTCAGATGTCATTACCAAAAACATTTCAAGATATTATCCTCACGTTACAACAATTTTGGGCCGCGCGGGGTTGTGTGATTTTACAGCCACTTGACATGGAAGTGGGTGCGGGTACTTTTCATCCTGCGACTTTTTTACGTGCCATAGGTCCCGAGCCATGGTCTGCGGCTTACGTTCAACCATCAAGACGACCCACGGACGGACGTTATGCGGATAATCCCAATCGAGTACAGCATTACTATCAGTTTCAGGTGATATTAAAGCCATCACCTCTTGATATTCAGCAAATCTATCTGGATTCTTTGCATGCTTTAGGTGTTAACCCCTTGATTGATGATATTCGTTTTGTTGAAGACAATTGGGAATCGCCAACGCTTGGTGCTTGGGGACTGGGTTGGGAGGTTTGGCAAAATGGAATGGAAGTGTCTCAATTTACTTATTTTCAACAGGTGGGTGGATTGGCGTGTAAACCGGTTACCGGTGAATTAACCTACGGTTTAGAGCGACTTGCGATGTCTATATTGGGTGTGGACAGTATATTTGATATTCCCTGGAGTCAATCATCAGAGCGGACTGTGACCTATGGTGATGTGTTTCGTCAAAATGAGATTGAGATGTCAGCGTATAATTTTGAGCATGCTGATATTGATGAGCTATTTCACCAATTTGATTATTATGAAAAGCAATCCAGTACGTTGGTTGCGTTAAAACTAGCCTTGCCTGCTTATGAAATGGTGATTAAAGCCTCTCATGTGTTTAACTTGTTGGATGCACGTCACGCAATTTCTGTAACTGAACGTCAGCGGTATATTCTTCGTGTCAGGCAATTATCCAGAGCCGTGGCACAGGCTTATTATGAGGCGCGTGAAGCGCTCGGTTTTCCTTTACAGGTGTCTCATGTTTAACGACTTATTATTTGAATTAGGTTCAGAAGAGTTACCGTCTGGTGCGGTTAAACCCTTAGGCGAGGCTTTAAAAGTTAATCTAGTAGCCGCTCTTGAAAAAGCCAATTTATCATATGGCTCTGTGAAATATTTTGCAACACCCAGACGACTGGCTGTATTAATCCATGACGTGCAGTGTGTACAAGCCAGTCAACGGATTGTACGACGTGGGCCATCTGCCTCTAGTGCAACGGATGCAAATGGTAATCCGACTCAGGCTTTAATGGGTTTTGCCAAATCATGCGGGGTGTCTGTTGATGCGTTAACCTTATCTAAAACTGACAAGGGCGAATGGTGGTGTTTTGAAACCGAACAAGCAGGCGAGGAGACGCTTGAACTTTTACCCGCTATTATTCAAGACGCGGTTATGGGCTTGCCGATTGCCAAACCGATGCGATGGGGTGCTGGAGTTGAAGAATTTGCACGTCCCGTTCATTGGGCTGTGTTATTATTTGGTGATTCCAGTATATCAACCTCCGTTTTAGGAGTGAATACTGGACGTATTAGCTATGGTCATCGATATCATCATCCTGAAGCGTTAACCATTACAGAGCCTAAACACTATGAATCGTTGATGAAAGCCGCTTTTGTTTTGGCTGATTTTGATTTGCGACGGCATTCGATTGTTGAGCAGGTTGAGCAGTTAGTTTTTAATCAAGACCAATATCCGGTTATGCCTGATGAATTACTGGATGAAGTCACCTCAATTGTTGAGTGGCCCCATGCGTTATTAGCGACTTTTGATCGCGAATTTTTAGAGGTACCTGCAGAAGCGTTGATTGCTGCTATGCAATCGCACCAAAAATGTTTTGCTTTGCGTGATAGTGAAGCACGATTGCTTCCTGCCTTTATTACGATTTCAAACATTGAGAGCCAGCATCCACAACAGGTGATCGCGGGAAATGAAAAGGTGATGCGTGCTCGCTTGAGTGATGCGGCATTTTTTTTCAATCAAGATAAGAAAAGACCGCTAAGCGATTATCGTGCTTCAACGGCTCGTGTGGTTTTTCAAAAGCAATTAGGTACACTTGCGGATAAAGCCGTACGAATTTGTTCATTGATGATGCATTTCGCGCGCGTATTAAATCTCGATTTGAGTGAAGCCTGTCGCGCCGCAGATTTAAGCAAATGCGATTTGATGACGGGTATGGTGGGTGAGTTTCCTGAATTGCAAGGCTTGATGGGTTACTATTACGCTCGTCTTGATGGAGAATCTGATGCCGTATCTTGTGCCTTAAATGAACAATATAAACCCCGCTTTGCAGCCGATTCACTCCCTGAATCAGTCTTGGGTCTTGCCCTGTCTCTTGCTGACAGACTGGATACGTTGGTGGGTGCATTTACTATTGGCCAAAAGCCATCAGGCACTAAGGATCCCTTTAAACTCAGACGCCACGCGTTGGCTGTTGTGCGTCTTCTTATTCATTTACCGGTTTCTTTAAGTTTACTAACGTTAATTGATAAAACGCGAATGATTTATGGTGATACGTTGCCTGATAACAAAAAAGCCCTTGATGAATTGAGCCCATTTATTTTTGAACGATTGCAATCATTTTACCATCAGCAAGGTGTGTCCCTTGATTTAGTGCATGCAGCAAAAGCAAGACAAGACGACTGTCTTTTTGATCTTGATAAACGGATTAAAGCCTTACAGACGTTTATTCATTTGCCGGAAGCAGCATCTCTAACAGCCGCTTGCAAGCGTGTAAATAATTTATTGCAACAGGCGTTATTAACCTCTGATCATCAAAATGTTGATTTGAGTTTGTTAAAAGAGTCCGCTGAAATCAACTTGTTTGAGCGTATTCAAGCGATTGAAACCCGTGTGGCGCCGTATTATAGTCAGGGTGATTATGGGTTTATTTTAACGTGTTTAGCCAGTTTGCATGAACCAGTTGACTGTTTTTTTGATGATGTGATGGTGATGGTTGATAATTTGCTTCTGCGACAAAATCGATTGTGTCTGTTAGCTAGATTGCAACAGCTTTTACAGGGTGTTGCTGATATCTCTCTTCTACAGATCGCACCATGATAAGATATCTCTATCGAAATTACAGTGGTTTTGATTACCATGCTGGGCCAAGGTCCAGCCTACAAAAAAACGTAGGTTGGGCCTTGGCCCAACAATTAAACTGGTGACACAATGACTGAGGCTGTAAAACTAATCATATTAGACAGAGATGGTGTGATTAATCAGGATTCGCTGGATTATATCAAATCACCAGATGAGTTTATCATGCTGCCAGGCAGTGCAGAATCGATTGCGCGCTTAAAAGCGGCTGGTTACAAAGTGGCCGTTGCAACCAATCAATCGGGAATTTCTCGTGGTTTGTATAACGAAACTCAATTAGCTGCCATTCATCAAAAAATGTTGGATTGTGTTCATGCCGTTGGGGGGAGCATTGATAGTATAGAATATTGTCCGCACCTCCCTGAGCTTCACTGTTCCTGTCGTAAGCCTAAACCGGGTTTGTTAAACGCTATTGCGAGGAAATTTAATTGCTCATTGATAAATATTCCTTTTGTGGGTGATCGGATTTCAGATATTGAAGCGGCAAAAGCAGTGGGTGCCCAACCAGTTATTATTTTATCGCCCATGACGAATCAGGCTGGATTAGATGCACACCCTGATGTGCCTGTATTTTGTTCTTTACTTGAGTATGTTGATCTATTTCTGGCAGAAAATGAACGAAAGTTATAATTTAAATACAATCGGTTTTGATAATCCTGAACTTTACGAGAAAGCATTGGTTATTGCAAATCAGTTTAATTTTAATATCGATAATCAAGTTTTACCTCGCTTATCGTTAACACAAGATAAACTGGTTTTATTGACCAACGATTTTTTGCCTTTGTTTGTTGATTTTAATAACCAGTCTTTACAAAAGCGTCTTCAAGCGGGCAAAAAGCAAGGTTTGATTCGTGCTTGCAAACCGGCTAAAGGCATAAAAATTCTTGATGTCACGGCGGGTTGGGGTAGAGATGCTGCGTTGCTGGCGAGTTATGGTGCGGATGTGTTGATGCTTGAGCGTCAGCCCATGATGGTGGCATTATTGGCGGATGCGTTAGGTCGGATTCATTCAAACGTGGGTTCTAATCTATCTCTGTTACATATTGATGCCAAGCATTATCTGCAATCATTATCTGAAGAAAATTATCCTGATGTTATCTATATTGATCCCATGCATCCTGTCCGGCTTAAGTCTGCTTTAGTTAAAAAAGATATGCAGGTGCTGCAGCAACTGATTGGGGCGGATGATGATGTATTCGCCCTAACCGAATTGGCACTATTGCGGGTGCGCGATCGAGTTGTTGTGAAGTGGCCTCAACGACTAACGGCATTAAAAGAGCCTCATAGTAGTATACCGGGTACTACTGTACGGTTTGATATTTACTTATAAGGCCTATTGGCGTCAGTCAAAAAGTTTTTTTTGGTGATTTGTCTTTTTTTTCATCTGTATCAGATTCTTGTTCAATGTCATCCACGTTGAAACTGTCCCACCAGTCAGGATTGAATATGTCTATCTCATTGTCCTTAGGTGAGTGATATTGAAGTTTTTTATCCTCTACAACTGGTCTTGGTTTTTGAAACAATGACGGTGTGTAGTTATCCATCCGAGATGGCTTAGTGATGACATGCTGTCTTTTCTCGTTATTATTCTTTTTTGCAAAATTGGCTAATTCAAACATAGCTTGTTTGAATTCATATAGCAGCTCAGGATTAATGTTGGTATGCGTCACCACAGTTAGTTTACTGGATATGTCATCGTCTAATAATTGAGGCACTAACAACCGCACTTGGAGTGTGTCATGATTTGGTACGATAGTATGAGGTGTTTTTAGCTGTATTAACGTATGCAGTGCATCAGGATTTTGTGTATCAGGTTGACCGTTAGTCTTTGAAATATAGGCTATGCTATTGACTAAATAATGGGGTATCAAATACTGATAAATTACACCTTGTTTACCATATTTATTATTATCAACCAACAAATTAAATTGCTGTATTAATTCCTGACGTTTTTCATGTTCATCGATTAATAAGTGATGATTATCAAGAATCTCATTGATAAGCGAGCCAAAAGCATGATGCGTAACAGAGCTATTTCTAAAAAAGTAGTCTACGGTGGATTCTTGTGAGTCATAATCAGTGTTTTGCCATAATGATGGACTGCATGATAATAGATGCCATGAAAAATAGCGGGTATTATCTACTCGATTATGTTCATCAAATTGTCTTTTTACTTTATCAATGTCAAAAATAGTCGAATCTTTATTATTTTGGTAAAGTTTTGAAGTTCTAATCCAGCTCTTTTTTCTTGAGACGTCCGATGATAGGGCTTGGCAAAATAAGTCTAGGGCATAATTACTTTTTTGTGTTGCATGACAAACACTAACATGAGTGTCTAGATATTCTCTTTCTTTTTCTATGTATGCGTCAGTTGGAACCGTTTGCATTTGCTCTTCGGTCCATCCGTCTGTGGGTTCAAATACATTGTAATCTGATTTAGTCTCACCGGAATGATTTTGTATTTGCACCTTTTCATGACCGATAATGATCGTTTTTCCATCGCGTTCCATGGTATGTCGACCAGATGTAAACCACAGTTTGGTGGGGGATTGATATTTTGTTGACACAACACTGAATGCTTTCATTCGGCCTTCTAGCGAATCTAAACTGTTACATGATAGTTGGCTGGGGGATTTTAGTGAGTGTCTTTTTGTTGGATTAATGAGGTGTTCTAATTCTAAAGTGGCTAGATGTTGAAGTTCATTATACGTTTCCTCAACCTGGTTTGAGTATTTGACGATCAGTGGTTTTTTGGGTTTTTGTTTACCGCTTGCAAAGGTTTCATAAGGGATACCCTCACCTGTTTTAAGACATAATTGACCAGAAAAATCAAGTAACTCTTCTGATGATTCGGTTATTGATGTCTCTAACAACGTTTCGAGTTCGGGCTGAATTTCATTAAGAAGTTCTTGTTTATCGCCAGAGCAGCGAGCTAAGTCGCAAGCATGGGCTATGTGAAGTAATTTTTGATATATTATGGCTGTGGCAAGGCTTTCGTCTTGTTCTTTGTCTAGAAATGTTTGTACTTCCTCTAGCTTAAATTTGTGATCAAAGCATACAGCAATTGTATTAACCAATATCCGATCGAATCCGAGTTCAAGAGCAATGTGCTTAAATATGGCTGCCGAGCGAGGACTATATGTTAAATCACCACTCCATCCTAATTCATTGGTTCTGCCTGTACGAGATAAAAAACCTGCTAACTCTAAGCAGGCGACTTCCTCATCAGACATTTGATTCATCACTTGTTTAGTATGAGAATTGGCAAAATTTTCGATATATTGGTTTAAAAATGAAGTCAGGATTGCTGATCTTAATCCATGTGTTGTGCCATGATTGGTGTGAAATGCTAATTGAGAATTGTACGATAAATAATCTTCTGGATCGTCTGCATAAGGTATTTCGATTATATCCTGGGATAATATTTTATACAGCTCAGATTTATTCGCTGTGTTTTTCCAATAGTGCTCATAGGGTTTTATGTCACGATGACTGTAAATAACGGTATTATCGTGGATACTGACGCATAGTTCCTCTGGCAAAGAAATAATTTTTTTATTCAAACCGCATTCGATTAAATCGCAGAGTGTTTCGGACTCTTCAAAGCTATCCGTAACCAACTCATATTCATGGTCAATTTTGAGGGTTAATTCAGTCTTATTTTTTAGCTTTAGCCAGTTATTTATCGCTGTTGTTAAATCTTGTAATTCAGACGTTTTCATCAAACGTATTTTGTTGTTACCGTAAATTATTTGACAGACATGGTTGTCTCTATTTTTATATTTTTTGATGTAAATTTTCATTAGGTCTTCCCTGAGAAGATTAATCCATGATCAATGCTTTAATTATAAGTCAATTAAATATATTTTTAAATCATTTAATTTATTTTTTGATTGTTATGTTTATAAAATGGGTGTTTTTAATTTGGGGGGCGTGAGCGGAAAAGTTTGTTTTGATTAAATCAAACTGCAGCAACGTAATCCTGAAAGCAGTATATGAGATTCATAGTACATATTTAGACGCTGCGGGACGTGAAGCACGCTTTAAAAATTAGTGTAGGAAGTGGAAACTCAATTTGATCAAAGAAATATGTACTTGACATGAGCCCCTCATCGATAACGCGGATAAACCGCGGTACGTCGGCGACAGAGGAGCAAATGTCAACAGCCCCTAATCTGAAATTTTTAATCTGGATTATAGGGTCCATATAAGACCCTAGTCGGACGTGAGTATTAAAATACGTTTAATTCTTCTCGCAGTCGTTTTTCTTCGTTTATATCTTCGATACGTCGGCGTCTTTCCAATTTTGTTTTGTGCGTTCCATTAGAGGTGTCACTTGTATCCTGTGATTTATGTTTTTTATGCAAGTCGACATCCATTTCGTTAATCATTTTTTTACTCATGACTATTTATCCCTATGATTTTAATTTCCTTACATAAATTAGCAGAATTTTTTAAACAGTCATAGTGGAATTTTTTGAACATTTATCAGGTTGTTAAGTAATCTGTTTGACGATATTTCACCGACTAATCGTAGATTTTTTAACTCAACTCCATCTTTATTAAAAAATAGAAATACCGGTGGTGCAACTAGATTAAACTGATTTAATAGCGTTTGTGTTTGTCCGTTATTTGCTGAAAGGTCAACAGTAATTACGTTAAATGGTCTAAGCGCTGCAAGCACAGTTGGATCTCTTAGTGTGGTATTTACCATTATTTTACAGGAAGCACACCAGTCAGCATAAAAATCAACCATAACTGCCTTGCCTTCGTTTTTTGCATCCATAAGGGCTGCGTTTAATTCGTTAAGTGAATGAACCGTTATTTTTTTTGATACATCTGTTAGGCGTGTCGTTTTTTCATGTTTAAGGGGTAGAAGGGGATCGCCATGACCTTGGCTTGCACCCACTAAGATTAAAACACCATAAACGAGTAAAATAATTCCAGCACTTTGATTGAATTTGCCGAGTTTGGTGTTTGAGTTATGAAACGCGCCTAAATATATTCCTGAAAAAATAAACAGACTGGCCCATAGCATCATACTGAAAACAGGGGGGAGGAGGCGACTCATTAGATGGATTGAAACGCCTAGTAACAGAACACCAAAAAATGCTTTGACTTCATTCATCCATTGTCCGGCTTTAGGCAAATATTTACCGGCTGATGTTCCAATCAGTAAAAGAGGGGTGCCCATGCCTAGGCTTAAGAAAAATAGTGAGAAAATACCCAGTCCAACACGACCTTCTTGTGCGATATAGCTTAATGCACCCACAAGAGGTGCTGTTACACAAGGCGATAGGATTAAAATCGATAAGCAGCCCATAATGGATGCGCTAAGATAATGCCCACTTGATTGGCTGCGGGTTATGTTTGCTAGTTTATTTTGCCATGACAAGGGTAAACGTAACTCATAAAAATCAAACATGGACAAAGCCAACAGAATAAACAATAAGCTGAAGAGTCCAATAGCCCAGCCTGATTGCATGATAATTTGTAAATTATTACCCATGATAGCGAAAACGGCGCCGATGATACTGTACGTGATTGACATGCTTAAGACATAGCTTAGGGACAATAAAAACGCTTTTCGAGTTGATAAATCATGGCCGTGGCCGACAATAATACCCGATAAAACGGGCACCATGGGTAACACACAGGGTGTAAAGGCAAGTAATAATCCAAATCCATAAAAACTAAGCATGATAATAATCCAGCTGCTATCGGAAAATAATTTTTCAAATCCGGATGAGGCGATAATTTGATTTCTTTTTAAAATTGATGGCGTATCAAATTGATCGTTTGAATCGATACTGACTTGAAAAAGGCTTAATTGTTTATCGACGCTTAGCTTCACAAAGCTATGTTGGGGTGGATAACAAAAACCATCGTCAGAACAGCCCTGAAAGTTCACTTTGAGTATGCTTTCTCCAGGTTTATCGCCGATAACCGGTACGGTGAGTGTGAGTTGATTACGGTATACTTCATAACGCTCACCTTGTACCGTTGTTTTTTTTAATGCAACGGGCAGGGTGCTTTTACCGAGATGAACGGTACTGTTGGGTAATTCAGATAGTTTAAGTCGCGACTTGTATAAAAAAAATCCCTTCTCAATAGTCCAATTTAACGTGAAAGTATTGGGGTCAACGAGTTGGGTTGAGAGCTTAAATACCTCGGTTGCTTTCGGCGGCGCCGCATGACCAGACAGTAAGATGAAGAAAAGAATTGAAAGTAGACCATATTTTTTCATTTTTAACGGCTTAACCCTGACGTGACAGATACGTATTATAGAATGTGTACCAAAAAAAACCTAAATATTTTTTCATTTAACCCTTGAAAGCAGGCTAGATGGCCCCATATAGCAAACATCAGTATTGTTTAACTTAAGTTTTACAGTGCTAGCAAGTCAGAGCTCACTCTGATAAAAAAATATTTTTATATCAACTAGGAGAAAATAAGTATGAAAATTCGTCCTTTACATGATCGTGTTGTTGTTCGTCGTCTAGAAGAAGAGCGTACATCAGCGGGTGGAATTGTAATTCCAGATAGTGCTGCTGAAAAACCAATGCGTGGCGAGATTGTTGCGTTTGGTCCTGGTAAGGTTTTGGAAAATGGTGATGTTCGTGCGTTAGCTGTGAAGATGGGCGATGTTGTTTTGTTTGGTAAGTATTCAGGTACTGAAGTTAAAATTGATGGTCAAGAATTAGTGGTTATGCGTGAAGATGACATTATGGGTATTATTGAAAAATAATTTTATTGTTTCAAATATGTCTTATTGATTTAAGTGGAGATAATTAAAATGGCTAAAGATTTACGTTTTGGTGATGAAGCTCGTCAACAAATGTTGGCAGGTGTTAATGCATTGGCAAATGCAGTTCAAGTCACAATGGGTCCGCGTGGACGTAATGTAGTGCTTGAGCGCTCTTACGGTGCACCAACAGTGACTAAAGATGGCGTGTCTGTTGCGAAAGAAATTGAATTTGAAGATCGTTTTAAAAATATGGGCGCACAGATGGTCAAAGAAGTTGCGTCTAAAACATCAGACACAGCTGGTGATGGCACAACAACCGCAACCGTCCTTGCTCGCTCAATTTTAGTCGAAGGTCATAAAGCCGTTGCCGCTGGCATGAATCCAATGGACTTAAAGCGCGGAATTGATAAAGCCGTATTAGCGGTGACCAAGCACTTGCAATCCATGTCTAAGCCTTGCAAAGATGGAAAAGCGATTGCACAAGTTGGTACCATTTCAGCTAATGCTGATGAAGCAGTCGGTTCAATAATTGCTGAGGCCATGGCCAAAGTCGGTAAAGAAGGTGTTATCACTGTTGAAGACGGTAATGGTTTAGAAAATGAATTGACGGTTGTTGAAGGTATGCAGTTTGACCGTGGTTATATTTCACCTTACTTCATTAACAATCAACAAAATATGTCTGCTGAGTTAGATCATCCGTTCATCTTACTAGTCGATAAAAAGATTTCAAGTATCCGTGATATGTTGTCTGTACTTGAAGGCGTTGCTAAAGCAGGTCGTCCATTATTGATTATTGCTGAAGACGTTGAAGGTGAAGCATTAGCGACTTTAGTTGTTAACAACATGCGTGGAATTGTTAAAGTTTGTGCGGTTAAAGCGCCTGGTTTTGGTGACAGACGTAAAGCTATGTTACAAGACATTGCTATTTTGACTAGTGCTCAGGTTATTTCTGAAGAAATTGGTAAGAGTCTGGAAGCCGCAACACTTGAAGATTTAGGTACAGCAAAACGTGTCGTTGTGACGAAAGAAAATACAACGATTATCGATGGAGAAGGTAAAGCCACTGATATTACAGCTCGTATCAGTCAAATTCGTGCACAAATGGAAGAAACATCTTCTGACTATGATCGTGAAAAATTGCAAGAGCGTGTTGCTAAATTAGCAGGCGGTGTTGCTGTGATCAAAGTGGGTGCTGCGACTGAATTTGAAATGAAAGAGAAGAAAGCGCGTGTTGAAGATGCATTGCATGCGACTCGTGCGGCCGTTGAAGAAGGTATTGTTGCGGGTGGTGGTGTTGCGCTGGTTCGTGCACAAAAAGCGTTAGACGGTTTGAAAGGTGATAACCATGACCAAAACATGGGTATTGATATTCTACGTCGTGCGATTGAATCTCCATTACGACAAATCGTGTCTAATGCAGGCTATGAGTCGTCTGTAGTGGTTAACAAAATTGCTGAAAATAAAGGCAATTATGGTTTCAATGCTGCAACTGGTGAATACGGTGATATGGTTGAGCTTGGTATCTTAGATCCAACTAAAGTAACACGCACAGCCTTGCAAAATGCAGCCTCTATTGCAAGCCTGATGTTGACAACAGAGTGTATGGTTGCTGACCTACCTAAGAAAGATGATGGTGCTGGTGACGCTGGTGGTATGGGCGGCATGGGCGGTATGGGTGGAATGGGAGGCATGGGCGGCATGATGTAAGCTGCTTTGTCTTTCAGTTTTAATAAAAAACCCGTCACTTGGCGGGTTTTTTATATAAAGTAATTGTAACTTATATGGACTCATCAGGGCACGAATCAATTACCAATTTGGTTCATTAAGATGCCGGATATATGAACGCAATCTTTATCTTGAGTTGTTAAACGTAGAAAAACCTTCCTCAGTTTTGGCGGGTGGTTGGCTGGGTCCAGAAAGTAAAGCCGCAAAAGCTAATTCATCACCAAACTGATGCTGTAAAAAAATGTGTCTAGCTAAGGCGTGGTTACCCACGGCAAGTTGTCGATGCAGCTCAATGGACCAATCCTCTCGCGTCGTGCGCTGAATGGATAAAATGCCGGGTCGATGCCGTTTGTTGTTTGGAATTCACGATTGAGTGTAATGACCCTGCAATAAATTATTAATCGCATCGGTAATAATATTTTCATAGGTTGCTACTAAATTTTGTTCGCTGAACGCGCCGCGTAAATAGTAAAAAGTATTGGGCACAAGTATCTCAAGTAGTAATTAATTTACCATAGTGTACTGGGATTGCATTAAAGCGCTTAATCTATGCGCAGGAAATCCGAGCCACGACCGTCAGGGAGTGAAAAAGTTAAATAGCCGTCATGAATTTAAATGCAATCGCCGTAGTCTTATATGTACTGAACCGTGTTCTCATAATAAACGAATAGCCTTTTCTCTTTCCCATTCTCGCAGTGGTGATTGTTCAGCATCAAGCATCGCATCTACCGGTAAATAAAACGTTTGTTCCAGTAGAAACTGCCCACTTAATGCCGCATGTGACACGTGATCTGTAAATACCACCCACGTACTTTGCGCGGCTAAATCGATGCGATTTTTTATCACTGTTTGCTGGTAGTGATCGTCCAGTTTCATGTTGTCATGCAAATGAAGCATGTGATGATCATAGGCTGTTCGTAAGGATTTTGTTATTTTAAACCATTGCAATAGACGGGCGTGAAATGGATTAAAAGCTGGAATGGTATTTGAAAATCGTTTGATGACGTCTTTAAAAGACTCCCCGATATGCCAGACACGTGGTTTGCCATGAGGATTTATATTACAAAACACGCGTAGTATTCGTAACCCATTAACGGGCGTTGCGGCAAACGAATCAACATGGACTCGGGTATCATCGCGGCGTTTAGAACTGGCTCTGCCTTTTATTTCAGCCGGTCGATAACTGGTCCTTCCCCAATGAATCGATGATGTGTAGTGAGGTAATAGTGCTTTGATTAAATCGTGACTAAAATCAGCAAATCGATGCATAAAAGGTTGTATTAATCCAGGTAATGCGGATGATTTGTTGTTTTTGGACAGACCGTTTAGACGTTGTCTGGGGTAATCGTAACTGATATTTTTACTTTTGGGGTCAAGAATAGAATTCGTTAGTAAATCTTGTTCGTGGTGTGCGAGGGTAAATGCATAATCAGGAAGGTATATGAGCTTGCCTGACTCTAAAGACTGAGTCGTGAGTTTCTGATTAGATTCAGTTAGTTTGTGTAAATCGTCTTTTTTTATAATATGTAGATAATTATCCATGTTGGCTTGCCTATAGTACCTGTTGAGTTTTCATTCAAGTTTAACAAATGAACTGTCTTTTGCGAAATAAATGGGTCTGCGTGCTACACTTATAGTAATCACATCAATAAAAAGGAGTTTGATATGAGTGATTTGATGAGTAAATTGTCAATTATCATGGCAGATACCTACGCGCTTTATCTTAAAACACAAAACTATCATTGGCACGTCAGAGGGGCACAATTTAAATCGTTTCATATTTTATTTGAAGAGCAATATCGCGAGTTAGCTGAAGCCGTGGATGCTATTGCTGAGCGTATGATCATGTTGGGTCATAAAGCGCCTGCAACGTTTAGAGAATTTGAGCAGTTAAAAACAATAAAAGAAGGCAACTCCAATTTGAAATCCGATGATATGGTCACTGAACTTGCGAAAGATAATAGTACGCTTGTCAAGGATCTGAATGCGGCTATTTCTTTAGCACAAAAAGAACGGGATGAGGGTACTGTGAATCTTTTAGCGGATAGGTTAGCCGCTCATCAGAAAGCGCATTGGATGCTGCAAGCGTCCAGTGAAGCCTAATCGAATTAAGTGATTTGATAGAGTCTCGAGCTAACAGGTTTGATTGCAAGTGCGTTTAAATAAATTTCACCGCGCTTGTAATCACACCCAGTTAATTCTGAGCTATTTTCACCACAATGGTGTGTTAGATGAAGCGCATGATTTAAATCCTCATGATAGCCTTGTAAGACCATTAATCGAATTGACCCTATTCACAAACAAATAAAAATAACTTGATTCCTTATAAAACTCCCCATACCATTCTTTTGTTTTATTTTCTGAGTAGCTATCTATGATTTTGTCTCTTGACGTGGGTAATTCCCATATTTACGGTGGTGTATTTGACGGTGATGATATTTGTTTGCGTTTTCGTCACACATCCGTGACTTGCACCTCAGATGAATTGGGTATTTTTCTGAAATCGGTTTTAAGAGAGAATCAGTGTGATCCAGCGTTAATTTCCGCTATTGGGATCTGTTCTGTTGTGCCGCAATTGGATTATTCCCTAAGAGCGGCGTGTATTAAATATTTTTTTACCGAGCCGTTTTTTTTGCAAGTCGGTGTTAAGACGGGGTTGAATATTAAATACCGTAATCCCGTTGATGTGGGTGCTGATAGAATTGCGAATGCCATTGCGGCCACTCAGCATTTCCCTTATAAGAACATGATTATTATTGATTTCGGTACAGCCACCACGTTTTGCGCGATTAACATGCAAAAAGCGTATTTGGGGGGAGCTATTCTCCCCGGTGTGCGTTTAGCTGCTGATGCATTATCTAGTAACACCGCAAAATTACCGGCAGTAGATATTGTCAAGGTTGAGCAGGCTATTGGTCGCTCGACGATTGAAAGTATCCAATCGGGTGTGTTTTATGGCGCGCTAGGTGCGTGTCGTGAACTCATTGCTCGGATTAAACAAGAAGCCTTTGCGGGTCAAGATGTTTTAATTTTGGCAACCGGTGGCTTTGCCTCGTTATTCGAGAAACATGATTTGTATGATCATCATCTTCCCGATCTGGTTTTACATGGAATACGCATTGCTTCAGAAATAAATAACTGAATTTTAATTAAATCGCTCTGTTTTTGATCAAAACAGTCGCTTTGATTGAATAATGCCCACCTTTTAATAAAAAAAATCGGCTTTTACCTTGACGCTGTGGAAAATGTGTTTCTATAGTATATGAAAGTGGTTTAAAATAACAAAAAAGTGGAGAATTGTGGGAGTTGTGCTCCTGCTAATAAAATCATGTTTAGAGGCATTAATGCGATCAACATTGACGGAAAAGGCCGTCTTGCTGTACCCACGCGATATCGAGAGGCGTTGGGTGCACAAGAGGGTGCTGCTTTGGTTGTGACTATTGATACCGAAGAAACCTGTTTATTGTTATATCCTGCGTTGCAGTGGCAATTAATTGAAAATAATTTGCAGCGTTTGCCAAGTTTTAATGCAGCCGCCAGACGAATTCAACGCTTGTTGATTGGTCATGCCACAGATGTTGAGTTGGATAGTCAGGGTCGTCTGCTCCTCCCGCCATTGCTGCGTGATTATGCGAGTCTTGATAAACGGGTGGTGATGATTGGGCAAGGGAATAAATTTGAGATTTGGGATGAGTCAGTTTGGCAATCCAAACGCGAACAGTGGCTTGCCGATGAAGCATCAGGAATAGTTGGCTTGCCTGATGAAATGAAAACGTTTTCTTTATAACTGGAACCTAAATTATGACCGAACATCGACCGGTCTTATTACACGAATCGATTAAAGCTTTGGCCATAAAGCCGAATGGCATCTATGTGGACGGCACGTTTGGTCGTGGTGGTCATAGTCGTGCAATTTTACAGCACTTAAATCAAGGCGGGCGTTTAATCGCAATTGACAAAGATCTCGAAGCCATTGCTTACGCGCAAGCAAATTTAAGCGAAGATAGCCGTTTTACGATGATACAAGGTTCGTTTGCAAATGTGGGTGAAGTGGCCGAGCGTTTGGGTGTTTATGGTCAGATTAATGGGATTTTGCTGGATTTAGGGGTGTCATCGCCTCAATTGGATAATCCAGCGCGTGGTTTTAGTTTTATGCAAGATGGTCCATTGGATATGCGCATGGACCTAACGCAGCCAATGGATGCGGCACGATTTGTGAATGATGCGGATGTATTGGAAATGACGCGTGTTTTTCGAGAGTATGGTGAGGAGCGATTTGCTGGTCGGATCGCACGCGCAATTGTCAGTGCAAGGCTGGATGCGCCCATTTTAACGACGCATGCTTTGGCTGAGATTGTGAAAGCCGCTAATCCCAAATGGGAAAAACACAAACACCCGGCCACGCGGGTTTTTCAGGCCATTCGTATTCATATCAATAGCGAATTGGTTGATTTGACGGACGGATTAAGGCAATGCGTGAATGTATTGGCAATCGGGGGTCGATTAGCTGTGATTAGTTTTCATTCGCTAGAAGACCGGATTGTGAAACAGTTTGTGCGAAAAGAGGCTAAAGGTAAACAACCGCCTTTAGGTGTGCCTATCAGGGTGTCTGACATTCAAATGAATTTCAAACGAATTGGAAAAGCGATCAAACCGCACCTTAACGAAATTAGTGAAAATAATCGTTCTCGAAGTGCCGTTCTTAGAATAGGAGAGAAACTAGCATGAATGCTGCAGCAAGAGATATTAGTCAAAGTGATCTTTTTCATGGGCATTTAGCAAACATGAAGCTGTCGAGGACTTTCTGTTTTCAAATGATGCTACTTGGAGCTGTCCTGATGAGCGCGTTAGCTGTTGTTTATACAACTAACATGCACCGTTTAGCGTTAAGTCAATTAGAGCAGGCTGAACAACAAGCCCATCAATTGCAGTTGCAAAGAGGACAATTGTTACTTGAGCAAGCGACGCTTGCCACGCCGTCACGTGTTCAGCAGTTAGCTGAAGAAAAATTGCACATGGTATTGCCCTCAAGTAAACAAACGTTTGTTTTGCGTGCACGATGAAAAAAAATGCTCATCGAGCACGACTATGGGCGATCACCTTTTTTTTTATGCTCATATCCGTCGGGCTCGTATGGCGAATGTTTGATTTAATGGTTGTCGATAAACAGTTTTTACGTGGTCAAGGCAATGCGCGCAGTTTGCGTGTTGTGAATATTCCAGCCTATCGTGGCATGATTATTGACAGGGAAGGTGCTGTTCTTGCGGTAAGCACACCCGTGCAATCTTTATGGATTAATAGCAAAGAGTTTGCGCCAAATACAAAGCAATTATCCGCTCTAGCCAAGCTCCTAAATCTCACCCCACAGCAGTTATTGAAACATACCCAGCGCATGAAAGGGCGTGAATTCGCCTATTTGCAAAGACAAATAACGCCCATGCTAGCAAAACAAATTGCAGCACTGAAAATTCCGGGTCTGAATTTTCAGGAGGAGTTTAAGCGCTACTATCCTGAAGCCGATAGCACAGCGCAATTATTAGGGTTTACTAATATTGATGATAATGGGATCGAAGGATTAGAGTTAGCTTATCAACATTGGTTAGTGGGGTTTAGTGGTAAAAAACGCGTTGTAAAAGATAGAACAGGTCGTGTTATTGAAGAGCTTAATGTGATAAAAGCACCTCAACCCGGGCATGTGTTACAGTTGAGTATTGATAGGCGAATTCAATTTTTTGCTTATCATGAATTGCAAAATACATTAGCAAAATTTGGTGCCAAATCAGGGTCTGTGGTTGTTTTAGATACTCAAAATGGGGAGGTGATTGCGATTGCTAACTCCCCCTCGTTTAATCCAAATGCCCGCGGTCGTTATAATCTGGACAGTTATCGTAATAAAGCATTTACCGATACCTTTGAGCCGGGCTCCGTAATTAAACCGTTCTCAATAGCCAGCGCATTGGATAGTGGCCATTTTACGCCCGAGACCATTATTGATACTCGACCCAGTTGGATGACGGTGCATGGTCATACGATCCGTGATGTGCATAGTTATGGTGTGCTTGATGTGACGGGTGTGTTGCGATACTCCAGTAATGTAGGCGTGACCAAAATGGTGCTCACGAGTCCCCCAGAGCAGTTGATTAATATGTTATTGCGTTGTGGTATAGGTCAACGAACCGATAGTGGTTATCCGGGTGAGGCTGAGGGCAGTCTTGTTAAACTCACTGATGCAAACCCGTTTGTGTTGGCAACCTTAAGTTTTGGTTATGGCATGTCGGTTAATGCCGTGCAATTGGCTCGGAGCTATTTGATCTTTGCAAATGAAGGCCGACTTTTACCCGTGAGCTTGCTTCATAATCCGAATAATCCCTCAGTACAAGGTGAGCAGGTGATTAACCCAAAAACGGCCAAGCAAGTTTTGGCTATGATGGAGGCCGTTGTTAACGATGGAACGGGGAAGTCTGCGGATGTGCCTGGATATCGTGTTGCTGGAAAAACAGGTACGGCACGTGTCGCTGGTAAAAAAGGCTATGAAGAACATCGGCACATTGCAAGCTTTGTGGGGATTGCCCCTGTCTCGCATCCAAGGCTGATTGTTGCTGTGTTTATTCATGAGCCTACGCGAGGGGGGTATTATGGCGCTGCGGTTGCTGCCCCCTTGTTTGCAAAAGTCATGACAGCGGCACTGCGTACCCTTGATATCCTTCCTGATAAAGGATAGAAAAGTCTGTGCCTTGAGCGCCATTACAATCAGCCTACGCTCCGCGGCTTGTTCGCGTAGTCTAGAGTCTAGGCTAGAACAGGATCCCCGAACAAGTCGCGGGACGTAGGGGTCCAAACGGCATTCAAGGCCCAACTGTCTGAGGTTATTTATGAAGAAACTCGCTGATTTATTCAGTCCCTTTTGTATTAATGGGCTCCCTGATGTGATAATTTCAGGGCTTAACAACGATAGTCGCTTGATAAAGCCAGGAGACTTGTTTCTGGCCTATCCCGGTTCTCATGCCGACGGACGGTTTTATTGTCAGCAAGCTGTTGTTAGAGGCGCTGTTGCAATTGCCTTTGATCCTGCGAATTTGTCCGATTCGTTCATCCCTTCAAAAGACCTAACCATGATCCCCGTGCCTCAATTAGCGCAAAAATTAGCGTTGATTGCCAGCCGGTTTTATGATTTACCGAGTCAAGATTTGACGGTTGTGGGTGTCACGGGAACTAATGGAAAAACCACGATCGCATGGCTTTTGGCCAAAGCCCAATCGGCCTTGGGATTACAATCAGCTTACATCGGTACCTTAGGTTATGGTGATGCCGCTGCTTTAAGGCCGCTTTCAAATACAACACCTGATGCTTTATGTTTACAGGCTTTATTGGCTGATTATAAACAACAAGGCACTGAGTGCGTGAATATGGAAGTGTCCTCTCATGCATTAATTCAAGGACGTACTGCATGCATTGATTTTAATCAAGCGATTTATACGAATTTAAGCCACGATCATTTAGATTATCATGTCACGATGCAAGCCTATGCTGAAGCAAAAGCATTATTGTTTTCAACGCCCAGCTTAAAATATGCCATCCTTAATCATGACGATCAGTATACCGAGTTGATGGCCAGTCAACTGCCTAATGCGTGTCAAAAATTAACCTATGGTCTTCATGAAGAAGCGGATGTTCGCGCAACAAACATTCAAATCAGCATGACGGGAAGTGCGTTTGATATTGATTCACCTTGGGGACATCATCACATAAAAACTAAGACATTGGGACAGTTTAACGTCTACAACAGTCTTGCTGTATATACCAGTTTGATGGCGCAAGGTCATGAAGTTTGCGATGTTATTCACGTTTTGGCGCAATTGCCTGCATCGCCTGGGCGTATGGAGTTGGTTTGTGATGAGCCTTGTGTGATTGTTGATTATGCGCATACCCCTGATGCCTTGGAAAATGTGTTATCGACTTTATCTGTATTAAAACAGGGGCAACTCTGGGTTGTTATAGGCTGTGGCGGGGATCGCGATAAGGCTAAACGGCCCATGATGGGGAGAATTGCCAGTCAATATGCGGATAGGGTTATCATTACCAGTGATAATCCTCGCTCCGAATCGCCCGAGCAGATTGCAAAAGAAATGGAAGCCGGTTTGCTATTTGCACATATAGCGTCCACTATTATCGATAGAGAACAGGCTATTCATTACGCACTGAGTCATGCAAATCGTCAAGATATTGTTTTAATTGCTGGCAAGGGCCATGAATCATACCAACACATTGGTAATCAACGCTTTGTATTCTCTGATCAAGAGGTGGTCAACTCATTTAATTGCCACCGTTCATAACTCAAAGGATTGGGAGCACACATGAAAAATCGTATTGCGTTGGTGACTGGCGGCATGGGCGATATTGGCACGGCCATTTGTAAAGAGTTCATTCAACAGGGTGCAACAGTGGTAGCCGCTGACAGGCTGGATAATGACAGCGCTTCATCATGGCAAGCTCACCAAAAAAAATTAGGCTTTAACATTGGTATAGCCTATATGAATGTGAATGATTTTGATAGTTGTGCGGCCCTTGAAAAAGATGTTGTTGAGCGCTTTGGTCCTATTGATATTTTGATTAATGCAGCGGGTACGATTCGTGATGTTCCATTTCGTAAAATGACCCATGAAGAATGGTGCAGTGTAGTGCATACCGATTTGGATAGTGTGTTTAATGTCACGCGACAATTTATTAACAGTATGATTGAGCGACAATTCGGACGAATTATCAGTATATCTTCTGTGAATGGTCAAAAAGGTCAGTTTGGCCAAACAAATTATTCCTCAGCTAAATCAGGCATTTATGGATTCACGAAAAGTCTGGCATTAGAAGTGGGTAAATATGGCATTACGGTTAATGCCGTGTCGCCTGGATATGTGGAAAGTAAAATGGTGTCAACCGTTGCCGAGCCGATTCGTGACAAAATCATCGAAGGCATTCCCATGAAACGATTTGCATCGCCTGAAGAAATTGCCTGGTCAATTGCTTTTTTGGCTTCAGAGCGAAGTGGTTATATAACAGGCTCTAATTTGGCTGTGAATGGTGGAATACATATGTATTAAATCCTGCTGAGGGTCTGATACGTCCTTATTGTAATTTACCGGTCAATAGTGTTATTATTTAAACACTTTAATTGGCCTGTAGACTTAATGCATATTTCAGAACAAACTTTAAACCAGCTTAGAGAAAACGATCCTGATTTAATATCCCTAGACTTTAGCGACATATACGGTCCAGGTCTAGATGAAGACGATATTATTCATCTGTTTGAGGCTCTCGAACATAATACGATATTAAAAACATTAAGTCTTGCAGGTAACGGGCTTTCTGAAGAGACCCTTCATGCCCTGGCAAGAAACACGTCATTAATCTCTCTTGACTTAACATGTTGCGAGTTGGGTGACGAAGGACTTGAAATCATTTTACAAAACCAAAATCTAAGAACATTGATTTTGCAGGAAAATGGGATTGAAGAAAATGGTCTTCGTGCGTTAGCACGTAATACTACATTGACCTCATTAAACTTGGAGTTTAATCAGTTAGGGAATGTGGGTGCTCGCATAATCGCCCAAAACACCACGTTAGAATCACTTGATTTGACAAATAATAATATAGAAAATATTGGTGCTGAAGCACTGACAAGAAATAATACACTAAAAACATTAATTCTAAAGTGTAATAATATTGACATAATGGGTGTTCACGCATTAGCACGTAATAAAACTCTAACCTATTTGGATTTGTCATGTAATGATTTTAGTGACAGCGGTGTAACCGCTTTTGTGAACAACACTACACTTAGAACGCTTATTATCGAATGGGATGACGCAAAGGGTCCTCTTTCGAACGAATCAGCTATTACATTGGCTAAAAATAAAACCCTGACGACGTTAAGTTTGGCTGGCCAGTCTATTGGTAATGATGGTGCAGAAGCGCTTGCTCTCAATACAAGCTTAACCAAGTTGAATTTGAGTTATAATTTCATTGGGCCAGCTGGTACATCTATCTTTGCCCGAAATTCGACTTTAACGTCTTTAAATTTGACTTTAAATCGTGGCTCAATCGAATTGGTTTATCCATGGTTTCTAGAAAACTATCGACTACATGTTCTGGAATTAGATATAAGCCCTGCTCAAAGAACACAACTCGCAGAGCATCTCACAGAGAATCGTCGCAGGTCTCGTCGCAATGAGGTCAATGCACTCACGAATGCGGCAATCATTCTGCTTTCAATACACAACCTAAATTCAGATATGGTTCGTTTAGTCATGGCTTACTTACCTCTAGGCAATACGGTTGGTGAGCGTATACTGATGCATACGAATGTTGTACCCTTAATTTTTTTTAGTCCTCCTGCTAAATCTAATGGGGTTCGCGATGAACAGGCTACAAGTGCACCGACTCTCTAACATGGTGTGTTTTATTCGATAAAATGGCCATGTGGAATTGGTCTGTTATAACCATCTAAAAATAAGGCCACTGTCATCCTAAACATCAAGGAAATCTCGGCATGAAAAAATTACTTTTTACCATAATCGTATTAATTTTCAGTTCTATAGCCTTTAGTCAAGCCTTGATTGACAGTGATGTTTTGTATGATGTCACAAAAAAAACACACCTGAGAGCCGTTAGTCAAACGAGTAGAAGTTCGTTGATTGTTTTTCTAAAATCGCAATTAGAGATGTCGTCATTTTTAAATGAGCTGCATAACATGCCCGATGTGATCGCTAAACCGATGCATTTTATGCCGGCTGTTGCAGTTGTTATTCCCAACGATAGAACTATTTTAAACCAGATTGCAGCACATGATGCGGTGGCACAAATTTCATTGAATAAGCCGGCTTCTGAAGAGCTTGAAGTGAGTGCTCAGGCGATATTGTTAGCGCCTTCAGCATTTTCATCTGACAATAATTGGTGGCAAGCGGGTTATACAGGGCATTTAGGTGTGGTTGGGCTCATTGATTCAGGTATTGCGGTTGAACACCCGGGATTAGCTAATAAAGCGTTGATTTTAGACAAAGAACCTCAATCTGATTATTTAAAATATAAAAATGGTGTGCGAACAGCGCATGGTACAGGGGTTGCTTGTATTTATGCGGGATCTGGCAGTGGGTCTTTTCCCAATGATAAGGGGATTGCTTTTGGTGCATCGACCATTGTGTCTGGATTTGCAGATGATGAAAATTTTCAAACGACGACAAGAACCCTAGATTGGATGTTAACTCGTGCGCCGGTTAAACCCACGGTTATTAACTATAGTTTTGGAAATGGGTCGATTGGTTGTCCATCTTGCACGGATTGGAGTGGACTTGCGAAAGTGGTTGATTATGTAGTTAATCATGAAAAAATACTGTGGGTTAAATCAGCGGGTAATCAAGGGTTACCCAAAGCACCGAATCAATCCACCATGAGTGCGCCTGCGGATAACTATAATGCATTAACTGTTGCCAATATGAACTTGACCGTGAAAGAAAATGGTATTGCCAGACAAACGCCTGACAGACGCTTGCACGCGATTCGTTACAACAGTAGCCGAGGCCCAACGCTTAATGGTCGACGAAAACCGGATATTACAGCTCCTGGGAACGATACACGTACCTGTGCACCCGATAATACCGTATATAATTTAACCTATACCTCGGCTATGGATTATCGCGATGGGTATCGTTTGATGGGCGGTACCAGTTCGGCGGCTCCCCATGTGGGTGGTTCGGTTTTACTTTTGCAAGATGCGGGAATTAAAAATCCCATGGCGATAAAAGCCTTATTGATTAATAGTGCTGATGCCTGGACCGATAGTGGTGTTCCGGGACCTGATGACCCGAGTCACGTATATCAAGGCGGACATTTTGCCGTGATGGGATCGGAGTGGAACCCAACCTATGGTTGGGGCTATTTGAATATGCAACGGGCATTCGAGCAGCGACTTAATTTAATTGAAGATAAATTAACCCTTAATCAGACAGTAAAAGAGTATGAGGTTGATTTACCAGTAGGTGGCAAAGTGACACTTGTTCACGAGCGTCGAGTGGGTTATAACCCCGACAATACAGAGTGGCGCCTAAGTCACTTGTCGTTGGTGTTGATTGATGCGAAGACCAAGCAATTAATCGCTGAAGATGACAGTATAATCGATACGGTTCATCAAGTGGCAAATTGCTTGAAACAGGCCGGTGCCAAGGATTGTTCCAATAAAACCAGAACTATTCATGCCATCGCGCGTGTCACGTTAATGAGCTCTAGTATTGATGGAAGTGATGATGAGCCTTTCGCGATCTCGTTTGGCTGATTAAGCTGAAGCCTCACAGCTTGAACGTCATTTTTCGATGTTGTCTAATAAACTGCTTATGCCTAGACGAAACCAGTCTGAATTAACGTTTTTTTTGAGTCTATTTTCGGCCAAACGAATGTAATTTAGTGCCTGTTCCACCGTTTTAATACCGCCCGATATTTTAATTCCACAGGGCGCTTTTTGATCAATAATGGCTGAAAGCATTGCGGATACGGCAGAAATCGTTGCACCTTGTGAGATTTTTCCTGTTGATGTCTTAAGAAAATCACAACCTTGATTTATGACGTCACAACTTAATTGGTAAATGACATCGGATGAAGGCAATGCACCGGTTTCAAGAATTACTTTGAATAGTAGCCCTTTCTCTTGACAACGTTGCCGCACGTCGGAACAACATGATAATGCATAATTAATATCGCCTTTCAAATACGCTGGATAGGGAAAAACATAATCTATTTCATGGATGATGTGATGATCGGTAATCTGTTCTATTGAGCGAAGCACATCTTGATGAGCGTCTTGTCCTGTTGGAAAATTGACAACAGTCGCACGAGCGATATTAATTATGCATTATCATGTT